>NZ_JBIBKS010000001.1:356335-753233 GCF_042959345.1 Streptomyces sp. NPDC007905 | reverse complement strand
CTGTTCGCCATGCTCCGCGACGGCACCTTCTACGAATCCCGGACACCGAAAGACGTCGAGCTCGCCGCATAACCTCAGCAACCCCGAACCACCCCAAACCCGACAGGAGTGCCTTGACGGAAGACATAGAGGCACCCCCCCCGGGGCGCCGCCTCGGCGACCGGTACGCCCCACCGGGCCTCGGCCGGGTCCGGGACGGGCCGTCGTACGGGCCGCACGCGCTCGGCGGAGAACTCCTCGGGCCAGTCGTACGCCGCCGCCTGCACGTCCCGCGGCAGGGCGAGGGTGGCGGCGCCGGTCTGGGCCGGGTCGGCCAGGACCCGTACGGCCTGGGGCGTGACGTCGCCGTATGCGATCAGTGCCTGGCCGATGCCCGCGACGTCGCCGTGCCCGAAGATGCCCCAGGTACCGACGATGATGTTCCAGGTGCCGGCGATCAGCCGGTGCCGTTCTGTGTCGCGTGCGGTGTACTGGGCGGACAGGAAGCGCACCAGCGCCTGGGCGACGGTCGGACGGCCCGTCGAAGCGCTCGTCGAGTGGCTCATGCCTCTCAGGTGTAGGGGCGGGCAGGCGGCACTGTCAACAGTTTGTACTTACATTCGGACCTGCTTGTGAAATGATGTCTTAACAAAGTCTTGACAGCGGGCCCGGCAGGGACTTGGATCCCGTCCCAACGCAACAGCGTCCCTTCCCCCGACCCACAGTGAGGTGCAGGAACGATGGACCGCTCTTCTCACTCCCGCTCCCGCAGACTGGCCCCCGTCGTGGCCGTGGCCGCTGCGGCAGCCCTCACCCTCGCGGGCTGCTCCAGCAGCTCCGGGGGGAAGAAGGCCGAAGAGGGAGGGTCGGGTGCCTCCGCGGGCAAGGCCAACACCCCCCGCATGACCGTCGCGCTGGTCACCCACCAGGCGCAGGGCGATACCTTCTGGGACATCGTCCGCAAGGGCGCCGAGGCCGCCGCCGCCAAGGACAACATCAAGCTGATCTACTCCTCCGACCCGAACGCCGGCACCCAGGCCAACCTGGTGCAGAACGCCGTCGACCAGAAGGTCGACGGGATCGCGATCACCCTGGCCAAGCCGGACGCCATGAGGGACGTGGTCAGCAAGGCCCACGCGGCGAAGATACCCGTGGTCGGCCTGAACTCGGGGGTCAGCGACTGGAAGAAGCTCGGCCTGCTGCAGTTCTTCGGGCAGGACGAGACGGTGGCGGGCGAGGCGTTCGGCAAGAAGCTGAACGAGGTCGGCGCCAAGAAGGCCGTCTGTGTGATCCAGGAGCAGGGCAACATCGGCCTCACCCAGCGCTGCGACGGTGTGAAGAAGACGTTTTCCGGCACGACTGAGACGCTGTACGTGAACGGCACCGACATGCCGTCCGTGAAGTCGACGATCACGGCCAAGCTCAAGCAGGACAAGTCCATCGACTACGTCGCCACGCTCGGCGCCCCCTTCGCGCTGACCGCGACGCAGGCGGTGGGCGACGCCGGCAGCAAGGCCAAGGTCGCCACCTTCGACCTGAACAGCCAGCTGACCAGCGCCATCCAGAAGGGCACCATCCAGTTCGCCGTGGACCAGCAGCCGTACCTGCAGGGCTACCTGGCGATCGACTCCCTGTGGCTGTACAAGAACAACGGCAACTACAGCGGCGGTGGGGAGCAGCCGGTGCTCACCGGCCCGGCCTTCGTCGACAAGTCCAACGTCGACCAGGTCGCACAGTTCGCCGCGAAGGGCACCCGGTGATGAGCATGGCCCAGCACGCCGAGCCGGCGGTGGGGACACCGCCGGCGCCCGGCCCCAGGCAGACCGACGGCCGCACCACCCGGCGCCCGCTGGCGCTCAGGCTGCTGGCCCGGCCCGAAGTGGGCGTCTTCCTCGGCGCCGTGGCCGTACTGGTCTTCTTCCTGATCGCCGCGCCCTCGCTCCGCCAGGGCAGCTCCATCGCCACGGTCCTCTATCAGTCCTCGACCATCGGCATCATGGCCCTCCCGGTGGCCCTGCTGATGATCGGCGGCGAGTTCGACCTGTCCTCCGGTGTCGCCGTGATCACCTCGGCGCTCGTCGCGAGCATGATCAGCTACCAGCTCACGATGAACGTGTGGGTGGGCGTGATCGTCGCGCTGTTCGCCTCGCTCGCCGTCGGCGCGTTCAACGGCTGGATGGTGGTCAAGACCGGATTGCCCAGCTTCCTGGTCACCCTGGGCACCTTCCTGATCCTGCAGGGCGTCAACCTCGCCGTGACCAAGCTGATCACCGGCAACGTCGCCACCGACGACATCAGCAACATGGACGGCTTCGGCCAGGCGAAGAAGATCTTCGCGTCCTCCGTCGACATCGCGGGCGTCGAGGTGAAGATCACCGTCTTCTACTGGCTGGCCTTCGCGGCCCTGGCCACCTGGGTGCTGCTGCGCACCAAGTACGGCAACTGGATCTTCGCCGTCGGCGGCAACAAGGAGAGTGCGCGCGCCGTCGGTGTGCCGGTGAACTTCACCAAGATCTCCCTGTTCATGCTGGTCGGCTTCGGCGCCTGGTTCGTCGGCATGCACAATCTGTTCTCCTTCAACACCGTGCAGTCCGGCGAGGGCGTCGGCCAGGAGCTGATCTACATCGCCGCCGCGGTCATCGGCGGCTGTTCGCTCACCGGCGGCTCCGGCTCCGCGATCGGCCCGGTCTTCGGCGCGTTCATGTTCGGCATGGTCAACCAGGGCATCGTGTTCGCCGGCTGGAACCCCGACTGGTTCAAGGCCTTCCTCGGCGTGATGCTGCTCGGCGCCGTCCTGATCAACCTGTGGGTCCAGCGCACGGCGACGCGGAGGTGACACCGATGACAGACAACGGAACCGGAACCCACGGCGCCGTCCTCGAGGACACCGTGCCCGCCCCCGACGGACCGATCGTCGAGCTGCGCAGGGCGGGCAAGTCCTACGGCAACATCCGCGCCCTGCACGGCGTCGACCTCAGGGTCCGCCCCAGGCGGGTGACCTGTGTCCTCGGCGACAACGGCGCCGGCAAGTCCACCCTCATCAAGATCATCTCGGGACTGCACCAGCACACCGAGGGCGCCCTCCTCGTGGACGGCACCCCGGTGCGCTTCGGCTCTCCGCGCGATGCCCTCGACAAGGGCATCGCCACCGTCTACCAGGACCTCGCCACCGTGCCCCTGATGCCGGTGTGGCGGAACTTCTTCCTCGGCTCCGAGATGACCAAGGGCCCCTGGCCCGTCCGCCGCCTCGACATCGCCCGCATGAAGGAGACCGCCGACCAGGAACTGCGCAACATGGGCATCGTCCTGGACGACCTGGAACAGCCCATCGGCACGCTCTCCGGCGGCCAGCGCCAGTGCGTGGCCATCGCGCGCGCCGTCTACTTCGGTGCCCGGGTGCTGATCCTGGACGAGCCGACCGCCGCCCTCGGGGTCAAGCAGTCCGGTGTGGTCCTGAAGTACATCGCCGCCGCCCGCGAGCGCGGCCTCGGCGTCATCTTCATCACCCACAACCCGCACCACGCCTACATGGTCGGCGACCACTTCAGCGTCCTGCGCCTCGGCACCCTCGAACTCAGTGCCGAGCGCAGCGAGATCACGCTGGAGGAGCTGACCAATCACATGGCGGGCGGCGCCGAACTCGCCGCGCTCAAGCACGAGCTGGCGCAGGTGCGGGGCGTCGACGTCGAGGAACTCCCGGAGGAGGAGGACCTCACCGCACCCGTGGCGAACGCCCCGGAAGGGACCACCTGACATGGTGAACCCCTCCTCCCTCGACCGCATCCGGGTCGGCTCCGCTCCCGACTCCTGGGGCGTCTGGTTCCCCGACGACCCGCGCCAGGTCCCCTGGGAACGCTTTCTCGACGAGGTGTCCGGGGCCGGCTACGACTGGATCGAACTCGGCCCCTACGGCTATCTCCCCACCGACCCGGCACGCCTGACGGACGAGCTGGGGCGGCGCGACCTGAAGGTGTCGGCCGGCACGGTCTTCACCGGCATGCACCGCGGCCCGTCCGTCTGGGAGGAGACCTGGGCCCACGTCAGCCAGGTGGCCGCCCTCACCCAGGCCATGGGCGCGCGGCACCTCGTCGTCATTCCCTCCTTCTGGCGGGACGACAGGACGGCCGTGCTCCTCGAACCGCCCGAGCTGACGCCCGAACAGTGGGCGCACCTCACCAAGGGCATGGAACGGCTCGGCCACGAGGTCAAGGAGACGTACGGCCTCGAACTGGTCGTCCATCCGCACGCCGACACGCACATCGACACCGAGGACCACGTCGAGCGCTTCCTCGACTCCACCGACACCGAGCTGGTCAACCTCTGCCTCGACACCGGCCACTACGCCTACTGCGGCGGCGACAGCGTCGAGCTGATCGAGACCTACGGCGGGCGCATCGGCTACCTGCACCTCAAGCAGGTGGACCCGGCGATCCTCGCGGACGTGGTCGCGAACGGGGTGCCCTTCGGGCCGGCGGTGCAGCGCGGAGTCATGTGCGAACCCCCGTCCGGAGTCCCCGAGTTGGGCCCCGTCCTGGAGGCCGCGCAGCGTCTCGGGGTGGAACTGTTCGCGATCGTCGAGCAGGACATGTACCCGTGCGAGCCGGACAAGCCGCTACCCATCGCGGTGCGGACGCGCAGGTTCCTGAGGTCGTGCGGGGCCTGAGGGGTTGGTCCGAGGTGTGCAGGGAACCAACGGGGGCATGCGGGCGTTCTGACTGTCGACGGGGGAACGCCCGCAAGGACGGGAGGACGACCGCATGACACACCGTACGGAACCCCGAAAGTCGCCTCAGGAGGCCGCCGAGACGGCCGCCCCGCGCCCCAGCCGCTTCAGCCACCTGCCCGAGCGGATACGCCCGCAGGACACGGTGGAAACCAGGCCGGCGACCCTGCCGGACCCGGCACGGGACCGGTACAGCGCGGACGAGTGGCTGGTGCGGTACTGCCTTTGAACCCTGTGCGCAGGGGGAGTTGACGCCCTGTCAGGACCAGGGCTTGCTCGGCGCTCCTTTGGGCTAGGGTGCCGTCGAGAGTCGGTACGGGGGAGGGGGCCGCCGTGGCACCACAGACGGGTTCCGGTGGCGCGCAGCCCAAGGTGCCGGCACCTCCGATCACCGGACGCTGAGCGACGTCGGAATACGGCCCGGGGCGAGTCTTGTGGCCGCTCGTCTCGGGTGAGAGACAGGACGGGGTCACCGACTCGCCCCGCTGCGCCCGCCGTCAGGCGCCCCGTGCTTCCGCGACGGTCACCGGACGGTGCTCGTGCAGGGACAGGGTGCAGGCCTCGGCGATCCAGCCGGCCTCCAGGGCGTCCTCGACGGTGCACGGGGAGGGGCGGGTGCCGGCCACGACCTCGGTGAACGCGGTGAGCTCGGCGCGGTAGGCGGTGGCGAAGCGGTCCATGAAGAAGTCGTGCGGGGTGCCCGCCGGGAAGGTCACTCCGGGCTCGACCGAGCGGAGTGGGAGCTTGTCGTCCAGGCCGACCGCGATCGAGTCCTGGAAGCCGTGGAGTTCCATGCGGACGTCGTAACCGCGGGGGTTGTGCCGGGAGTTGGAGACCACCGCGATCGTGCCGTCGTCCAGGGTGAGGATCGCGCCGGTGGTGTCCGCGTCGCCCGCCTCCCTGATGTAGTCGGCGCCCCGGTTGCCCCCCACCGCGTACACCTCGGTGACCTCGCGGCCGGTCACCCAGCGGATGATGTCGAAGTCGTGGACGGAACAGTCCCGGAAGATGCCGCCGGAGGCGGCGATGTACGCGGCCGGCGGCGGCGCCGGGTCGAGGGTCGTCGAGCGGACCGTGTGCAGCCGGCCCAGCTCACCGGCCTGGACGGCGGCCCGGGCGGCGACGAAGCCCGCATCGAAACGGCGGTTGTAGCCGATCTGGATCGGCACGGCGCTGCCCTGCACGGCGCGCAGCACTTCGACGCCCTCCGCCATCGTGCGGGCGACGGGCTTCTCGCAGAAGACCGGTACGCCCGCCTCGACACCGGCCCGGATCAGCGCCGGGTGGGCGTCGGTGGCGGCCGCGACGACCAGGCCGTCCACGCCGGCGGCCAGCAGTGCCTCCGGCGAGTCCGCGACCTCGGCCCCGAACCGCTCGGCGGCGGCGTTCGCGGCATCGGTGAACGGATCGCAGACGACGAGCGAGTCGACGGCGTCGAGCCCGGAGAGGGTCTCGGCGTGGAAGGCGCCGATGCGGCCGAGGCCGAGGATTCCCATGCGCATGAGGTGCAACTCCTAAAGTGCGGTGGTGCCGAAGGCCGAAGGGAGAGCTAGTCGAGGCCGCCGAGCACGTTCTGGTCCCAGTCGATCACCGAGCCGGTGACCACGCCCGAGCGGTCGGACAGCAGGAGGACCACAAAGTCGGCGATCTCGTCCGGCCGGCCGAGCCTGCCCATCGGCAGCCGGGCGGCGGCCTGCTCCCGCCAGTCGTCGCCGGCGCCGTGGAAGGCGCGCTGGGTGGCGTCCTCGCCCTCGGTCGCGGTCCAGCCGATGTTCAGGCCGTTGATCCGGATCCGGTCCCAGCGGTGTGCGTGCGCCGCATTGCGGGTCAGGCCCATCAGACCGGCCTTCGCGGCGACGTACGGCGCCAGGAACGGCTGCCCGCCGTGCGCCGACGAGGTGATGATGTTGACGATCGTGCCGGGCGCCTTGCGGGCCACCATGTCGGCGACCGCCGCCTGCATGGCGAAGAACGGCCCCTTGAGGTTGATCGCGATGTGCGCGTCGAACAGCTCAGGCGTCGTGTCCAGCAGCGTCCCCCGGGAGGTCAGCCCCGCCGAGTTCACCAGACAGTCGATCCGGCCGTGCGCGTCGACCACCTCGGCCACGGACGCCTTCGCCTGTTCGGCGTCCGCCAGGTCGGCACGGCCGAACATCGCCTTGCCGCCGGCCGTCGCCAGCTCGGCCACCAGCGCCTCACCGGGTTCCGTACGACGGCCCGTGACCGCCACCGCGGCGCCCTCCCGGACGGCCGCCCGCGCGATCGCCGCGCCCAGCCCCTGGCTGCCGCCGTTGACCAGGACGACCTTGTCGTCGAGAAGTCCCATGTCCCGCCGGGTTCCTTTCTCCGACCAGCGCGCGGAAGTCGTCGAGGTCGCAGTCCCGCTCGGACCACCAGGCCCGGCCTGCGGCAGTGGTGAGGGACATCGGCGTCCTTCTTTCCGTCAAGGAAGCCACGTGGCCCACGCGGCCCTGTCATTCTTGTCAGTACAAACCCCTCGAACAACCAGCAGGCAGCCATCAAAAAACCTTCAAGGAGTCGGTTCATGGGCCACCCGTTCCCCCTCCGGGAGATCGCACGTCAGGCAGGCCTCAGCGAGGCCACCGTGGACCGCGTGCTGAACGGCAGGGGAGGGGTGCGGGAGAGCACCGCCCAGGAGGTGCACCGGGCCATCGCCGACCTGGACCGGCAGCGCACCCAGGTGCGGCTGGTCGGCCGTACGTTCATGGTCGACATCGTGGTGCAGGCGCCCGAGCGGTTCACCACGGCCGTGCGGGCCGCTCTGGAGGCCGAGCTGCCGTCGCTGCACCCGGCCGTGGTCCGCTCCCGCTTCCACTTCCGTGAGACCGGGCCGGTGGCCGAGCAGGTCAGGACGCTGGACCGGATAGCCCGGCGGGGCTCGCAGGGCGTGATCCTCAAGGCACCCGACGTCCCCGAGGTCACCGCCGCCGTGGGCCGGCTCACCGCGGCCGGTATCCCGGTCGTCACGCTCGTCACCGACCTGCCCGCCAGCGGCCGCCTCGCCTACGTCGGCATCGACAACCGGGCCGCGGGGGCCACCGCCGCCTATCTGACGGGCCAGTGGCTCGGCGACCGGCCCGGCAACGTCCTCACCAGCCTCAGCAGCGGTTTCTTCCGCAACGAGGAGGAGCGCGAGATGGGTTTCCGCGGCGTCATGCGGGCGAGGCATCCCGGGCGCACCCTGGTCGAGATCGCCGAGGGGCAGGGCCTGGACGCCACCCAGTACGACCTCGTCCGCGCCGCCCTGGAACGCGATCCGGAGATCCGGGCGGTGTACTCCATCGGCGGCGGCAACAACGCCACCCTGCGCGCCTTCGCCGACCTCGGCCGCGACTGCGCGGTGTTCGTCGCCCACGACCTCGACCACGACAACACCCGCCTGCTGCGCGAGCACCGCCTGTCCGCCGTCCTGCACCACGACCTCGGGCACGACCTGCGCGAGGCCTGCCGCGAGGTGATGCGTTTCCACGGGGCCCTGCCGCCCGCCGGACCGGTCCTGCCGTCCGCGATCCAGGTGGTCACCCCGTACAACATGCCTACGACACCGGCAGGTTGACCCACGCCCCGCTCTCGGCCGACACCGCCATGGCGTCGAGCACGGCGGCACTGTGCACCGCGTCCGCGAGGGTGGTGCCGTACGGCCTGCCCTCGGCGATCGAGCGCAGGAAGCGGTACGCCTCGATGACCTTCAGGTCGTCATAGCCCATCGCGTTGGCCGCGCCCGGCTGGAACGCGGCGAACTCGCCGTCGCCCGGGCCGACGTACACCGTGCTCACCGGCTGGTCCTGGTACGTCGTACCGCGGCTGATCGCCAGCTCGTTCATCCGGCGGAAGTCCCAGAACACCGCGCCCTTCGAGCCGTGCACCTCGAAACCGTAGTTGTTCTGCTCGCCGACCGAGACCCGGCAGGCCTCCAGGACACCCCGGGCGCCGGAGGCGAAGCGGAGCAGGCAGTTGACGTAGTCCTCGTTCTCGACCGGACCCGGCTCGCCGCCCGAGGCGAGGGCGTGACCTGCTGTGGCGCCCGTCGGGCGGGCTCGCTGCGGGACGAAGACGGCCGTGTCGGCGGTCAGGGAGGCGATGTCGCCGAGCAGGAAGCGAGCCAGGTCGGCGCCGTGCGAGGCCAAATCCCCGAGCACCCCGCTGCCGCCGCGTTCGCGCTCGTAACGCCAGGTCAGGGCGCCGTCCGGGTGGGCCGCGTAGTCGCTGAACAGGCGGATGCGCACATGTGTGGCCGTGCCGATCTCCCCGGAGGCGATCAGGTCGCGGGCGGCCTCCACGGCGGGCGCGTTGCGGTAGTTGAAGCCGACCGTGCCCTGCACGCCGGCCTTGGCGACCGCGCCGGCCACCGCCCGGGCGTCCTCGCCGGTCAGGCCCACCGGCTTCTCGATCCAGAGGTGCTTGCCGGCCTCGGCCATGGCCACGCCGATCTCCCGGTGCAGGAAGTTGGGCGCGGTGACGCTGACGGCCCGTACCCGCGGATCGGCGGCCACCTCGCGCCAGTCGCGGAGGGCGGAGGCGAACCCGAACCGCTCGGCGGCCTCCTCGGCCCGGCCCGGCACCTCCTCGGCGACCGTCACCAGTTCCGGCCGCAGCGGCAGCTGCGGAAAGTGATGCCGGACGCGGGCGTACGCCTGGGTGTGCACCCGCCCCATCCAGCCGAACCCGACGACGGCGACACCGAGCGCGTCCACCATGACAGCCCCTCTTCGGACCGATCCAGTTCCTGTCGGGGTCACCATGTCCGGACATGAAGTGGCTGTCAACCGGCCGTCCGGGAAGGGGACTACCTGCCGAACGCGGCCATGCGCAGCCTGCGCGAACAGCGCACCCTCCCCCTCTCGGATGCGCTCGAGCAGGGGAGCCCCATCGTCGGCGTCCTTCGGCCGGCGCGCGGCCCGCTGCCTGCTGGACCGCTTCGAGCGCCCCGGCGACGGACGCCTGCACCTGGCCGTACCGACCCTGGAGGTCCGGGGTACGACGGCGGCGCCACCCGGCCTCACAGGTTGATCGCGTACGCCTTGCGCAGCGTCTCGTGCACGGTCCACGTCGTACGGTCGCCCGCGCGCAGCACCGCCATGTCGCCCGGCCCCACCGTCAGCGCCGGCCCGCCTTCGACCTCGATCGTCGCCGAGCCGCTGATCACCACGAACAGCTCGTCGGCCTCGGTGTCCGTGACCACGCCCGGCGTGATCTGCCAGATCCCGCGGATCTGCCGGCCGTCCGCCGACTCCCAGACCACCCTGCCGGTCACCTCCGGGTCGCCGGAGACGATCTGCTCCGGGTCGAGGGGCTCGGGTTCGAGGCCGGCGTCGGGGATGTGGAGCGCGAAGCTGTGCGTCATGGGGCGACCCTAGCCACGTCGTCGGGCCCCGGGGCGTCGACAGAGTGTGCGGGATCGGCGTGGGCGCGCGGACACTTCGTCGGGGAGGAAGGACGAAGTGGCGGGGCCGCGCGGCTCAGGCGATCGTGGGTGCAACCGTCACCGTACGCCGCGAAGGGAGCAGCCATGGCGGACAGCACGGAGCCCGTCCCCGAGCGGTCCGCACACGACACCCGGTCCCAGACCCTGTTCGGAGGCGTCTACGGCTCGGTCCTGGCCAGCGCGATGGTCGCGGCACTCATCCAGTACGGGCACACCACGCGGGAAAGCCGGCTCTACGACGCCACCTGGCTGCTGGTGACCGGGTTCGCCTCCGCGCTGGCCCACGGCTACGCCCACTACATCGCCGAACGCGGCCCCCGCCCCCGCAGGGAGGCCCTGCGCGTCCTCGTCCGCGAGTGGCCGCTCGTCGTGGCCGTACTGCCCACTGTCCTGATCCTCGCGGGAGCCGGCTGGGGCTGGTGGCCCGCCCGCAACATCGAGTTCGCGGTCTTCTCCTTCAACATCGCCCTGCTGTTCGCGCTGGGCCTGGTCACGGCCCGGTGGGCGGGACGCGCCTGGGCCGTCGCCGTGGCCACCGGAGTGGGGGACGCCCTGCTCGGTGCGGTCGTGGTCGTGGCGAACGCGTTCATCGAGTAGTCCGGGGGACGGGGCGCGACCTCGGCCGCCGGGAGCGGCCGGAGAGTCCGGATGGCCAGGACGGTCACCGGACGCACCGCGGCCGCGCTCGCCCCCGAGCACCCGCTCACCGGCTGACCTCAGCGGCCCGGGCGCACCCCGTCCAGGGCGATCGACAGAACCCGGTCGCGCTGGGCGTCGTCCTCGAAGGCCGGCGCCGTGATGCCGGCGACCATCCGCAGCAGGTCGCCGAAGTCCATGTCCGCCCGGGCCACGCCCGCCTTCTGGGCGCGCTCCAGCAGCGGGCCGCCGGCCGCGTACAGGGACTCGCGGCAGGCCATGAAGATGTCCGACTCGTCGTTCAGGGCCTCGCGGACCGCGCGCTTGGTGACCATGTAGCCGGCGAATCGGTCCAGCCAGGCCGTCAGGGCCTCCCACGGCTCGCCTGCCGGGCTTCGTCCAGACACCGTCCGCGGCCGGCTACGGCTTCGGTGCGAGCGTCACCGAGTCCGGCCTGCTCATGCTGCCGATGCTCCTCGCGATGTTCCTCTCGGGTGTCCTCTCCGGACGGCTCGAACCCCGTGTCGGCGCCAAGACGTTGCTCACCGCGGGCGCCGCACTGGCCTGCGGCTTCCTGACCCTCTGGCACACCGCGCAGTGGCAGATCGCCGTGGTCGCGGGCCTGTTCGGCCTCGGCATCGGACTGGCCTTCGCCTCCATGGCCAACCTGATCGTGGGCAGCGTCCCGCCCGAGCAGACGGGCGCGGCGACCGGCATGAACGCCAACGTCCGCACCATCGGCGGCTCCATCGTCGCCGCCCTCACCGGCGTCCTGGTCACCGGCCGCCTCCAGCCCTCCGGCCTCCCCTACGCCTCCGGCTACACCCACGGCTGGGCCCTGCCCGCCCTGCTCTGCCTGGCCGCGGCAGGCGCCGCCCTCCTCGTCCCCGTCCGCCGCACCAGCCGAGCGGCCGGCGCCGTCACACCGGATACGACACGGGCACCCGTGCGCGTGCGGTAGGGTTGACCTGCGTGATCACGCGGAACACTCCGCGTGAGTCCGCAACGGGACGTGGCGCAGCTTGGTAGCGCACTTGACTGGGGGTCAAGGGGTCGCAGGTTCAAATCCTGTCGTCCCGACTTGCGAGACGCAGGTCAGGGGTCGTGCCGCAGCAATCCGGTACGGCCCCTTCGCCGTATGCGGCAGGCCGGCCACCCCCTTCGTGCCGTTTGTCCCGGTCACGGGACGGAACTACTCTGGTGGCGCATGAGGATCTCGCTGCCGCTGGACGCCGTGCCCCGCCTCATCGGTGCCGTGGTCCTCGGGGCCGTGGTCGGCGTGGTCGTCGCACTGCCGAGCCGGGTGCCGCTGGGTGCGCTGGCCGGGATCGCCGCGATGCAGCTGGCCTTCGTCGTGCCCGGCTGGTTGGTGCTGTGGCCCATGGACGCCACGGCCACCCACCGCAACGCCCGGCGAGAGGACTTCCGGCCCCTCACCGAGGAACTGGTGGTGGTGGCGGTCACTGTGTGCGGCCTGGTCGCCATCATGCTGCTCCTCCTGCTCGGCCCGTCCGACACCGGCCACGCCGGCGCCGCGATCGCGCTGCTCGGCGTGTTCATGTCCTGGGCCGCGCTGCACCTGATGTACGCCGCCCGCTACGCCTACCTCTACTACGCCTTCGAGGGCGGGATCGACTTCAACTCGGACCAGCCGCCGGCATACCGCGACTTCTTCTACTTCAGCTACAACCTCGGCATGACCTACCAGGTGTCCGACACCGCCGTCTCGAATACGCGCATCCGCTCGATCGTGCTGCGGCACACCCTGCTGTCGTACGTCTTCGGCACGGGAATTCTCGCCAGCGCCATCAACCTCGTCGCCGGACTCGTCACCCGCTGACGCGGGGGCCCGGCAGGAGCCGAACCTCGTTCCCGCGCGGTTTCGCCCCGGACGCAGCAGCATGGGAAGAGGGGCGTACCGCCCCGCGCACGACGGGGTCAGCCGCATCTCACGAGGAGGCCAGGGCGTGCTCGAATCGCAGCCCGTGATCGTCGAACCGGCCAGAACCACCGTGTTCCTCGTGGTCACGATCGCCCCGGGCCGCGAGGAGACGGTCCGTGACCTGCTGCAGGATGTCTCCGGCCTGCGCCGCTCCGTCGCCTTCCGCGCTCCCGACGAGCAGCTCAGCTGTGTCGTCGGCATCGGCTCCGCGGCCTGGGACCGGCTCTTCAGCGGCCCGCGTCCCCGGGCGCTGCACCCGTTCGCCGAACTGAACGGCCCACACCACCGGGCCCCGGCCACCCCCGGAGACGTTCTCTTCCACGTGCGGGCCCGCCGTATGGACCTGTGCTTCGAGCTCGCCCGGCTGATCACGGAGCGGCTGAGCGGCGCGGTCACGGTGGTGGACGAAGTCCATGGCTTCAAGTTCTTCGACGAGCGCGACCTGCTCGGTTTTGTGGACGGCAGCGAGAACCCCGAAGGACGGCTCGCGGTCGACGCGGTGCTCATCGGCGACGAGGACCCCGCGTTCAGCGGGGGCAGCTATGTGGTGGTGCAGAAGTACCTGCACGACATGACGGCGTGGAACGCTCTGTCCTCGGACGAGCAGGAGAAGGTCGTCGGGCGGACCAAACAGGCCAATGTCGAACTCCCCGACGACGTCAAGCCCGCCGACTCCCACGTGGCCCTCACCACCGTCACCGACGAGGATGGCAACGAGCGCAAGATCGTGCGCGAGAACATGCCGTTCGGCTCGCTTTCGGAGGGCGAGTTCGGCACGTACTTCATCGGCTACGCGCGCACCCCGGACGTGACCGAGCACATGCTGCGGAACATGTTCCTCGGCGACGGCCGAGCCGGGCACGACCGCATCCTCGACTTCTCCACCGCGGTCACCGGGTGCCTGTTCCACGTCCCGACCGTGACGTTTCTCGACGACCTCCCCGCCGCCCCCGGCTGAGCCCCGACGCGCCCCGGTGCCACCGCTGTTCGGACCCGGCGCGACCGTCCGGCCTCCGGTCCCGGCACCGACCGGCCCCCGTTCGAAAGGCACGCTCGCCCGGCACCCGCACGGCCGACGCCGGCGTCCCGGGCCGCCTGGAGGCCGGTTCAGTCCCGTGCCGCCCACAGGCTGCGTACGTGCCCCAGGTGCCGCGTCATGATCTCGCGCACGGCCTTTTCGTCGCGTTCCAGCAGTGCGTCCAGGAGTTCCAGATGTTCGTCGGCCGAGGCCGGCAGGCGACCCGTCTCGACCAGGGCCGTGAGGCCGTAGAGGCGGGAGCGGCCGCGCAGGTCGGCGACCACCTCGACCAGGTGGGCGTTGCCTGCCAGGGCCAGCAGCCCGAGGTGGAAGCGGGTGTCGGCCTCGACGTAGGCGATCAGGTCGCCCGCCGCGGCCGCGGTGACGATCTCCCGCGCCGCCGGGCGCAACGCCTCCAGGGAGACCCGGTCGGCCGTGCGGGCCAGGTCCACCACCGTGGGGATCTCGATGAGCGCGCGGATGTGGGTGTACTCGTCCAACTGCCGCTCGGAGACGGCGGTGACCCGGAAGCCCTTGTTGGGCACCGTGTCGACCAGGCCCTCCTTGGCCAGGTCCAGCATCGCCTCCCGCACCGGCGTCGCCGAGACACCGAAGCGGGAGGCGAGCGAGGGCGCCGAGTAGACCTCGCCCGGCCGCAGTTCGCCCGCGATCAGCGCGGCCCGCAGCGCGTCGGCGACCCGCTCGCGGTAGCTGCTCCGCCGACCGCCAAGGCGGGGGAGCACGGGCGCGTCCGCATCCTGCGGCTTCTGTGCCATGTCACGCATCATCGAAGTCTAGAGGACGAACCCCTCCGGGAACGGATCGGTCGGATCGAGCAGGTACTGGGCCGTGCCGGTGATCCACGCGCGGCCGGTGAAGCTCGGCAGGACGGCGGGGACACCGGCGACCTCGGTGGTGCCCAGCAGCCGGCCGGTGAACCGGGTGCCGATGAAGGACTCGTTCACGAACTCGGTGTGCAAGGGGAGTTCGCCTCGCGCGTGAAGTTGCGCCATGCGCGCGCTCGTACCCGTGCCGCAGGGCGAGCGGTCGAACCAGCCGGGGTGGATCGCCATGGCATGCCGGGAGTGGCGGGCGGTGGCGCCGGGCGCGTACAGATGCACGTGGTGGCAGCCGCGGATGGACGGGTCCTCCGGGTGGACCGGCTCCTCCTCGGTGTTGATCGCCTCCATCAGCGACAGCCCGGCCGCGAGGATGTCGTCCTTGCGGGCACGGTCGAAGGGCAGGCCGAACTCCTCCAGCGGCAGGATGGCGTAGAAGTTGCCGCCGTAGGCGAGGTCGTACGTCACCGTCCGCCCGTCGGCGAGCACCGCCTTGCGGTCCAGCCCGACGCTGAAGGACGGCACATTGCGCAACGTGACGTTCGTGGCGGCTCCGTCCTCGACCGCGACCTCGGCCACCACCACGCCGGCCGGGGTGTCCAGGCGAACGGTCGTGACCGGTTCCACGACTTCCACCATGCCGGTTTCGACCAGCGCGGTCGCCACGCCGATCGTGCCGTGGCCGCACATCGGCAGATAGCCGGAGACCTCGATGTAGATCACGCCCCAGTCGCAGTCGGGGCGGCTCGGCGGCTGCAGGATCGCGCCGCTCATCGCGGAGTGCCCCCGCGGCTCGTTCATCAGCAACTGCTTGACCGGGTCCCGGTGTTCACGGAAGTACAGCCGCCGCTCGTTCATCGTCGCGCCGGGTACGGTGCCGATCCCGCCGGTGATCACACGGGTCGGCATGCCCTCGGTGTGCGAGTCGACGGCGTGCAGGACGAGCTTGCTGCGCATCGTGCGGTTCCTTCCCGTAGTCCGTTACGCGAGCCCCGCGGCCATGGCCTTCTCGGTGGCCGCGCGGACCGCGGCCTCCTGCTCCGGCAGCAGCGGGACGCGCGGCGGGCGCACCGGGCCGCCGTACCGGCCGACGACGTCCATGGACAGCTTGATGGCCTGCACGAACTCCACCCGCGAGTCCCAGCGCAGCAGCGGGTGCAGTTGCCGGTACAGGGGCAGCGCGGTGGTGAGGTCCCCGGCCACGGCGGCACGGTACAGGTCGGCCGACGCCCCAGGGAGCGCGTTGGGGTAGCCGGCCACCCAGCCCTTGGCGCCCGCCACGGCCAACTCCAGCAGCACGTCGTCGGCGCCGATCAACAGATCGAGGTCCGGGGCGAGTTCGGAGATCCGGTAGGCGCGGCGGACGTCGCCGGAGAACTCCTTGACACCGTGGATGTGGCCCTCGCCGTGCAGTCGCGCGAGGAGTTCGGGTACGAGGTCCACCTTGGTGTCGATCGGGTTGTTGTAGGCCACCACCGGCACACCCGCCCCGGCGACCTCCGCGTAGTGGGCGAGCACGGACCGTTCGTCCGCGCGGTAGGCGTTGGGCGGCAGCAGCATCACCGCCTCGCAGCCCGCCTCGCCCGCCTGCTCCGCCCAGTGCCGGGCCTCGGCGGAGCCGTACGCGGCGACGCCCGGCATCACCCGTGCACCGCCGATCGCGGCCACGGCCGTCTCCACCACCCTGGCGCGCTCCTCGGGGCTCAGCACCTGGTACTCGCCCAGGGAGCCGTTCGGCACGACGCCGTCGCAGCCGTTCTCCACCAGCCAGGAACAGTGCTCGGCGTACCGGTCGTGGTCGACCGACAGGTCCTCGCGCAACGGCAGCGCGGTGGCGACGAGGACACCGCGCCAGGGGCGGTTCTCCGGGTGGGTCATGAGCGGTCCCCCATCCAATAGGGTGTGACATATTACTGAGGCTTAGCTGTGCAGCCCTGGGAAGGGTGTCGTGCCCGTCAGTCCGGCTTTTCCTCGGGCGGTCCGGCCAGCACGCCGAGCGGAACCGGGCGGGCGAACGGCCGGCGCCCGGGCGTGAGCGGGCAGCCGGACAGCCCGGCCACCGCCGGCCCGCAGATCCGCCCCTGGCACCAGCCCATCCCGGCCCGGGTCAGCAGCTTCACGGTGCGCAGGTCCTCGGCCCCGAGCCCGTCGACGGCGGTGCGGACCTGCCCGGCGGTGACCTCCTCGCAGCGGCACACCACCGTGTCGTCCGTGACCCGGTCGGCCCAGTCCGCAGGCGGGGCGCACACCGCGTCGAGGGCCGCGAAGAACTCCCGCAGGCGGGCGCGGGCCCGGGCGGCCGCGGCCCACCGGCGCGGGTCCGGTACGGCGCCGTGCAGACGGGCGGCGATCGAGCGGCCGGCGATGTGCCCCTCGGCGAGCGCGAGGCCCGCACCGCCGATCCCGGTGGCCTCGCCGGCCGCCCAGACGCCCGGCACATCGGTGCGCTGCTCGGCGTCGACCCGGACGTCCGTCCCGGACAGGGCGCAGCCGAGCGTCTCGGCGAGGTCCGTGTGCGGCAGCATGCCGTGGCCCACCGCGAGGGTGTCGCAGGGGATGCGGCGGGCGCCGCCGGGTGCGAGCCGTCCGTCCCGGTCGAGCGCGGCGACGGTGACCGCCTCCAGCCGGTCGGTGCCGTGCGCCTCCACGACGGTGTGCCGGGTCAGGGTGCGGACACCGTGCCGCAGTAACCGGCCCGCGTACCCGGCACCTTCGGCGAGCTTCCCGGGCTGCGCGGCGAACGCCGGTGCCCGTCGCAGCAGGGCCCTCGGATCGGCGGACTCGACCAGCGCCGCCACGTGGGCACCCGCCGCCGCGAGGCCGGTGGCCACGGGCAGCAGCAGGGGTCCGGTGCCGGCGACCACGGCGGTACGGCCCGGCAGCACCAGGCCGCCCTTGAGCATGGCCTGGGCGCCGCCCGCGGTGACGACACCGGGGAGCGTCCAGCCCGGGAAGGGCAGCACCCGCTCGTAGCCGCCGGTGGCGAGCAGCACGGCGTCGGCGCGTACCGTGACCCCCTCCTCCTGCAGCGGGCCGCGCAGCGCGTGCACCGTGAACGTCGCGGCGCCCGACTCCCTTGTCACGCACCAGACATGGTGATCCGCCAGATGGACCGCGTGCCCCGCGGTGCGGTGCCGGTCGAGGCCGTCCCGCAGCCGTTCCCAGGTGCGCCACTGGTGGTGCAGGGCCTGCGGCCGGCGTGCCCCCAGGGCGGCGGCGGGCTGCCGGTAGAACTGCCCGCCCGCCTGCTCGGCCGCGTCCACGAGGGTCACGCGCACGCCCCGCGCGGCCGCCGCCAGTGCCGCGGCCAGTCCCGCCGGGCCCGCCCCGACGACGGCGAGATGCGGTCGCTCAGTCATCGTCCCCGCCCGTCCCCTCCTGTGTGCGGATCACATCACCCGGTCGTACCGGCACCAAGCAGGCCCGTTGGTTCGCACGGCCGTTGACCGTCACCAGGCAGTCGAAGCACACCCCGATCCCACAGAACACCCCGCGCGGCCGGCCGGCTCCGCGTGCGCCGCGCCAGGAGGTCGTCCCGGCCGCCCACAGGGCGGCAGCGACCGTCCGGCCGGGCAGTGCCGCCACGGGCCTGCCGTCGAAGGTGAAGGTGAAGGCGGCGCCCGCCCTGGCCCGGGCCAGTTCCCGCGGGTTCACCGCGTGGTCCCTCCGTTCGCCTCGAACCGCTCCGGACGGAACGGCGCGAGATCCAGACCGGCCGTCTTCCCGGTCAGCGCCTGGGCGATCAACTGCCCCGTTCCGGTGGCCAGTGCGATGCCGGCGCCCTCGTGGCCGCAGGCGTGATACAGCCCGGGCACCCGGGGGTCGGCGCCGATCGCCGGGAGGTGGTCGGGCAGATAGGGCCGGAATCCCGCGTACGTCCGCAGTGCACGCACCCGCTCCAGGAAGGGGAACAGCGCGATCGCCCCGGCCGCCAGCGCCCGTACCGCGCGAAGGGACAACGAGCGGTCGAAACCGACCCGTTCACGACTCGCCCCGATCAGGACGGGGCCGGCGGCCGTGCCCTCGACGACCGGCGAGGTCCTCAGCGTGGCCGAGTCGCTCGCCACGTCGGCCACGTAGTCCGCGGCGTACACCTTGTGCCGGACCATGCGCGGCAGCGGCTCGGTGACCAGGACGAAGCCGCGCCGCGGGAGGACCGGCAGGTGTACGCCCGCCAGCGCGGCCAGGTCGCCGCCCCAGGTGCCGGCCGCGTTCACCACCGCCGGCGCGTGGATGTCCCCCTGCCCGGTACGGACGCCGAGCACCGTGCCGTCGGCCGCGCGCAGCACCCCGGTCACGGCCCGGCCCGTGTGCAGGCGCGCTCCGGAGGCGTGGAGCAGGTGGGCGGCGGCCAGCGCGGGCATGACCTGCGCATCCTGCGGATAGTGGACACCACCCGCCATGCCGGGGGCCAACCGCGGTTCCAGCTCGCCCAGTTCGTCGGCGCCGACGGGCTCGGCCGTGACACCGGCGGCCCGTTGGCCCTCGGCGAAGTCCGCCAGCGCGCCGAGGGTGCCGGGCGTCGAGGCGACCACCACACCGCCCTTGGGCTCGTACTCGACCGACGCCCCCAGTTCCCCGGCCAGCTCCGCCCACAAGCGGGCCGACAGCAGGGCGAGATCCAGCTCTGGGCCCGGTCCCTTGTCGGAGACCAGCAGGTTGCCCTCGCCGGCGCCGGTGGTGCCGCCGGCCACCGGGCCCCGGTCCACCACCCTCACGTCGAGGCCGGTCCGAGCGGCGTACAGCGCACAGGCCGCGCCCACCATGCCGGCTCCGACCACCACGACATCGCAGGTCAGTCGCTTCGCCACATCAGTACTATGTCACATGTCGCACTCCCTGAGGAGACCCCGCACCGCCCTCGTCACCCGGCCGGAGTCCCAGGCGTGGACGCCCCCTTGACGCCGCGAGGAGACCGGATCGACACTCCTGGGAGGGAATCCTAGTGAACAGGTAGGGAAACATGGTGCGCCTCGGAACGGTCGCCGACCGAGCGGGCCGTACGTCGTTGCGCGCGCCGCTTCTCACCTCCCGCCTGCACATCGACCTGCTGCGTGTCTGCAGCGCGATCAGCCGTCAGCGCTGAGCCGGGCCCACCCTCGCACCCACCCACCGGGAACGCTTCCGTCGCGCGCACGTCCGCGCGCCCGCACCAGGGGAGACGCATGTCCATCACTCCGCTCGCCGCCGTCCCGACCGCCCGCCGCACCGCACCGGCCTTTCGGGGCCGGATCGGCAGGGACGCGCGCAGCGGCCACTACGCGGTGCCGCACCGCTATCGCCTCCATCTGTCCACCGCCTGTCCCGACGGGCTGCGGCTCGCCATCGGCCACAGCCTCCTCGGTCTCGACGCCGGCTGTCCGGTCACCTTCCTGCCCGCCGTACCGGACTGTCCCGGCGGCGGCCACTCGGCCCTGCGGCCGCTGTACGAGGCGAGCGCCCACCACTACACCGGACCGGCCCTCGCCCCGGTGCTCAGCGACGACTGGTCCGGACGCATCGTCAGCACCCACACCCCGGACATCCTGCGCGACCTGGACCGCTTCCCGCGCGACGGCCGGCCCTCTCTGTATCCGTGCGGCACGGAGAGCCAGATCGAAGCCGTCGAACGGCTCTGCGCCGGCATCCAGGGGGCCGCGCAGCGCGCCGGACAGGCCGACTCCGACCCCGCCGAGCGCGCCGCCGCACTGGAGGTGCTGCTGGACACGCTGGGCAGGCTGGAGCGGCACCTGGAGGGGGAGGAGTCCATCATCGACGGCCGGCTCACCGCGGCCGACATCGAACTGTGGGTGTCCCTGGTGCAGTTGGACACCGTGCACCGCTACCACCTCGACGCGTCCGCCGTGCACCGCATCGCCGACCACCCGGCGCTGTGGGCCCACGCCCGCCGCCTGGCCGCCCGGCCCGCCTTCGGCACCCACCTGGACCTGGACGGCATCGCCCGCCGCCACCACGGTCGGTGCCAGGGCCTCGAGGCCGCCGGAGCCGCTGTCCAGATCCTGGACTGGACCACCCACGTCGCGCAGGCACCGGACAGTCACCGCTGGTGAGAGCCGGTCAGGCAGGTCCACCCAACGGACAACCGTTGACATTCGAACGGTCAACTGCCTTACTTGCGGCTCAGAACGGTCATGAGCGTCAGCGCCAAGCCCTGGCTCGCTGACCGGCAACCCTCGCATCGCGGTGGGGTGCCCCAGGTGACGACCGGACCGGACGACGTTTTCGGTAAGCGCGAGGGCCCTGCGGGGCCGGAACAGTGACAGGTGACGCCATGCACGCAGCTCTCCGGACGGCGACGAGCCGCGTCCAGAGTTGCGTGGCGCCGTACGCCGGGCTCCTCGTCGCCGACCGCGCCGTCGATCTGCTCCGCGTCAACAGCGCACTGTGTACCGCATCGGGCCGTGCCCGCTGTCGGGGCTGACCTCCTCTTTCCAGTCCCCGCGTGCCTGACGCACACCGTCTCGGCGGTGTGCCGTTGTCCGCCCAGCCCCCGGTTCCCGCGCGTTCCCGTGTGCCGCCCCGTGCCGTAGCGCCGCCGTGGCCCACACCCGCTCGCCGCGATCCCGGGGTGTCCGACTCCGCCGGAGCCCGCCATGAGTGAACCCCCGGGCGCAGCCTTGTCCCTCGCCGAGGCGCCCACCGTCCACACACCGTCAAAGTCCTTCACCGCGCAGCGGGTTCAGCCGCTGCGCCGGCCCGGCCGGTGGATCGTCACCGCCGTCGTCCTCGTGCTCGTCGCGCAGATCGCACACGGACTCGCCACGAACCCCTTCTACCAGTGGGACCGCTTCCGTTACTGGTTCCTGCGCCCCACCCTCCTCGACGGGCTCGTCGTCACCCTCGAAGTCACCGCGTTCAGCGCCGTGCTGGGCCTGCTCGGCGGCATCCTGCTGGCCCTCGGCCGCCTCAGCGGCAGTCCGGTGCTGCGGGCGGTGAGCTGGACGTACACCTGGCTGTTCCGCTCCGTACCGCTGATCGTCGTCCTGATCTTCCTCTACAACTTCTCCGCCCTGTACAAGACGCTGAGCCTCGGCATCCCCTTCGGACCGGCCTTCGTCACCTTCGACGAGTCCAGGCTCGCCACCGACATGACGGTCGCCGTCATCGGTCTGAGCCTCAACGAGGCGGCGTACGCGTCCGAAGTCGTACGCGGCGGCATCCTCTCCGTCGACCAGGGCCAGCACGAGGCGGCGGCCGCGCTCGGCCTGCCGAAGGGCTACCAGTTCACCCGCATCGTCTTCCCGCAGGCCCTGCGGTCCATCACCCCGAACTACGTCAACCAGCTCATCGGCCTGATCAAGAGCACGTCCCTGGTGTTCTACGTCTCGCTGCTCGACCTGTTCGGCTCGGTGCAGACCATGGGCAGCACCTACCCCGGCGACATCGTGCCGCTGCTGCTCGTCGCCACCGTCTGGTACCTGATCCTGACCAGCGTGGTGTCCGTCGTCCAGTTCTACGTCGAGCGGTACTTCGCCCGCGGTGCCACCCGCAGCCTGCCGCCGACCCCGCTGCAGAAGGCGCGGGCGGGCCTGTGCGAGTTCCGGGCCCGGCTGCGCAGGGAGGCCGCCGTATGACCACCACCGACACCCTGGAGACGACGCCGGCCGCCCTGGAGGTGCACGACGTCCACAAGTGGTACGGCACCCACCGCGTCCTGGACGGCATCGACCTGACCGTCCGCCCCGGCGAGGTCACCGTCGTCATCGGACCCTCCGGCTCCGGCAAGTCCACGCTGCTGCGGGTCATCAACCACCTGGAGAAGCCCGAGATCGGCCACGTCAGCGTCGGCGGCGAACCGATCGGTGTGAGGCGGAACGGGGTGGGGGTCCCCCCGGCCGAAGGCTGGGGGAGGCTCAAGGAACTGAGCGAGCGGGCCATCCTGGCCCAGCGCAGCCGGATCGGCTTCGTCTTCCAGAACTTCAACCTCTTCCCGCACCTGACCGTCCTCGACAACGTCGCCGCGGCCCCCGTCGCCACCGGAAGGCTGAACAGGCCCGAGGCGCGGGAGCTGGCCCGCGAACTGCTCACCCGGGTCGGCCTCGGCGACCGCACCGGCGCCTACCCGAGGCAGCTGTCCGGCGGCCAGCAGCAGCGCGTCGCCATCGCACGCGCCCTCGCCCTGCGACCCGGCATCATCCTCTTCGACGAGCCGACCTCGGCACTCGACCCGGAACTCGTCGGCGAGGTCCTCTCCGTCATCAAGGACCTGGCGACCGGCGGCACCACCCTCGTCATCGTCACCCACGAGATCGGCTTCGCCCGCGAGGTCGCCGACCGGATCGTCTTCATGGACGGCGGAAGGATCGTGGAGCAGGGGCCGCCGGCCCAGGTGCTGGACCGGCCCCGGCACGAACGGACCCGGGACTTTCTGAGCAAGGTCCTGTGAGACGAGCCGAGTTCGGGCAGCCCCGACCGGTCCACCACGAGTTCCCCCCACCCCACCCTCATCACCCTCAGCAGCCTCATCACCCTCTGAACGACAAGGACAGCCATGCCCAGCCACCCTTCCCGACGCAGCCTGATACGCGGCATCGCCGCGGCGACCACCGCCGCCACCCTCGCCACCGGGCTCGCCGCCTGCGGTGGTGACAGCGACGCCGCGACCACGACCGCCGCCGCCGGCACGGTGACCGTGGGCAAGGTGTCCAACGGCGCGGCGACCGAAACCACGCTCAAGGTCTCCGAGGTGAAGTCGATCAGCGCCGAACTGCCCGCGTCCGTCCGCAAGAGCGGCACGCTCCGGATCGCCATCGGTGCCCTGCCCGACGGCTTCCCGCCGCTGGCCTTCGTCGGCTCCGACCAGAAGACCCTCACCGGCGCCGAGCCCGACTTCGGCCGCCTGGTCGCCGCGGTCCTGGGCCTGAGGCCGGAGGTGAAGAACTTCACCTGGGAGAACATGTTCGTCGGCATCGACAGCGGCAGGGCCGACGTCGGCTTCTCCAACATCACCGACACCGAGGAGCGCAAGAAGAAGTACGACTTCGCCTCCTACCGCAAGGACAACCTCGGCTTCGAGGTGCAGAAGAAGAGCACCTGGAACTTCGACGGCAACTACGAGAACCTCGCGGGCAGGACGGTCGCCGTCGACAACGGCACCAACCAGGAGAAGATCCTGCTGGAATGGCAGACCAAGCTGAAGAAGGAGGGCAAGACCCTCACCGTCAAGAACTTCGCCGGCAAGAACGCCACCTATCTGGCCCTCACGGGCGGCAGGATCGACGCGTACTTCGGTGCCAACCCCGGCCTCGCCTACCACGAGAAGCAGTCAGCCGACTCGCCCGCCCCGACCCGCAGCGCGGGCACCTTCTCCGGTGCCGGCACCACCCTGCAGGGCCTGATCGCGGCCACCACGAAGAAGGACAGCGGACTCGCCAAGCCGATCGCGGACGCCGTCAACCACCTGATCGAGAACGGGCAGTACGCCAAGTGGCTGGCGGCCTACAACCTCTCCAACGAGGCCGTCGACAAGGCGAGGGTCAACCCGCCCGGGCTGCCACTGGACAACTCCTGAGGAAAGGTCACACCCGGAGCGGTCACGCGAGTCGAGTGGAGACGTGGGCTGTGCGTCCGGGCCCGCGGCGGCCCAGCGGCACGCGGGCTCGACGACGGCGAGGACGCCTCGGTGACCGACCGGACCGGGACGCCCGAGCGATGGGGCGTCCCGGCCGGGGAGCGGTCGTGGCTCGCGCATCCTGCGGGTGCCCCCGCCCGAAGACACTTGGGGGGCGGGAACATCCGGGGCCGCCCGGGCGTTCCCCGTCATGACGAGATCCGCCAGGCGGACGCCGATCAGGCCCGCCGCGCCCGACGGAGGGAGGTGCCGGCCGTGACACACGCACTCCCGCTGCGCGTCCCTCACGCGTACCGCTCCGTCCGCCTGCACTCCCGGCCGCACATAGACCTCCAGCGCGTCGCCGGCGCGCTCTGTCGCCACTGACTTCTCCCGGTCCCACCTCCCGGGCCCGGGCCCTCACCCTGCCGCGCTCGCCCGCCGCCGACGTCCTGCCGCGCGAGCCGGTGTTCTCGTCCGGACATCCAGGAAGGCACCCACGTGTCCGCAACTCCTCCTTCTTTCCTGCACCTTGCCGTCGCCCTGGACGGCACCGGCTGGCACCCGGCCTCCTGGCGCGAGCCGGTGGCCCGGCCCCGGGACCTGTTCACCGCCGGCTACTGGGCCGACCTGATCACCGAGGCCGAGCGCGGCCTGCTCGACTTCGTGACCATCGAGGACGGCCTCGGCCCGCAGTCCTCCCGCTTCCTCGAGCCGGACGACCGCACCGACCAGGTACGCGGCCGCCTGGACGCCGTGCTCATCGCCTCCCGCGTCGCCCCGCTGACCCGGCACATAGGCGTGGTGCCGACGGTGGTGGCCACGCACACGGAGCCGTTCCACATCTCCAAGGCGATCGCCAGCCTCGACTACGTCAGCACCGGCCGCGCCGGACTGCGCGTGCAGATCACCGCCCGGCCGAACGAGGCCGCGCACTTCGGCCGCCGCACGATCCCGCTGATCGACGCCTACGACAGCCCGGCCGCCCTGGAGCTGGTCACCGAGCTGTTCGACGAGGCCGCCGACTACGTGGAGGTCGTGCGCCGGCTCTGGGACAGCTGGGAGGACGACGCCGAGATCCGGGACGCCGCCACCGGCCGCTTCATCGACCGCGACAAGCTGCACTACATCGACTTCGAGGGCCGCCACTTCAGCGTCAAGGGCCCCTCCATCACGCCCCGCCCGCCCCAGGGTCAGCCGGTCGTCACCGCCCTGGCGCACGACACCGTCCCGTACCGGCTCCTCGCCCGCCAGGCCGACATCGGCTACGTCACCCCGTACGACACCGACCAGGCGCGAGCGATCGTCGCCGAGATCCGCGCCGAGCAGACCGCGGCGGGCCGCGCCGACCAGGTCCTGCACGTCTTCGGTGACCTGGTCGTCTTCCTCGACGACGACCCGGCGGCTGCCCGGGCCCGCCGCGAGCGTCTCGACGCCCTCGCGGGGGAGCCGTACACCAGCGACGCCCGGATCTTCGCCGGTACGCCCGGGCAACTCGCCGACCTGCTGGAGGAGTTGCGGGAGGGCGGCCTGGCCGGCTTCCGGCTGCGGCCCGCCGTGGCCGGCCACGACCTGCCGCGGATCACACGGCACCTCGTGCCCGAACTGCAACGCCGGGGCCTGCTCCGGCACGCCTACGAGGCCGACACCCTGCGCGGCCTCCTCGGGCTCGCCCGCCCCGCCAACCGCTACGCCGCAGCCACCGCCTGAGCCGGAGGGACGCACGACCATGAGCAAGCCGCTGAAGCAGATCCACCTGGCCGCCCACTTCCCCGGCGTCAACAACACCACCGTGTGGAGCGACCCGGCCGCGGGCAGCCACATCGAGTTCAGCTCCTTCGTGCACTTCGCCCGCACCGCCGAACGCGCCAAGTTCGACTTCCTGTTCCTCGCCGAGGGACTCAGGCTGCGCGAGCAGGGCGGGAAGATCTACGACCTGGACGTCGTCGGCCGCCCCGACACCTTCACCGTGCTGGCCGCGCTCGCCGCCGTCACCGACCGGCTGGGCCTGACCGGCACCATCAACTCCACCTTCAACGAGCCCTACGAAGTGGCCCGCCAGTTCGCCAGCCTCGACCACCTCTCCGGCGGCCGCTCCGCCTGGAACGTGGTCACCTCCTGGGACGCCTTCACCGGCGAGAACTTCCGCCGCGGCGGCTTCCTGCCCCAGGAGGAGCGCTACTCCCGCGCCAAGGAGTTCCTGGCCACCGCCGGCGAACTGTTCGACTCCTGGCGCGGCGACGAGATCCTCGCCGACCAGGCCACCGGCACCTTCCTCAGCGACGCCGGGGCCGGCGCCTTCGTGCACCAGGGGCAGCACTTCGACATCCACGGCCGCTTCAACGTCCCGCGCTCCCCGCAGGGCCGCCCGGTGATCTTCCAGGCCGGTGACTCGGACGAGGGCCGCGAGTTCGCCGCCTCGAGCGCGGACGCGATCTTCAGCCGGTACGCCACCCTCAAGGAGGGCCAGGCCTTCTACACGGACGTCAAGGGGCGCCTCGCCACCTACGGCCGCCGACCCGACCAGCTGCTCATCCTGCCCGCCGCGACCTTCGTCCTCGGCGACTCCGACCAGGAGGCCGCCGAACTGGCGCGCGAGGTGCGCCGGCAACAGGTCAGCGGCGCGACGGCCATCAAGCACCTGGAGTTCGTCTGGAACCGCGACCTGTCGGCGTACGACCCGGAGGGCCCGCTGCCCGAGGTCGACCCGCTGGTCGGCGAGGAGCACATCTCCCGCGGCCGCGCCCAGGTGCGGATGTACCGCGACCCGATCGCCATCGCCCGCGAGTGGCGGCAGCTCGCCGAGGCCAACAAGTGGTCCATCCGCGACCTGGTGATCAACACCGGCAACCGGCAGACCTTCGTCGGTTCCCCGGCCACCGTCGCGCAGACCATCAACGACTTCGTGCAGGCGGACGCGTCCGACGGCTTCATCCTCGTCCCGCACATCACCCCCGGCGGCCTCGACGTCTTCGCCGACAAGGTCGTCCCGCTGCTCCAGGAACAGGGCGTGTTCCGCACCGAGTACGAGGGCACCACCCTCCGCGACCACCTGGGCCTCGCCCACCCCGACGCCGACGCCCCGGCCGAGCGGGCCGCATCATGAACTGGTGCTCCGCACTCCCCACGACCGCCCGTGGGCGATCGCTTCGGCGCAGGCCGGCGTGGCTGAAGGAATCCAGGCAGGAGCCGGCCGGCTCGCAGAGCCATCACGGCCTGCGTATCGGCGTGGTCGAGGGGACGTCTCCCTCCCCCGAAGGCTACGTCCCCTCGACCGCTCCCCCGGTGCCCGAGTGTGGCCTGGACCGCCAGAGTGCCGTCCCGGGGGGCCGGGACGCCTGAGTCGGGGGCTACTCAAGTCGCCCTGTATCAAACCTGAGTAGGCGGGCTCCAGTTTTCGTGACGACTTACGAACAGGACGCGAAGACGCTGGAGCCGGCCTGGCCGTTCACCGGCCGGGAGGACGAACTGGAGCTGGTGCGAAGGTCGTTGGCAGTCGGACGGCCCGGAGTCGTGGTGACCGGACCGGCGGGCCGCGGCAAGACGCGGCTGATCACGGAGGCGGTCCGGGGCACGGACCGCCTCCGGGTGACCGGGACTCCCGAGACCCGTGGACTGCCTTTCGCGGCCTTCGCGCACCTGCTGCCCGACACCGTGTCGCTGCACCGCGCGGTACAGCTCCTGTCCGGTGTACGGCTCCTCGTCGTCGACGACGCCCATCTGCTCGACGAGGCCTCCGCCGCGCTCGTCCACCAGCTCGCGGTGCACGGGCGCACCCGCCTCGCCGTGGCCGCGACGGACGGCATGCCGGCACCGGGCGCGGTGTCCCGGCTGTGGACGGGCGAGCTGCTGCCGCGCCTGACGCTCAAACCGCTGCCCCGCGAGGACACCGCCCAGCTGCTCTCCGGCGCCGGCCTGGAACCGCTCACCATGGGGCGGTTGCACCGGATGTGCCGGGGCGATCTGCGGCTGCTGCGTGACCTTTTGGGGGCGCTGCGCCAGTCCGGGGGCCTCACCCGGGTCCCGGAGTGCGACGAGTGGGCGTGGCGCGGCCCGCTGCCCGTCACCGCGACCGTACGCGACCGCCTGGCCCCCGCACTGGACCGGCCCGACGCCGAAGAGCGCGAGACGCTCGACCGCCTCGCCTTCGCCGAGCCCCTGCCGCTCGCCCTGGACGACCTCGACCTGGACGTCCTCGAACGCCTGGAGGCCGACGGCCTGATCCACGTCGACGACCTCGGCTCCGTCACCCTCGCGCACCCCCTGCACGGGCCGGCCCTGCGCGCCACCGCCGGCCGGCTGCGGGCACGGCGGCTGGCCCGCACACCGCACCGGTGCGGGCCGGCTCTTGAGGCAGAACAGGTTTTACTGGAGCACGGGTTGAGCCAGCAGGACGTGCGGGGCGTGCCGACGCCGGTGGGGGACTGGCTGCTGTCGGAGGGGCTGCGGGTCCCCGCGGGGTACGCGGTCGTACGCGCCCGGTACTCCCGGCTGCGGGGCGAGCTGAGGGAAGCGGCGGCGTGGGCGCGGGAAGGGCTGCGGGCGGCGCCGGACGACGCCTGCTGCCGTACCGAACTCGACACGATCGCGGGGCAGTCGGGCGACGGGACGGGTGCGGGCGGGTGGTCCGCCGCGGCCCGCGGTGACATCGAAGGCGCCCTGGCCCGGATCGCCGGGGACGACGTGTTCGCGTGCTACGACGCCGTACGCCTCGGTGCTCCCGAGCGGGTCGCCGGGCGGCTGCCGGCCGACGGAATCTTCGCCCGGCACGCCGAGGCACTCGCCCGCGGCGACGGGCCCGCCCTGGACCGGGCGGCCGAGGCGCTGGAGGGGCGCGGCTTCCTGCTGTTCGCGGCCGAGGCGCGCGCACAGGCCGTACCAGCCCACAGCGACCCGCGCGCCGCCCGCCTCTCCCGCACCCGCGCGCTGGCGCTGGCCCGCCGCTGCCAGGGGGCCCGCACGCCGGCGCTGTCCGGACTCGTTCTCGGTGAACTCACCGCGCGGCAACGGCAGATCGTCGCTCTCGCGGCCGCCGGTCTGAGCAACCGGCAGATCGCCGAGAGGCTGACGCTGTCCGTGCGGACCGTCGGCAACCATCTGTACAGCGCGTACACCCGGCTCGGTGCGAGCGACCGTGGTGCTCTGCCGTGGCTGACGGATCTGCCTCAGGCACAGCCGGCCTGAGCGAGTCGCCGTTTCACCGCAGGCGTGGTGCGGGTACGCCGCGACCCGTCGCGCCGCCGGTCGGCGCGCACCGTCACGCCGCGCCGAACGCCGCGAACGCCCAAGCCCGTCGCCTCGTGGACCGCGTCGCCGGGCTGGGCGGCCCGGGCGTCCCGGAGGGCCTCGGCCAGGGAGAGGCCCGCGTCGAGGCCCTTGTGCAGGGCGAGCATCGGCGGCACTACGGCGGCGTCGTTGACCGCGAGCGCACCGTCACGCCGCGCCGAACGCCGCGAACGCCCAGCCCGTCGCCTGGTGGACCGCGTCGCCGGGCTGGGCGGCCCGGGCGTCCCGGAGGGCCTCGGCCAGGGAGAGGCCCGCGTCGAGGCCCTTATGCAGGGCGAGCATCAGCGGCACCACGGCGGCGTCGTTGACCGGTGCGCTGCTCGCCACCACCCCCGCCGTGCCCAGCGGCAGCAAAGCGGTGACCAGACCGAGGAGTTCGTCGGCGCCCACCGAGGCGAGACGGGCGGTGTCGCAGCTGGAGAGGATGATCCGGTACGGGCTGCGGGCGAGGCGCTCGAAATCGTGCACGATCAGGGGACCGTCGGCCATGCGCAGGGCCGAGAACAGAGGGCTGTCGGCGCGGAACGTGCCGTGCGCGGCCAGGTGCGCGAGGGCCGCGCCGTCCAGTTCCTCCAGCACGCGCGGGGCCTGCGCCGCCTCGCCTTCCAGAACGGTCGCCGTGCCGTACCGGTCGGCCAGTTCGGGCACCTCCGCGCCGCCCGTGGCAAGGCCCGGGCCGCGCACCAGGACGTGCCGGCCGCCGGCCGGCGGCTCGGTCTCCCGGGCCCGCAGCCAGCTGCCCGCCGACGGCGACACGCTGAGCACCCGCTCCCGCAGCTCGGGCAGCAGCGCCCACGGCACCCGGTGCAGTGCGCCCGGCGGCACGATCACCACCGGCCCGGACCCGAGATGCGGTACGGCGCCACCCAGCAGCAGCTCCTGCAGGCGTCGGCCCGCCGCCTCCACCAGCGGCAGCCGCGCCTCGCCCCCAGGGTGCGCGAGCCGGCGCAGCCCGGCCTGCACGTGCTCGGCCTCGGCCACCGCCTCCGCGAGCGAGCCGCCCGCGAACCGCCGTACCCGGCCCTGCCCGCAGAGCAGGATGTGCACCCGGCCGTCCACGACGGCGAGTTCGACCAGGCGGTCCTGACCCAGCCGGTCCAGCAGGCGGCCCGCGTCGAAGCGGTCGCCGTCGCCGGGCGCCGCGCCGCGCATGTGGTGGGTGCGGGAGCGGATCTCCCGTTCCAGCCGCCGCTGTTCGCGATCCAGGGCGGGGACCGGGCGGCCCTCCCTGCGGGCTTCCCCCGCGCGGGCCGCTATCTCCCGGTAGGCGGTGAGGCCGCCCAGCAGCGCCGGGTCGGCGGGCGGCCGGGCGGGCGGCGCGGACAGCACGGTGGCCCGCCAGCGCTCGCTCCACTCCAGCAGCCGCCGCGGACCGCCGTCCGCGAGGCTCGCCTCCTGGGCGAGCGCGGCCAGTTCGGCGCCCTGCGCGGTGGCGCGGGCCCGCAGCTCGGAGGCGCCCAGCGTCATCCGGTGGTCGTCGAGGACGTCCAGGCCGCGCCGGCAGGCCTCCAGCACTCCGCGCCCGGAACCGGCCGCCCGCGCCCGCAGCGCCTGCGCGACCCAGCCCGTGACGCGGGCCGGCGGTGGGCCGCCGTGCCGGCTGCGCGCGGCCACCGTCAAGTGCCGCTCCGCGTCCACCGTCCGGCCCAGCGCGAGCGCGATCCGGCCGGCGAGCAGCGAGGCCTCGGGCGCGACGGGCGAGCCGAAGGAGGCCAGCCGCTCGGCGACCGCCGCCGCGTCCGCGACCAGTCGCCCCGACCTGCCCCCGGCCGCCGCCCGCGCCTCGATGAGGACCAGCCGGGCATGCGTCGCCCACCAGGCCCGCCGCTGCCCCGCGAACAGCCGTACGGCGTCGGCGGCGCGGGCGATCGCGGTGTCCGGGTCCCCGGCCGAGCGGGCGGCTCGCGCGGCGGCGAGCAGCAGCTCGGCCTTGCGGGTGGACTGCCCGCCGATCCGGTCGAGCAGCGCGATCGCCGTATCCGCCCCCGCGAGCGCCTCCGGGGCGAGCCCCGCTGCCATCAGCACCTCGCAGCGCCGGATGGACAGCATGAAGGTGGGCGTCCCGAGCTTGGCGTACCGCTCCTCGGCCTCGTCCAGCAGCCGCAGCGCCGCCGGGATGTCCCCGGAGCGGAACGCGGCGAGGCCCCGGCTCTCCACCGCGTCCGCCTTGTCGTGCTCCTGCCCGGTGGTCTCCCACAGCCGCTCCGCCGCCGTGAAGTCCGCGACCGCCCGGTCCACCGTGCCCAGCGCCAGATGCACGGTGGCCCGCAGGGTCAGCGCCCGCGCGGTCCAGATGTCGTCGCGGGCCTGCCGCAGCACCGGAAGCGCCCGCCGCACGTCCTCCAGCGCCTCCCGGTGGTGCCCCAGCACCCACCACACATAGGCCCGCCGATACAGCACCCGCGCCCTGGTGTGTCCGCTGCCCCGTGCGACACCCCGCTCGAACGACGCGAGCCCCTGTCGCGTGCGCCCCGCGTGCACCAGTGCGACCCCCAGCGTCGCGAGCACGTCCGCCTCCCGCTCGGCCGACTCGGCGCGCGCGGCGAGGTCCCGGGCCCGCCGCAGGTGCCGCAGGGCGATCCTCAGGTCGCCGAAGTCCCGCTGCCAGATGCCGAGCACCTGATGGGCGACGCTGGCGTGCAGCGGCGACGGATCGGTGTGCAGCACCTGATCCGCGCGTGCCCGGGCCTCGCCCGGATCGGCGAACACCAAGGGCAGCAGTTCGAGAACCGACTCGCTTCCCGCCGTCACCCCTCGCATGCTAGTGGCCTGCGCAAAGCCGTCACACGGGTTCTCCGTTGTCTGCTTCCGCCGTCTCCTTCCGCTGTACCGCCCCTACCCGCGGGCTGTATCAATCGGTCGTCCGGCGACTCTGACTTTCGGACACCGTCTCAGGGGGAGGACACTTCATGGCACCTCAGCGATTCCACGAGCAGTTCGATCACATCCAGCGCTCGTTGCCCGACGTTCCCCTGGCCATGGGGCCGGACGACGAGGCCCACTTCCTCTACGAGAAGGGCGTCGTCCTCGCCCGCGACGGTGAGGAGGCCCGTCTGGTCGAGGACACCGTGCGCGCCCACTTCACCGAAACCCGCGGCCTGGTGCCCGACCATGTGCGGCGCACGAGCCCGCAGACCAACCGCACCGGCGTCACCCGGATCCGGGTCGGCGACCCCGCCCAGGGCGACGACGTCGTCCCGCACGCCCTGCGCGCTCTCAGGGAGGCCGAGGGACGCCAGGGACGCCGCCTGATCAGCCGCAACCACGTCGTGCACATCGCGGTCAACGCCTGCCCCGGCGACGAGCCCGTGCCCGTGCCGCGCGGCGAGCCCGCCAATCCGGCGCCGGAGGAGGGCCACTACGACCCGGACACCGCCGTCGGGGTCCTCGTCATCGACACCGGCCTGGTGCACGACCACCACGCCTACCCCCTCCTCGTCCACACCACGGGAGACCCCCAGGCGACCGAGACCGACGCCGACGGACTGCTCCGGCAGTACGTCGGCCACGGCACGTTCATCGCCGGGATCGTCGCGGCCGTCGCGCCCAACACCGCCATCACGGTGCGGGGCACCCTCAACGACGTGGGCGCCATCCTGGAGTCGGAATTCGGCGGCAAGCTCTTCGAGGCCGTCGACCAGGGCGGCTGGCCCGACATCATCAGCCTCTCCGCCGGCACCTCCACCGGCTCCGCCGACGGCCTGATCGGACTCGACGCGTTCCTGCGCGAACTCCGCGAGCAGCGCACGCTGCTGGTGGCCGCCGCCGGGAACAACGGCAGCGACACCCCGTTCTGGCCGGCCGCCTACGCCTCGCTGCCGCAGTACGCGGACTGCGTGCTGTCGGTCGGCGCGCTGCGCGGGGACGGCGAGTGCGAGGCGTGCTTCAGCAACCACGGCCCCTGGGTGGGGGTCTACGCCCCCGGTGAGCGCCTCACCAGCGCCCTCACCGGCTTCGGCACGCCCGTGCCGTACGTCTACCAGCACTCCACCTACGACGCCTGCCGGTTCGGCTTCGGCTACGCCTGCACCTGCCAGTACCCGCGCCACACGGGCCTGCTGAGCGAGGCGCGCGAGAGCACCGCGGCCAAGCCCGACCAGGTGATGTTCGACGGTCTCGCGCGGTGGAGCGGTACCTCCTTCGCCACCCCGGCCGTCGCCGGTCTCGTCGCCGCCCACATGACAGCGCACAAGGAGCGTGACCCGCGCGCGGCACGCGCTCAACTCCTCGGCAGTGCCACGAAATCCGCCGATGTGCGCGGGGCGCACGTTCCGGCGCTCCGGCCGCCCACCTGGCGCCCGGTGCCCGTCGCGATCCCGGCCCGGCCCGCATGAGGGCCGGAACCCTCCGCTCCACGGCGTACGATGACGTGCCGTACACGAGGGGTGGAGCCGTGGACCGAACAGAGGTCGGCGCACTGGTCCGGTCCGCCGTCGACGGCGACGCCGCGGCCTGGAAAGCGCTGGTGGAAGGAATGAGTCCGCTGGTGTGGTCGGTCGTACGCGCACACCGGCTCTCGGACGCCGACGGGCACGAGGTCTACCAGACGGTGTGGTTCCGCTTCGCGCAGCATCTGGGTCGGCTCCGCGAGCCCGACAAGGCGGGTGCCTGGCTGGCCAGTACGGCCCGGCACGAGTGCCTGAAGGTGCTCAAGGGGCTCACCCGGCTGACGCTGACGGACGACCCGCAGGTGCTGGACCGGGCCAGCGAGGAGCGGACGCCGGAGCAGTCGCTGATCGACGCCGAGGAGGAGGCGGACCGGGCCGAGCGGATTCGCCGGCTGTGGCAGGAGTTCGAGGAACTCGGCGAGCGGTGCAGGCAGTTGCTGCGCGTGCTCATCGCCTCGCCGCCGCCCAGCTACCTGGAGGTTTCGGCCGCGCTCGGCATCGCGGTCGGCAGCATCGGACCCCTGCGCCAGCGTTGTCTGCGGCGCTTGCGGGCCCGGATGGACGCACGGGGGACGGTGTGAGCGGCGTGGACGGTAACGGACTGCCCGACGAGGGCTTCGACGAGGGCGGCTTCGACGGCGATCTGCTCGAGGAGGACCTGCGCCAGGCGGCCGAGGTCCTGGACCCCGTCCCCACCGAGCTGCGCCAACTGGCCCTCGAAGCCTACGCGTTGCACGACCTGGACGCCCGGATCGCCGAGCTGACCTTCGACTCGCTCGTGGACGCGCTGCCGGTCAGGGGGGTGCCGGACGCCCCGCGGATGCTGACCTTCCGCGCGGGCGAGCTGTCCGTGGACGTCGAGGTCACCGAGGAGGGGCTGATCGGCCAGGTGCTGCCGCCGCAGTCGGCGCGCATCGAGGTGCTGGGCGGACCGCAGACGGCCCGGCCCGTCGCGGTCGACACCCTGGGCCGCTTCACCAGCGATCAGCCGCCCACCGGCCCGTTCGCGCTGCGGCTGCGGACCGGTGGCGAGGTGGTCGTCACGGAGTGGCTGCGGGCGTGAACCCCCTCACCAGGTGACGGGCAGCGTCCGCGGCCCACGGATCATCGTCCTGTGCCGCCAGCGCACCTGCTCGGGCGGCACCGCGAGACGCAGCCCCGGCAGCCGGTCGAGCAGCGTGTCCACCAGGAGCTCGGTCTGCAGCCGGGCGAGGACGGCGCCGGTGCAGTAGTGCGGGCCGTTGCCGAAGGCCAGGTGCGGATGGGGGTCGCGGTCGGGGTCGATGCGGTCCGGGTCGGGGAAGACGTCCGGATCGCGGTTGGCGGCGAGGTAGGAGACGTACACCGGCTCGCCCGCCGTGATCCGGTGCCCGGCCAGTTCCACGTCCTCCAGCGCGATCCGGGCGAGCCCGACCGTGCTGCGGTGGGGGATGTGACGCAGCAGCTCGTCCAGAACGGGTCCGCGCGCCCGCGGGCGGCCGCGCATCCGCTCCATCAGCTCCGGCCGGGTCAGCAGCAGGAACAGCATCTGCCCGCAGTTGTGGGTGACGGCCTCACCGCCGATCTGCAGCGGCCCGGCGAGCCCGACGGCCTCCTCCTCGCCGATGTCCCCGCGCGTCACGGCGGCACCGAGCAGCGAGTACACGTCCTCGTCCGTGCTGTGGGCCCGGGCGCGGACGATCGTCCTGATCCAGCCGTACAGGCCGGTCTTCGCCTGCCCGGCGGCCTCGGCGCCGCCCGAGGTGGAGATGATCTGCCGGGTCCAGGCGTGCACCTGCTCCCGGTCGGCGGGCGGCACGCCCATCACCTCACTGACCACCGTGACAGGAAACGGCTCCAGCACCCGCTCGACCAGATCCGCGGGTGGGCCCTCCCGTACGACCCCGTCCACCAGTTCGTCCAGGATCTGCTGTGCGCGGGGCCGCAGCCGCTTCATGGCGCCCACCGTGAAGGCGCCGGCGACCGGCTTGCGCAGCCGGTTGTGCTCGGGCTGGTCGGCCCAGGCGAGCGAGCCCGGGCGGGGAGCGAAGTTCGGGGCGAGCCGGGTCACCTGACGGCGGGTGACCTCCGCGCGACTGAACCGCGGATCGTTGGTGATCAGCTTCACGTCCTCGTACCGGGTGGCCAGCCACGCCCAGCCCTCGCCGAACGGCAGCCGGATCCGGGTCAGCGGGCCCTCACGCATCAGACCGGCGAGGACCGGGTCGAAGTCCGTCCCGTCCAGGTCGAGCGGCGGCCAGTCCCGCACGGGCGGGCCGTGGCCGGTGAGCGTGATCTCCTCCGCCATGCCCACCGCCCGCACGGGCGCCGGGGCCTGGTCGGTGCGCGTGCTGGTCTCCTCGGTCATGCTCACCACCCTCGTACGCACTCCGAGCGCTGTCCTGCGGGAGTGCTCCAGCCGGAGGCCTGCACGGCGTCCACGAGTGCGGCCAGCGCGGCGGCGAGCCGCTCGAGACCCGGCCCGGCGGGACCGCCGGGCTCGGCCATGTACGTGTCCCGGCGGATCTCCACCATCAGCGCGCTCACCCGCCTGTCCCGCCCGTAGTACTCCAGCGGGACATAGGTCCCGCTGAACGGACTGTCCAGCCCCGTCTCCCCGCACCCCGAGAACGCCGCACGCGCCGCCTCCTTCAGGTCCGGCGGGGTGTGGAAGGCGTCCGTGCCCAGGCACACCGGGGGACGCGGGCCCGACCCGTGCAGCTCGTACGGCAGCGCCTGGCCGGGGTAGGAGTGGACGTCGATCACGACCGCCCGCCCGGTCGCGGCGAGCCGCCCGGCCACCGCCTCGGTCATCGCCCGGGCGTACGGCCGGAAATACCGTTCGACCAGCGGCTCGGGGTCGGTGTCCGCGGCCCGCAGTTCGCCCCGGTGCGTGGTCCGCGTGTACACCGCTCCCATCCCGACGGCGAGCATCTCCTCCCGCTCGTCCGGAAACCGCTCCGGATCCACCACCAGCCGCGACAGCCGGTTGACGAACCGCCAGGGAGTGGTCCCGGCCATCCCTGCCGCCCGCTCCGCGATCTCGGCGGTGTGCGCGTCGGTGATGTGGGCCAGCTCCAGCTCCAGCGCCGCGTCGTCCAGCACGATCCCCTCGCGGACGTCGTCCGGTATCGCCCGCGACGCGTGCGGCACGTGCAGCAGCACGGGCGACTCGGCGGAACCAGGCAGGAGTTCGAACGAGACGGCGGGTTCGGTCATGGCTGCTCCGTAAGTTGCAGGGGGCGTTTTCGGAGAAGGGAGGGGCTGGTGGGCGCTGCCGCACGGTGCACAGAGCCGAGGGGGCCGAACGGCGGCCCCCGGGAGGCTCGTGACGTCTCCCCGGGGAGTGAAAGAGCCGCCCGCCCGGCATGCCATGGCGTTCCGTCACTCATACATACCTGTCGTTGCGTACCCCATGCGGCAGGTCACCAGCGGGAGCGACTGGGGCTGGTTCCGGCTGCTCACCGAGAAAGGCAGCACCATGAGGCCATCTTCCGCTGTCGTCGGCGCGGCCCTGACGGCGGCGGCCCTCGCCGCCGGCGTCAGCGTACCGGCGGCCGCCGCCACTTCGCAGCGCTATGTCAGCTGCAGTGAGACCGCTCTCAAGAACGCCGTCCGTGACCTGAACCAGGCCGGCGGCGGCCGCCTCCGGCTCGCCCGGAACTGCGTCTTCACGCTGACCACACCGGACAACTCCGCCACGGGGACCGGCAACGGCCTGCCGGTGATCACGAGCAGGATCACTGTCGAGGGCAACGGCAGCACGATCAGGCGGAGTACCCGGCAGGGAACGCCTGACTTCCGGATCTTCCAGATCGACTCGCCAGTCACCTCACGCTCAGCGACCTCACCCTTCGCGACGGCCGGGGCCAGGGGGCCGGCGGCGGGATCCGGCTCAGCGAATCCGGTACCGCCCTGACCTTGCGCAATGTCGAGATCCGCAACAACGCCGTCTTCACCGACCCCAACCACAGCAGTTCCGGCGGTGGCATCGAAAACGACGGCGGCACGGTCACGGCCCGGGACACCCTCATCGTCGACAACTTCGCGGACACCGGTGGCGGCATGGACCAGGACGGCGGCACGGCGCCGTTCCTGACCAGCACGATCAGCGGGAACACCTCCTTCGCCAGCGGCGGCGGCATCTGGGCCAGTGGCACTCTGTCCCTCACCGACAGCAGCGTCACCGACAACTCGGCCGGTTACAGCGGCGTGCAGGGCTTCGGCGCAGGCGGTGGACTGAACCTCTCCGACGCGACGACGACGCTCAGCCGCACGACGGTCAGCTACAACAGCCAGGGGGGACCGCTCGGCGACGGCGGAGGCATCCGCAACAGCGGTGGTCGTCTGACGATCGACGACAGCACCGTCTACGCCAACAGGACCACCGGCGCCGGCGCCCGGGGCGGTGGCCTCGCCAACGTGAACGGAGCCACCGCAACCCTCAGGCACAGTTCCGTGACCTACAACGTCGCCAACACCGACCCGGGCGGCATCCTCAACGAAGGCGGAACGGTCGACCTGATCTCCACCAGGGTCGAGCACAACATCCGCACCAACTGCGCCCCCAGCTCACCAGCCGTGGCCGGCTGCACCGACTAGGGTCGCGGCAGCGGCTCGGCCACCTGGGCCGGCACCGCCGGAGGCATCACCAGGCGGGCACGCCGGCACCGGACGTGCCTCCGCCCCGGCCGGGGAAGTCCGACCGGGGCGGGATCACTGCCGCGGGTGTCAGCTCAGCGAGGCGAGCGCCTCGTTCCAGGTGGCCGACGGGCGCATGACCGCGTCCGCCTTGGCCTTCTCCGGCTGGTAGTAGCCGCCGATGTCGGCCGGCTTGCCCTGGACGGCGATCAGCTCGTCGACGATGCGCTGCTCGTTCGCGGCAAGGGTCTCGGCGAGCGGGGCGAACGCCTTGGCCAGGTCGGCGTCGTCGGTCTGCCGGGCCAGCTCCTGCGCCCAGTACAGGGACAGGTAGAAGTGGCTGCCGCGGTTGTCGATGCCGCCGACGCGACGGGTCGGGGACTTGTCCTCGTTGAGGAAGGTCGCCGTGGCGCGGTCGAGGGCGTCGGCGAGGACCTTGGCGCGGGTGTTGCCCGTGACCGCCGCGTACTGCTCGAAGGACGGCACCAGGGCGAAGAACTCGCCGAGGGAGTCCCAGCGCAGGTAGTTCTCCTTGACCAACTGCTGGACGTGCTTCGGCGCGGAGCCGCCGGCGCCCGTCTCGAACAGGCCGCCGCCGGCCATCAGCGGGACGACCGACAGCATCTTGGCGCTGGTGCCCAGCTCCAGGATCGGGAAGAGGTCGGTCAGGTAGTCACGCAGCACGTTGCCGGTCACCGAGATGGTGTTCTCGCCGCGGCGGATGCGCTCCACCGACAGCTTGGTCGCCTCGACAGGGGGCAGGATGCGGATGTCCAGGCCCTCGGTGTCGTGCTCCGTCAGGTACTGCTTGACCTTGGCGATCAGGTTGGCGTCGTGGGCGCGGGTCTCGTCCAGCCAGAAGACGGCCGGGTCGCCGGTGGCGCGGGCGCGGGTGACGGCGAGCTTCACCCAGTCCTTGATCGGGGCGTCCTTGGTCTGGCAGGCGCGGAAGATGTCGCCGGCGGAGACCGTCTGCTCCAGTACGACGTTGCCGGCCCGGTCGACCAGGCGGACGGTGCCCGTGGTCGGGATCTCGAAGGTCTTGTCGTGGCTGCCGTACTCCTCGGCCTTCTGCGCCATGAGACCGACGTTCGGGACGGAGCCCATGGTGGAGGGGTCGTAGGCGCCGTTGGCACGGCAGTCGTCGATCACGGCCTGGTAGACGCCGGAGTACGAGGAGTCCGGCAGCACCGCGAGGGTGTCGGCCTCCTGGCCGTCCGGGCCCCACATGTGGCCGGAGGTGCGGATCATGGCCGGCATCGAGGCGTCGACGATGACGTCGGAGGGCACGTGCAGGTTGGTGATGCCCTTGTCGGAGTCCACCATGGCGAGCGCGGGGCCCTCGGCCAGCTCGGCGTCGAAGGAGGCCTTGATCTCGGCGCCCTCCGGGAGGGCCTCGATGCCCTTGAGGATGCCGCCCAGACCGTCGTTCGGGGTCAGGCCGGCGGCGGCGAACGTCTCGCCGTACTTCGCGAACGTCTTCGGGAAGAAGGCGCGCACCACGTGACCGAAGACGATGGGGTCCGAGACCTTCATCATCGTGGCCTTCAGGTGCACGGAGAACAGGACGCCCTCCTCCTTGGCGCGAGCGACCTGCGCGGTCAGGAACTCCCGCAGCGCGGCGACGCGCATCACGGAGGCGTCGACGACCTCACCCTCGAGCACCGGGACGGACTCGCGCAGGACGGTGGTCGAGCCGTCGTCGCCCTTGAGCTCGATGCGCAGCGCACCGGCCTCGGAGATCACCACGGACTTCTCCGTGGAGCGGAAGTCGTCCACGCCCATGGTGGCCACGTTGGTCTTGGAGTCGGAGCTCCAGGCGCCCATGCGGTGCGGGTGGGTCTTGGCGTAGTTCTTGACCGAGGCGGGGGCGCGGCGGTCGGAGTTGCCCTCGCGCAGCACCGGGTTGACGGCCGAGCCCTTGATCTTGTCGTAGCGGGCGCGGATCTCGCGCTCCTCGTCGGTCTTCGGATCGTCCGGGTAGTCCGGCAGCGCGTAGCCCTTGCCCTGCAGCTCGGCGACGGCGGCCCTCAGCTGCGGGATGGACGCCGAGATGTTCGGCAGCTTGATGATGTTGGCGGCGGGCGTCTTGGCCAGCTCGCCCAGCTCGCTCAGGGCGTCCGGGATGCGCTGGTCCTCGTTCAGGTACTCCGGGAAGACGGCGATGATGCGCCCGGCCAGCGAGATGTCGCGGGTCTCCACGGGCACACCGGCCTGCGAGGCGTACGCCTGGATCACCGGCAGGAACGAATGCGTCGCCAGGGCCGGGGCCTCGTCTGTGTAGGTGTAGATGATGGTCGAGTCAGTCACCGGGTGCTCCGCTCCACGTCTGCAACATTGCTCGACATCAAGATATCTCGTGACCGAGGTCCGTTCGACAGGGGACCTCGATCGAAAACGTGCCGCGCGGGTGCAACCGAATCCCCGATCTCGTGGTCATGACAAGCGATCGCCCAACCGACCGGCGGCGGGACCCGACCACCCGGCCGCCCGAGCGAAAGCTGACCATGAGATATCGCACCAGAGTGACGGCCCCGGTGGCCGCCCTGATCGGCACGGCGGCGGCACTGACGGCGGGCTCCCCGGCCCAGGCGCGTCCCGCCGGCGGGGGAACGGCCAAGCGCAGGGTGGCGGACCCCGGCCCGGAGACCCTCGGTGACCCCGTCTTTCCCACCCTCGGCAACGAGGGCTACCGGGTCTCGTCCTACTGCCTGGACTTCACCTACGACGCGACGGCCCAGAAGGTCGACGCGATCGCGACCCTGAAGATGCGCATCGACCGGCCGCTGAGCCGCTTCTCGCTGGACGCCCTGGGCCTGGACATACGCTCGGTGAGCGTCGCCGGTGCCACCGCCGCCTTCGAGCAGGTGGGTGAGAAGCTGAGGATCACACCCGCCACGGAGCTGGCGCCGGAGACCCTGGTCCGGGTGAGCGTCGCGTACTCCGCCGACCCGCGCCGCACCCTCGCCCACACCGCCTGGGTGCCCACCCCGGACGGCTTCGCGATCTGCCCGCAGCCGAACTCCGCGCACACCGTCTTCCGGTGCAACGACCACCCCTCGGACAAGGCGGACTTCACCTTCCGCATCACCGTCCCGAACGGGCTGCGCGGCGTGGCGAACGGCAACCTCACCGGCACCCAGGCCCTGTCCGGCGGCCGTACGGCGTACTCGTACCGCTCGGCGTCGCCGATGGCCACCGAGCTGGTCCAGATCACCGTCGGCGACTACGTGGTCAAGGACCGGCAGGGCCCGCACGGCCTGCCCCTGCGCGACGTCGTGCCGTCCGCCCGGGCCGCCGCGCTGGAACCGGCGCTCGCGCTCACCCCGAACCTGGTGACGTGGCTGGAGTCCCGGCTGGGTGCCTTCCCGTTCGAGACGTACGGCCTGCTCCCGTGCAACTCCGACGACCCGAACGCCTTCGGCTTCACCGGCCTGGAGACGCAGACCCTCACCCTGTACAAGCCGAACTTCCTGCTCCAGGAGGAGAAGAAGATCGGCTCGCACATGATGCACGAGCTGGTCCACTCCTACTTCGGCAATCTGGTCAGCCCCGCCACCTGGGCCGACCTGTGGCTGAACGAGGGCCACGCCGACTTCTACGGGCTGCTGTACCGCTACGAGCGGGGCTGGGCCGACTCGCTGGGCCTGACCACCATGGAAGCCCGTATGAAGGACACCTACGCCCGCGGCGACCAGTGGCGCCACGACTCCGGCCCGGTGGCCTCACCCAACGCGGTCAACCTGTTCGACAGCCAGCGCTACCTGGGCGGCGTGCTGGTCCTGTACGCCTTCCGGCAGCAGGTCGGGGAGCAGGTCTTCAACGCCGTCGAGCGCGCCTTCCTGGAGCGCTTCCGCAATTCCTCGGCGGTGACGGACGACTACATCGCGGTCGCCTCGGAGGTCTCCGGCCAGGACCAGTCCGGCTTCCTGCGGGACTGGCTCTACGGCACGAAGACCCCGCGCATGCCCGGCCACCCCGACTGGACGGTGAACCCGGTCAGCTCGTCCTTCGCGGCACCGCACAGCGGGCGCGGCGGCCACTGGCACGAGAACTCGGCCACGCTCTGATCAACCGTGGCGGGCGGAGTCCGGCCCGGCTCCGCCCGCCACCTCGCGCTCGATCCACCGGCAGATCACGTCCACCACGTACACGTGCTCCGCGCGGCTCAGCGCGCGCCCCTCGGGGATCCCGTGCCAGCGCCGCAGGCAACCACGGCAGCAGGTGGCGGTGGCGTGCTGGGCGACGAAGACCGGATGACCCCGGTACGGGGTCTGCTTGCCGTCCTTGTACGGCCGGGCCGGGGCCAGCCGCTTGGCGATCAGGTCGTACGCGTGCCACCGGATCGTCGCCGGGCCCTTCAGCTCGGCGGTGGCCAGGTCCCGGCCGCGCAGATGGAACTTCGCCCGGAACGGCTGGCGCGCGATCGCGTCGAGCCGCTGGTCCAGGGAGCGGGCGGTCGGGTCGGGAGCGGCCGGATCGCGGGGAGCCGGGCCGGGAACGGCCGGATCGGGAGGAGTCGGGGCTGGAGGAGGAGTCATACTCCTTCGAGCGTATTCCACCCCGGGGAGGCGGGCGCACGACGTCACGCGGCGAGCGTCGGGGGCCGCTGCGCACCGCGGGCGCAGCGGCCCCCTCGGGGCGACGCGGGGGATCTCATCCGGAGGAACTCTGCTCCCTGAGGTCGTCCCCGCTCCGCTGGTGCGGGATCACCGCCGCCCCCTGCTGCAGGGCCACCGTGCGGGTCGGGGCCGGGATGCGGATGCCCTCCTCGCGGTAGCGGCGGTGGAGGCGCTTGATGAACTCGTGCTTGACGCGGTACTGGTCGCTGAACTCGCCGACGCCGAGGATCACCGTGAAGCCGATGCGGGAGTCGCCGAAGGTGTGGAAGCGGATGGCGGGCTCGTGGTCCGGGACGGCGCCGGTGATCCCGGTCATCACCTCCGCGACGACCTCCGCCGTCACCCGCTCGACGTGGTCCAGGTCGGAGTCGTAGCTCACGCCGACCTGCACCAGCACCGTCAACCGCTGCTCGGGCCGGGTGTAGTTGGTCATGTTGGTCTTCGCGAGCTGGCCGTTGGGGACGACCACCAGGTTGTTGGACAGCTGCCGCACCGTCGTCTGACGCCAGTTGATGTCCACGACATAGCCTTCCTCGCCGCTGCTCAGGCGGATGTAGTCGCCCGGCTGGACGGTCTTGGAGGCGAGGATGTGGATACCCGCGAAGAGGTTGGCGAGGGTGTCCTGCAGGGCCAGCGCGACGGCGAGGCCGCCCACGCCCAGGGCGGTGAGCAGCGGCGCTATGGAGATGCCGAGCGTCTGCAGCACCACCAGGAAGCCGATGGCGAGGACCAGGACCCGGGTGATGTTGACGAAGATGGTGGCCGAACCCGCCACGCCGGAGCGGGACTGGGTGACCGAGCGGACCAGGCCCGCGATCACCCGGGCCGCCGACAGGGTCACCACGAAGATCAGCCACACCTGGAGGATCTGGTTGACGTGCTGCTGGATGGTCCGGGTCAACGGCAGCACCGCCGCGGCCGCCGCCGCGCCGGCCGCGATCGCCGCCCAGGGGATCACGGAGCGCAGCGCGTCCACGATGACGTCGTCGCCGCTCCACCGGGTCCGCTTGGCGTGCTTGGCCAGCCAGCGCAGCAACATGCGGGACAGAAAGGCCAGCACCAGGCCCGCGGCCAGGGCGATGCCGGCGAGGACGAGATCGTCCAGGGTCAGCGCGCGGTTCACCGGTCACCTCCGGGGCGCGAAGCTGCTGCGGAGAGCCTGATGTGAAGTCTCGTCACGTTGCCACCTGCTCGATGTCCGGAATGTGCGTGCGCGCCGCCGCCGACGTCCTCGGCGAGCGGCGCGAACGTTCATCCTGCCGTATCCGGCACGGCAGTTCGTACCTGGACCGGCGCTGTTCAGACGATGCCCTCCGCCAGTTCGGCCTGGTCGCGGTCGCTGCCGTAGGCGGCGGTGGTGGGCGTGCCGTACGAACGGCGGGCGACGTACCACCAGATGCTGGCCAGGACCAGGACGACGACGAGGGCCACGGACGCGTAGTTCATGGTGTCGACGGTGACCGGCGAGGACTGCGGCAGGCAGAACAGCACCGTCACACAGGCCACCCAGACCACCGCGATCCAGCCGACCGGCCTGCTCCACCGGCCCAGGTTCCACGGACCCGGCCGGAAACGATCGCCCGCGCGCAATCGCAGCAGCACCGGGATGGCGTAGGCGGGGGTGATGCCGATGACGTTGATGGCGGTGACCGCGCCGTAGGCGGTCGCCGAGTACAGGGACGGCAGGGCGAGGACGCCGGCGACGATCACGGACAGCCACACCGCGGCCACCGGGGTCTGGGTGCGGCTGCTGACCCTGCGCCACAGGTGCGAGCCGGGCAGGGCGCCGTCCCGGCTGAACGCGAACACCATGCGGCTGGCCGCCGCCACCTCGGCGTTCCCGCAGAACAGCTGAGCGATGATCACCACGAGCAGCAGGGCGCTCGCGCCGTCGGTGCCGAGCCCGTCGAGCAGGATCTGCGCGGGCGGCACACCCGTGTCGGTGGTGCGCGTGGCGTCGTAGTCCTGGATGGCGAAGGTCAGGCCGGCCAGCAGCACGAAGCCGGCGATCCATGACACCCAGATGGACCGGACGATGCCCCGCGCCGCGGACACCGAGGCGTTGGAGGTCTCCTCGGAGAGGTGGGCGGAGGCGTCGTAGCCGGAGAACGTGTACTGGGCGAGCAGCAGTCCGATCGCCGCCACGTAGAGAGGGCTGGACCAGCCCGTCTCGTTCACGAACCTGGTGAACACGAAGGACGGCGACTGGTGCTGGTCGGGGACGATCGCGAGCGCGCCGACGATGAGCGCCACACCGGCCAGGTGCCACCACACGCTGACCGAGTTCAGCAGGCTCACCAGACGGACGCCGAACAGGTTCAGCACGGCATGCAGCAGCAGGACGGCGCAGAAGATCAGCATGGTCCTGCCGGGCGTCGGCTTCAAGCCCCACTGGAGGTTGGCGAAGGCGCCGGTGAACAGGGCGGCGCCGTAGTCGATCCCGGCGATCGCGCCGAGCAGACCGAGCAGATTCAGCCAGCCCGTGTACCAGCCCCAGCGTCGGCCACCGAGCCGGTCGGCCATGTAGTACAGGGCGCCGGAGGTCGGATAGGCGCTCGTGACCTCGGCGAGCGCGAGGCCGACACAGAGCACGAACAGACCGACCCCGGCCCAGCCCCACAGCATCACGGCGGGCCCGCCGGCGCCCAGCCCGAAGCCGTACAGCGTCATGCAGCCGGACAGGATCGAGATCACCGAGAAGCTGATGGCGAAGTTGCCGAAGCCACCCATGCGGCGGGCCAGCACCGGGCGGTAGCCGAGTTCGCGCAGCCGCCGCTCCTCGTCGTGCTGCGGCCGGGCCGGGGAGGGCGACGGTTCTGGTGCGGGGGACATGCGCAGACCTCCGGGGGCGTGAGGGAAACGAAGGGTGTCAGGGGCGGGCGTCGAAGTCCTCGGCGGCCGTCCGGCAGCGGTCCCTGGCCTGCAGGAAGACCTCCACGGCACGGCCGCGTTCCGGGGTGCGATACATCCAGGGCGGGGGTGTGAAGTACGGGCCGATCGCGTCGAACACCCGGGCCGCGTCCGGGAACCGGAGGGCGCCCCACAGGGCGTGGGCCAGGTGGTTGAGGTCCAGCAGCGAGCGCTCGTCCCGCGGCGCGTGCTCGAACCAGGAATGCAGCGCCCGCCGCGCCTCGCGGGTCGCGTCCTCCGCCACCCAGTGCAGATCGAGCGCCGCGTCGTGCCCGCTGCCCCGCCGGTAGCGTTCGACCCGCACGTACAGCGGCAGCACGTGCAGCGCGGAGCCGGGCGGAGCCGAGGCGGCGGCCCACTGGGCGTAGCCCGCGGCCTGGGCGAGCCGGTCCGAGGCGTCGGCCGCGTACAGGAACTGCAGCATGCGGTGGTGGGCCTCGCGGTTGTCCGGATCGCGCCGGCCGGCCTCGGCCAGCAGCCCCCATGGGCCGGGCGGCAGCACGGGTTCCGGCGGCGGCGCCCGGTGCTCCTCCCAGCGCCGCTCCGGATCCAGCTGGGCCAGCGCCAGCAGGCACACCCAGGGCACGGGGTCCTGGGGGGCGGTCTGGGTGGCGGACTGCGCGGCGTCCCAGGCCTCGATCCACAACTCGTGGGTGCGCAGATGCCGTTCGCGCTGGGCCCGCAGGGCCCGCTCCACGCCGACCCGGGCGTGCATCACCGCGGCCTGGACGCTGTCCGGTTCCTCCGCGAGCCAGGCCCGCACCACGTCGGTGCCGGCCGCCGCGGCCGCGAGGATCTGGGTGCGCTGGGTCCACCGCCCCGGGCTCGTGGTGTCCGCCAGCAGGGCGCGCATCGCCATCCAGCGTCCGGTGCGCAGATCCTGCAGGGCGGTGCGCAGGGCGCCGTCGTGGCCGGCGGGGTCGTAGGAGGGACGTGCTCCTTCTCTGGGCATCAGCCGCCCGCCCCGGTCCGCGAGCGGACGGGCAGGGTGGCGGGGCGCGGTGACAACAGCCCTCCTCTGGGCGGTGGTTGAGGGGCCACGTGTGGGTCGGCGGTCACTATAGGCGGGTCGATTCCGCCCTGCCATTGTTGTCAACTCAACCAGGCCTCCCGGCAGTTGATCCGGGTCCGGCCGTGCTTGACGTGGGCCGCGGACCGACGGCAGGCTGGTCGCGCCGATCTTCGAAAGGGCCGGACGAGCGGGCGGGAGGGTGCGATGACGGGGCCGGTGCTCGCCGTCGACCAGGGCACGTCCGGCACCAAGGCCCTGGTGGTCTGCCCCGAACGCGGTGTCCTCGGTACCGGCTTCGCCGCCGTACGGCCCCGCCACCTGCCCGGCGCGCGGGTCGAGGTGGATCCGGCCGAGCTGTACGCCTCGGTGCTCGACGCCGGTGGCGCCGCACTAGCCGAGGCGGGCGAGGACGTCGTGGCGATGGGCCTGGCCAACCAGGGGGAGACCGTCCTCGCCTGGGACCCGGCGACCGGCCGCCCGCTGACCGACGCCCTCGTCTGGCAGGACCGGCGCGCCGAGACCCTCTGCGGCGAACTCGCCGAGCACGTCGACACGTTGCGGCAGCTGACCGGCCTCCCGCTCGATCCGTACTTCGCGGCACCCAAGATGGCCTGGATCCGCCGTCACCTCACCCGTGAGGGCGTCGTCACCACCTCCGACGCCTGGCTGGTCCACCGCCTCACCGGCGCCTTCGTCACCGACGCGGCCACCGCCGGCCGCACCCAGCTCCTCGACCTCGACCGCGCGCAGTGGTCAGCGCCGGCACTGGAGATCTACGGGCTGTCGGGCGAACGGCTCCCGCAAGTGGTCGACAACGCCCAACCCATCGGCACCACAAAGGCGTTCGGCACCGAGATCCCGCTCACCGGTCTCGCGGTCGACCAGCAGGCCGCCCTGCTCGCCCAGCGCATCACCGGCCCCGGCCGCGCCAAGTGCACCTACGGCACGGGCGCGTTCCTGCTGGCGCACACCGGTGGCACACCCCGGCGCGGCACCTCAGGACTCGTGAGCTGCGTCGCCTGGCGGCTCGCCGGAGACACGAGCTACTGCCTGGACGGACAGGTCTACACGGCAGCCTCCGCCGTGCGCTGGCTCACCGACCTCGGCGTCATCTCCTCGGCCGCCGACCTCGACCCGGTGGGCGGCGCCGTCCCCGACAGCGGCGGCGTCACCTTCGTACCCGCCCTCGCGGGGCTCGCCGCCCCCTGGTGGCGCGGCGATCTGCGCGGTTCGCTGACCGGACTCCGCCTCGACACCGGCCCCGGGCACCTGGTGCGCGCCCTGTGCGAGGGGCTGGCGGCCCAGGTCGTCGAGCTGGCGGAAGCGGCCGAGGCCGACCTCGGCGCCCCGCTCGACGCGCTGCGCGTCGACGGCGGCCTGACCCGTTCCGCCCTGCTCATGCAGACCCAGGCGGACCTCCTGCAACGCCCCGTCGAGGTCTCCGCGCTCCCCGACGCCACCGCGCTCGGCGCGGCCGCCCTCGCCCGGCTCGGCGCCGACCCCGCGCCGGACTTCGAGGACGCCCTGCCCGACGGGAAACCCGCCGCCGTCTACGAGCCCCGCATCCCGGCCGAACAGGCCGCCGCACGCATGGCCGGCTTCCGCACCGCGGTCGCCGCGCTGCTCGGCTCATGACGGTCACGGCGGAAGGGCCGCCGGCCGCACCGACGTACGACGTCGTGATCGTCGGCGCCGGAGTCGTCGGCTGCGCCATCGCCCGCGAACTCGCCCGCCGTCCCCGCCTGCGCATCGCCCTTCTCGAGGCGCAGGACGACGTCGGCCAGGGCACCTCCAAGGCCAACACCGCGATCCTGCACACCGGTTTCGACGCGACCCCCGGCTCCCTGGAGGCCCGGCTGGTCCGCGAGGGCTCCCGGCGGCTGGCCGGGTACGCCGCCGAGTCCGGCATCCCCCTCGAACGGGTGGGCGCCCTGCTCGTCGCCTGGGACGAGGACCAACTGGCCGCCCTGCCCCACCTCGCCGAGAAGGCCGCACGCAACGACTGCCCCGACACCCGGCTCCTCGGCGCCGACGAGCTGTACGCCCGCGAGCCGCACCTCGGCCCCGGCGCGCTCGGCGCCCTGCACGTGCCCGGCGAGAGCATCATCTGCCCCTGGACGACGACCCTGGCGTACGCCACCCAGGCGGTCCGGGCGGGCGTCGACCTGCACCTGAACACCCGCGTGGACCAGGCCGACCGGAGCGAGCACGGTCATCTCCTGACCACCTCCAGAGGCACCCTGCGCGCCCGCCACCTGGTCAACGCGGCCGGACTGCACGCCGACACCCTCGACCGGGCGCTCGGCCACGACGACTTCACCGTCACCCCGCGCCGCGGCCAGCTCATCGTCCACGACAAGCTCGCCCGCCCCCTGGTCCGGCACATCCTCCTGCCGGTCCCGACCGCCCTCGGCAAGGGCGTCCTGGTCGCCCCCACCGTCCACGGCAACGTCCTGCTCGGCCCCACCGCCGAGGACCTGCACGACAAACAGGACACCGGTTCCACCGCCGAAGGCCTCGCCCTGCTGCGGGACAAGGGTGGCCGCATCCTGCCCGCGCTGCTGCGGGAGGAGGTCACCGCCGTCTACGCCGGGCTGCGCGCCGCCACCGAGCACGAGGACTACCGCATCACCGCCCACCCTGGGCAGGCGTACGTCACCGTCGGCGGCATCCGCTCCACCGGCCTGACCGCGTCCATGGCCATCGCCGCCCACGTCGCCGGCCTGCTGACCCACATCGGGCTCGAACTCGGGCCGGTGCACGACCTCGACCCGGTCCGCATGCCCCACCTCGGCGAGGCCTTCCCGCGCCCCCACCAACGGCCCGAACTCATCGCCGCCGACCCGGAGTACGGCACCCTCGTCTGCCACTGCGAGCGCGTCTCCCGCGGCGAGATCCGCGACGCCCTCGCCAGTACGATCCCGCCGCGCACCCTGGACGGCCTGCGCCGCCGTACCCGGGCCCGGGCCGGGCGCTGCCAGGGCTTCTACTGCGGGGCGGCGGTACGGCGGCTGTTCGAGGAGGGGCGTAGGTGATCGCCGAACGCCGGGTCGGTGTTCTTGTCGTGGGTGCCGGTCCCGCCGGTCTCGCGGTCGCGGCTTCCCTGGCCGCTGCCGGGGTCGGCCGGGTGGAGGTGGTGGAGCGGGAGGCGGAGGCCGGGGGAGTGCCTCGGTACTGCGCGCACGGCGGTTTCGGCACGTGGACGCGTCCGCTGACCGGACCGGGGTACGCGCGGCTGCTGGCCGAGGCCGCCCGCCGGGCAGGGGCGGTGATCCGGACCGGCGTGACCGTTCTCGACTGGGCGGCTGTGGAGCCGACAGGCAGCGGCGGGGACGCGGACGGGACCTCCTCCGGCAGGGCGGACGCTCCTGCGTCGGTGAGCTACGGTGGCGGACGGGCCGGGATCGCCTCCGGCGGGCCGGGGCCGGTCCTCACGGCCGTCGGCCCTGGCGGGCTGGAGAGGATCGCGGCCCGGGCCGTCGTCCTCGCCACCGGCGCTCGGGAACGCCCCCGTGCGGCCCGGCTGGTGCCCGGCACCCGGCCCGCCGGCGTCTACACCACCGGTGAACTCCAGCAGTCGGTACACCTGTACGGGCAGCCGATCGGCACCCGGGCGGTGGTGGTGGGCGCGGAGGAGGTGTCGTACGCGGCGGCCGGCACCCTTCGCGCTGCGGGGACCGACGTCGTCGCTCTGGTCACCGTGCACGCACGCGCCCAAGTCCCGCCGCTGCGCGCCCGGTCGGCGCGCCTGGGGCGTGCCGTTCCCCTCCTCACGGACACCACGGTCACCGAAGTCCTCGGCCACGGCCGCCTGTCCGGCGTGCGCGTGCGCCACCGTGACGGCCGTACGGCCACCCTGCCCTGCGACACGATCGTCTTCACCGGCGACTTCGTCGCCGAGAACGAACTCGCCCACCGGGCCGGCATCACGCTGGGCACGAGCCCGCACACCTCACGTCCGGACGTCTTCGCCGCCGGCGGCGTGCTGCGTCCCGGACAGCGTGCCAGGGCGGCGACCCGGGACGGAGCAGCGGCGGCCGGCGCGGTGCTGGAGTGGCTGGGGGCCGATGATCGCCGTCGGACGGTTCACAGGTCCGTGTAGGACCCGTGCCGCCCGGCACCCCCGGCGAACCGGGCCGCTCCCTCCAACCCCTCCGCCAATACGGCCGATCCGTACCGCAGTTCGCCGCGCATCGCCGCTTCCTCGTCCTGCCCGTCCTGCTCCAGCACCGAGGCCCGGTCGCCGCGCAGGCAGGCCTGCGGCAAGCGGGCGATGGCCGCCGCGAGGTCCTCCGCCTCGGCACGGGCGCGGCCGGTGGGGACGAGACGGTTGGCGAGGCCGATGTCGTAGGCCTCGCGGGCCGGGACCGGGCGGCCGGTCAGGATCATGTCCATGGCCCGGCTGGTGCCGATCAGCCGGGGCAGCCGTACCGTGCCGCCGTCGATCAGCGGTACGCCCCAGCGGCGGCAGAAGACCCCGAACACGGCGTCCTGCTCGGCGACCCTGAGATCGCACCACAGGGCCAGCTCGAGGCCGCCCGCGACGGCGTGCCCCGCGACGGCCGCGACCACCGGCTTGGACAGCCGCATCCGGGTCGGCCCCATCGGCCCGTCGCCGCCCTCGGCGACCCGGTTGCCCCGCTCGGTGCCCATCGCCTTCAGGTCGGCGCCCGCGCAGAACGTGCCTCCCTCGCCCCACAGCACCGCCACCCGGGCGTTGTCGTCTGCCTCGAACTCCCGGAAGGCGGCGGCAAGTTCGGCGGCCGTGGGGCCGTCCACGGCGTTGCGGACCTCGGGCCGGGACAGGACGACCGTGGTGACGTGTTCCTTGCGCTCCACGCGGACCGGCACGGCAGGGACTCCTTCACGGGGGTGCGGCTCGGGGGGCCACTCTGCCTCAGATGACCTTCAGCCGCACCAGCGCCCCCAAGGTCAGCGCCCCCGGCACCAGTGGCACCCACACGGTGATGACCCGGTAGGCGAGCACCACCGCCGTGGCCACCGCGGCCGGGCCGCCCGCCGCGATCAGCGCGACGATCAGCGCCGCCTCGACGGAGCCCAGTCCGCCCGGCGTGGGCACCAGGGCCACGGCGACGGTCGCCGCGAGATATGCGAGCGCCATGTGCGCGGGCGGCACCGGCAGCCGCAGCGCCTGGCCGACCGCGGCGAGACCGGCCGCCTGGAGCGCCGGGAAGGCCAGCGAACCGCCCCACAGGGCCAGCGCGCGGGCCGGACGCGTGTGCACCGAGCGCGCCTCGCCCAGGGCATCCCGCAGGAATCCCGTGACGGCCGTGCGCAGCCGCCGTACGAGGGCCAGCGCGGCCGCCGCCACGACCAGCAGCACGGCGGCGCCGAGCAGCAGCGGGACCGCCGAGCCGTCCGGCAGCAGCGTGCCGAGCCGCAGTGCGTCCGGGAACGCGGCCAGCAGCGCGGCCAGCAGGCCCAGCCGGCCCACGCTCTCCGCCAGCAGATACAGGGCGAGCGCGGCCGAGGAGCGGGCGAGCGGCACCCCGCACACGGTCATGAAGCGCAGGTTCACCGCGCCCGCGCCGAGTCCGGTGGGCAGCAGATGGTTGGCCGCGCCCGCCGCGAACTGGGTCGCCAGCAGCCGCCCCTTCGGCAGCGGCTGCACCACCGCACCCTGCCGGGTGAACGCGGCCGCGACCCAGGTCAGGCAGGTTGCACCGGCCGCCGCCAGCAGCCACGGCCAGGACGCCGTGCGCAGCTGGCCGAAGCCCCCCGCGAGCACCGAGCGGTGTCGTACCGCGGCCACGGCGACGAGCACGAGCGGCACCAGGCACAGCACCTGGCGGACGGGGACGCGCCGGGGGAGGCGTCCCCGGGGGACGTCGGGGAATCGGAGCGCTGTCACATCGGAAGAGGTTCTCCGTGCCGCGTCAACGGCAGGTGGCGCGAGCACGGACGGCGGCTTACGGACGGGCAGCGGATGGGAGGGAGGCGCCATGGAAGCCTTTGGGTGCTCGGACGCCGGCCGGGCTGAACAGGCGCGGACATTGACCTCAACGAAGCTTGAGGTCTTACGTTCTCTTCCATGAGCATGGAAACCACCGCATGGACGCAGCTGCACAGCGTGATGAACGCGCAGCAGGAACGCCGTCCCTTCGCCCGCGCCACGCTGCGGCGCATAGCCGCCTTCGCCCGCCCGCACCGCGCGGGCATCGTCCGCTTCGTACTGCTCGGGGTGGTGACCGCGCTGCTCGCCGTCGCCACCCCGGTACTCGCCGGCCACGTCGTCGACGCGATCGTGGCGGGGCACGACTCCAGGACGGTCGTACGGCTCTCCCTGCTCATCGCGCTCGTCGCCCTCGCGGAGGCGGGGCTCGGCATCCTCGGCCGGCGCCTGTCGGCGACGCTCGGGGAGGGACTCATCCTCGACCTGCGCACGGCTGTGTTCGATCATGTGCAGCGCATGCCCGTCGCGTTCTTCACACGTACTCGTACGGGCGCGCTGGTCAGCCGTCTCAACAACGACGTGATCGGCGCCCAGCGGGCGTTCGCCAACACGCTCTCGGGCGTGGTGACCAACCTGGTGACGCTGCTGCTCACCCTCGCGGTGATGCTCACCCTGTCCTGGCAGATCACCCTGCTCGCGCTGGCGCTGCTCCCGGTGTTCGTGCTGCCCGCCCGGCGCATGGGCAGCCGGATGGCCCGGATGCAGCGGGAGGCGGCCGCGCTGAACGCCGCGATGGGCACCCGGATGACCGAGCGCTTCTCCGCGCCCGGAGCCACCCTGGTCAAGCTGTTCGGCCGGCCCGAGGAGGAGTCGGCCGAGTTCGCGGCCCGCGCCCGCCGGGTGCGCGACATCGGCGTGCGCACGGCGACGGCCCAGTCGGTGTTCATCACCTCCCTCACCCTGGTCTCGGCCCTCGCGCTGGCCCTCGTCTACGGCCTCGGCGGCTGGTTCGCGCTGCGCGGCACCCTGGAGGCGGGCGCGGTCGTCTCCCTCGCCCTGCTGCTGACCCGGCTCTACGCACCGCTCACCGCGCTCGCCGGAGCCCGCGTCGAGGTGATGAGCGCGCTGGTCAGCTTCGAGCGGGTCTTCGAGGTGCTCGACCTGAAGCCGCTGATCGAGGAGAAGCCGGACGCCGTCGAGGTGCCCGACGGCCCGGTCGCGGTCGAGTTCGAGGACGTCCGCTTCGCCTACCCGTCCGCCGACCAGGTCTCCCTCGCCTCCCTCGAGGAGGTCGCCGCCCTCGACAGCCGCGGCGGTGCCGAGGTCCTGCACGGCATCTCCTTCCGCGCCGAACCCGGCCGGACCGTCGCCCTCGTCGGCTCCTCCGGCGCGGGCAAGTCGACCATCGCGCAGCTGCTGCCGCGCCTGTACGACGTCGACGCCGGCGCCGTCCGTATCGGCGGTGTCGACGTCCGCGACCTCACCGCGACCTCGCTGCGGGCCACCCTCGGCATGGTCACGCAGGACGGTCACCTCTTCCACGACACCGTCCGCGCCAACCTGCTGCTGGCCCGCCCCGCCGCCACCGACGAGGAGCTGTGGGACGCGCTCGGCCGCGCCCGTCTCGCCGAGGTCGTACGGTCCCTGCCCGACGGCCTGGACACCGTGGTCGGTGAACGCGGCTACCGGCTCTCCGGCGGCGAACGCCAGCGCATGACCATCGCGCGGCTGTTGCTGGCCCGCCAGCGCGTGGTCATCCTCGACGAGGCCACCGCCCACCTGGACAACACGTCGGAGGCGGCGGTCCAGGAGGCGCTCGGCGAGGCCCTGGAGGGCCGCACCGCCGTGGTGATCGCCCACCGCCTGTCCACTGTCCGGGCCGCCGACCAGATCCTGGTCGTGGAGGCCGGCCGGATCGTGGAGCGGGGCACGCACGAGGAACTCCTCGCGGTGGGCGGCCGGTACGCGGAACTGCACCGGACGCAGTTCGCCGAGCGCGACGGACACACCGAGGCGCCGACGCCGACGGCTGTGACCGGGATGCCGGAACCGGCCGAGGTGACACCGGCCTGAGGACCTCTCTTTTCGGATCTTGCCGGGGTCGCGGGGCCTGGCACGCACAGCTGCCGGGTTGTCGTCACTCGCTGGCTCCCCCACGCTCGGCTTCGCTCGCGCGGGGGCGCCCCCATCGCGTCGACTCCCTCCTCCGCCTTGCAGTTGCACGCACCAGACCCCGCTCGGGTCGGCCAGACGGCGCCGTCGCTCCGAGCCGGCCTGATCCGAAAGAAAGACCCCGGGGGCCGCTTCCCCGCGCCGGCGTCACACGGCGGATGCCGTCGGCGTCTCTTCCCTTCCCCGGCTGGGCGGGGTGGCGGTTCCGCCGTGGGCGGCCAGCGCCTTCTCCAGGCGCCGGATGTGGTAGTACTGCACCCGCGTGGTCCTCTGCAGGGCCATGACCGCGCCGAGGAACTGGTCCATCTCGGTGGCCCGGGTGAGGATGTCGTCGGGCACGTTCTCGTCCCGCAGACAGGCCTCCGCGTCCTGGCTCAGCACGGCGTGTGCCCAGCCGCGGGTGATCGGCTTGAACAGCTCCGGGTGGTTGGCGACGATCCGGGCCCGGATGGCCAGGTCGTTCTCGGCGGCTTCCAGGTGCAGTCCGGTGTCCTTGTTGCGCGCCCCGAACAGCGGCTCGTGGATGTGGTACGCGTCGAAGCCGTGCTCGGCACAGCCGATCCAGAAGTCCCAGTCCTCTCCGGCGCGCATGTTCTCGTCGTACCCGCCCACGGTCTGCCACGCCTCACGGCGGTACAGCGAGCAGTAGAACATGATCAGTCGCTGGAGCAGCAGTTCTCTGCTGTAGGCGGGGAGCGGCATCACCTGTGGGGGCAGATCGTCGTCGGTGAAGGTGAACACGTCGGTGGAGGCGATGGCGACCTCGGGTTCACTGTCGAGCACCGCGACGGTCTTCTCCAGCATCGTGGGCGCGATCATGTCGTCGGCGTCCAGGGGAAGGATGTAGCGGCCGGCGGCGGCCGCGATTCCGGTGTTGCGCGCGGCGGAGACCCCGGCATTGGCCTGTCGGAGGAGTCTGATGCGCCGGTCCGGGTGCCGGGCGATCAGGCCCTCGGTCACCTCGGCGGTGTCGTCGGTGCTGCCGTCGTCGACGACGACCAGTTCCCAGTCCTCGAACGTCTGGGCAAGGACGCTGGACACCGCATCGGGCAGATAGCGGGCGTAGTCGTGGCACGGGATGACCACCGAAACCACGGGATCGGAGCTCTGGGGCATGCGCCGTCTTTCGCTTTAGTGGGTGGCCAGGATTCCGCGTAGCGGGGTGCCGGCAGCCCCCTCGGGCCCTGTTGGAGGGCCCTGTCGCAGTGGACCCGCCGGATCACCCGCTCGTGGTGGAGCGCGGTCGCCGCTCCTAACCCTCGAAGGGGTAGATGTCGAAGGGGTACAGGTGCCCGTGGTGTCCGTAGTCGCAGAACGTGAGGTTGGCGACGGGCGCGCAGCAGTGGTGGTAGCCGGTGATGGTCAGGTTGCCGATGGGCGTGCAGCAGTGGACGTAGTCGCTGATGGTCATGTTGCCGATGGGCGTGCAGGGATATGCGGACCCCGAGGTGGCGGTGACGTCGCCCATCGCCTGGTCCGCGTGGGTCGCCGACGTGGGGAGCGAGTCCGAGGCGAGGGCCGCGGCGTAGGCCGTCTCCGCGCCGTTCAGCAGTCCGGCGGTTGCCAGTGCGGCGGGGAGGGCCAGCGAGGACATGACACGGGCTTTCACGGTGGTGCCTCTCTGTCGAGGGTAGGGAGCTGCCCTGCAAGGCCGGTACGTTCCGTGACCGGGGCAGTGGCGCCACCGTAGGATTTGCTTACTTTCCGCGTCAAAACGATTACTCCAAGTGCTGGATTCTACGGGTGACGCGTCAGCGCCGGCCCGAGTCGGCCGAGCGGGGTGCACCGGCCGGGAGGTCAGGACGGGGACGCGGCCCCGACGCCTGCCGGCTCCGGGACGTGGTGCGGATGCAGCACTTCGAGGTCGGGCAGGGCCCAGCAGGCGGTGCCCATGTCCCGGGCCATCGCGGCCAGGCCCTCGGTCTCGATGAGCTGGTGGTACGGGAAGCACGGGAAGGTCAGGCCGTCACGGTGGAGGTCGGCGCGGACCAGCAGTGCCGTGCCACCCACGGAGTCGACGCGGACCAGCCCCTTTCCACGCAGCTCGTCGAGGTAGGTCCGGCCGAACCCTCTGGGGGGCTGCAGGATGCCGTCGCGCAGCCATCGGGACCAGTTGAGCGTGCCGGCGCTGCGGTGAAGCACGAACGTGTTGAGGTCGTAGGTGGGTCCGCCCGCCGTGGTGGCACAGTGCGGGACGACGATGTCCTTGCGCGCTCCGAGGAGACGCTGGATCAGGTCGGCCGGACAGTCGGTGACGTCGACATCCAGCCACAGCACCCACTCCTCGTCGGCAAGGGCCCGCGAGAGCAAATGGTTGCGGGCCCTGGCCAGCACCGACCGGCGTCGGCGCTGCACGCCCGCCTCCCAGCGGGGGCCCTCCAACTGAAGGCCGAAGTCGCGGTGCACCAGGGTGACCCGCCGGTACTCTGACTCGAGGCCGGGCAGGACCTGTTGGAGCACTTCCCGCGTCGTGTCCCTGCTGTCGCCCTCCAGCAGGCCCAGGGAGATCGCCTCGCGCGGGTAGTCCAGGGCATGAAGGTTCTCCAGATAGCGGGGCAGGAACGCGGCCGCGTCCTTGACGGGGGTGAGCACCAGCACCCGTGGCCGCTCGCTCGCCGGGCCCGGGGCCGGCTCCACGGCCGTCTGCGGTCCTTGGGCGCGGGCCACGGCGGGACCCGTCTCGGCGTGGGCGATGTCCTTCGGCTCGATCGGCAGCCGGGTCGCCAGGGCCTGCAATCGCTCGGCGTAGGCGCCGGGTTCGGCCCAGATCTCGGTCGCCACGTCGAAGTGCTCGGCGAAATGGGAGTCGTCGAACGTATTGCTGCCGTGACACACATAGGTGTACAGCTCGGGCGCGTCGACCGACACCACCCGGCAGCCGCGGACCACCCCTTCCGCCACCGGCGTGTCCTCACCCCGACGCAGTGCCGGGTAGCGCGGCAGCCGATCCTTGGCGCACACCATCGACCCTTCCCAGACGCGCGCGCAGGAGATCGCGAGCTTGCGCCGAGCGGGCCACCACAGCCGTTCACGGGCGAGGAAGCAGGCGTCGGCTCCCAGTGCGAGAATCGCCGCCATCTGTGTCTCGACCCGCTCCGGGTCGTACAGGTCGTCGTCGTCCCACTGGCATACGTAGGGTCCGGTCGCCCGGTCCACCGCCTCATTGCGCAGCTCGCCCAACGGCCGCCGCTCCGGGGGGAGTCGATGGTGGCGGATCCGCGGGTCGCCCAGCTCGCGGACGTGCCGTTCGAGTGCGTCGTCCGTGCCGTCCTCGACGACGACCAGTTCCAGGTTCGGGTAGGTCTGCGCGCGGAAGCACCTGATCGCGCGACGGGCCGTCGACGAGCGATCCTTGGTCACCATCAGGCATGACACCGTCGGCGCGGGCGCGCCCGAGGCCCAGCGGCGGCGCTGCGCGTCAAGGCTGAGCATGCCGTCGGCGAGGGGGTGCATCTCCTGGCTCGTCCAGAACGGGAACCGTTTGCCGGCGGAGGGCCGTGGGCCCGCGGGGGTGTCCGCCACCCAGCTGCCGGACCAGTGGTGCACGGCGTAGGCGCGTTCGTGGTCGGCCTTCTGAGGGCCGAACAGTTCTGCGGCGTACGGGCTCACCTCGGGATAGAGCACCTCCGGACCGAGGACCGTGATCGAGGCGGGATCCGGGACGCTTTCGACCGCTCTGGTGAGGAAGAAGGGGCCCGTGGCGTCCAGCGCACTGGACGACTTGTGGGAGCCCACCAACTGGCGGTGCACGTATGCCCAGAAGGGGTGGCCCGGCCGTGACGCGATGAACGCGTTGCCGACGATGCGGCGGAGTCCGCTCCGGCGGGCGAGCAGCAGCCGTGTGTGCGCCTCCGGTTCGCAGCCGAGGACGAGTTCGCGCCCGTCAAGGAGGTCGTCGACGGGGCTGAGGCACTCGAAGTCCAGGTCGACGTAGAGCCCGCCGAAATGGTCGAGCAGGAAATAGCGAATCGCGTCCGCCCGCATGATCGCTTCTGGATAGCCGTCGTAGACGGGCAGGAACCACGGATAGTGCTCCTGAAGGAATGCGCGATTGTCCGCGTCGGTCCACAAGCGGTACCCCCAGCCGGGATGGCGCCGACGCCAGGAGTCGGCCCAGGCCTCCCATTCCGGAGGTACGTCGGAGTCTTTCCAAGTTTGGTGGATCAAGGCGGGAATCTTCTGCTGCATCCGCATTGGGACAGTATGGCGATTCACCGGGAAGAGGCGTTTTCCGGTGGACCGGTCGTCAGAACAATCACCCGGGCGGCCCTCGGTGTGGTGCCTCTTCCCGAGCCTGGAGCAGTCGAAGGGTGCTGCTGCCGGCAGCGGTCCGGAGGCCGGCTCGACGGCAAGGCCCGCCCCTCTTGACGCCAGTGGTCCGCACCTTTAACCACCCCACCTGGCCCGGCTCACCTTCTGGTCCGCCAACCGCGACCGTCCCAGCGCTACGCCGTCCTGTTCAAGCCCGGTACCTACAGCGCCGACGTCAACGTCGGCTTCTGCACACAGGTCCTCGGCCTCGGCCTGACCCCCGATGCCGTCTCCGTCACCGGCGCGGTGCACGCCGAGGCGGACTGGTTCCAGGGCAACGCCACGCAGAACTTCTGGCGCGGCCCCGAGAACCTCTCCGTCAATCCCGGCGGCGGCAGCGGCCGTTGGGCGGTCTCGCAGGCGGCGCCGTACCGGCGCATGCACCTGCGCGGCAGGTCACCGGCAATGAGGCCTACGGCCTGGGCAGCTACTGCTGCTTCAACGTCAACCCCGCCGTCACCGCCGCGCACGCCATCGAGGCACCGAATACCTCCGGCGTCCGCTTCACCAGCATGGTCACCGTCTCGCCGGGCGGCACCGGCACCATCGGTCACGTCGTCAACAACACGGCGGGGCCCTCCAATTCGGCCACGAACGTGGCGAATCTCGTCCGGTACCCCTGAGGCGTGACCGGCGGCGGACGGGGAAACCGGGACCGGGTCAAGCGCGAGTGCCGCGACCCGACCCGGGAGGAGCCCCCACCGTGCCGAAAACGCAGACCGGAAGTGCCGTCGTCGCGCTCGTCCTCGCTGCCGCACTGACCGGGTGCGGCAACGAGGACGGCTCCGGAAAGGGCGGGGACGCGCGGAGCGGACCGAGCGCGACCCCGCCCGCCCGCGCCGTCCACGACGCCTACCGCAGGACCGTGGCCGCCGGCACCGCGAGGATGACCGTCACCAGCAAGGTCGTCGCCGACGGACAGGCACTCACCGGGCACGGCAGCGGGGTCGCCGACCTGAAGGACGGCGCCAGCCGGCTGAGCCTGACCTCGCAGGGCACCACGATCGAGCAGCGGGTCGTCGACGGGGCCGTGTACCAGAAGCCGTCCGGCGCCCAGCGCGGAGCCGTTCCGGACGGCAAGACCTGGATGAAGATCGACCTCGCCCGGCTGGCCCGGAAGGGCTCCGCCGCGCGGTCCCAGGTGAGCGACCCGGCGGAACCGGTGCGGTACCTCAAGAGCGTCGGCTCCGAGCACGTCACCCGGGTCGCCGCGCAGACCCTCGACGGCACCCGCACGACCCACTACCGGGTGACGGTGCCCGTGTCCGCCCTGGCCCAGGGCAACGCCGGGCAGGAGCAGGAACTGAGGCGGCAGCTCGGGAAGTCCTCGCTGCCGGTGGACCTGTGGCTGGACGAACAGGGCCGGATGCGCCAGGAGAGCGTCCGGCTGACCCTGCACCCGCTCAAGCAGCGGACCCCGGGGCACGAAGACGCTGAGATGACCAGCACGACCGTGCTGCGCTTCAAGGACTTCGGCACCGAGGCGGAGGTCACCGCCCCGCCCGCCAAGGACACAGTGGACGTCACGGACCGGATGACCAGGGCGGGCGAGGCCACCGGCGCCGGCTGAGACGTGTGAGGCGCCGCAGCCTGGATACGCGGTGTGCACGGCACCACGGCCCGTCCGGAAGGCCCTCTTGCCATGACCAGCGAAAACCAGCTCGGCCCGCGCTCGGAGATCACGCTCCGGGTGAACGGGAAACCCCACACCCTGCTCGTCGACCACCGGCGGGTCCTGCTGGACCTGCTCCGCGAGGACCTCGATCTCACCGGGTCCAAGAAGGGCTGCGACCACGGTCAGTGCGGGGCCTGCACCGTCCTGGTCGACGGGCGCCGCGTCGACAGCTGCCTGCTGCTCGCCGTCACCCTCGACGGCAGCGACGTCACGACCATCGAGGGCCTCGGCGGCGACGGCGAGGAGCCGCACCCGCTCCAGCGGGCCTTCCTCGACCGCGACGCCTTCCAGTGCGGCTACTGCACCCCGGGCCAGATCTGCTCCGCCGTCGGCATGCTCGCCGAGGCCGCGGCCGGCCACCCCTCCCACGTCACCGATCCCGCCGCCCCCTCCGGCCGGCCCGTGCCGCTGGACCGGCCCGAGATCCGCGAGCGGCTCAGCGGCAACCTGTGCCGCTGCGGGGCCTACCCGCGCATCGTCGAGGCAGTGGAGGACGTGATCCGGTGAAGGACTTCGGATACCTCAGGCCCAGCAGCGTCGAGGAGGCCGTTGAGGCCTTCGCCGCCCATGCGGGCGCCCGCTACCTCGCCGGCGGCACCAACCTGGTCGACCTGATGAAGCTCGGGGTGGAGAGCCCCAGCGTCCTCATCGACGTCGGCCGGCTGCCGCTGGACCGGGTCGAGGAGCTGCCCGACGGCGCCCTGCGCGTCGGCGCGACCGTCCGCAACAGCGACCTCGCGGCCCATCCGCTGGTCCGCGACCGCTACCCGGTGCTGTCCCAGGCCATCCTCGCGGGCGCCTCCGGCCAGTTGCGCAACGCGGCCACGACCGGCGGCAACCTGCTGCAGCGCACCCGCTGCCCCTACTTCCAGGACCTGGACAAGCCCTGCAACAAGAGGGAGCCGGGCAGCGGCTGCGGCGCCCGCGACGGAGTCCACCGCGACCACGCCGTCCTCGGCCACTCCCCGCACTGCATCGCGACCAACCCCTCCGACATGGCCGTGGCGCTGACCGCCCTCGACGCCCGCGTCGAGCTGTACGGCACCGAGGGCAGGCGCACCCTCCCGGTCGCCGACTTCCACCGGCTGCCCGGCGTGCACCCGGAGCGGGACACCGAGATCCGCCCCGGCGAGCTGATCACCGGTGTGCTGCTCCCGGCCGCCGGAGCCGGTGTCCCGTCCGCCTACCGCAAGGCCCGCGACCGGGCGTCGTACGCCTTCGCGCTGGCTTCCGTGGCCGTCGTGCTCCGGATCGCGGACGGGGTCGTGGACCGGGTGGGGCTCGCCTTCGGCGGCCTCGCCCACAAGCCCTGGCGGGCCCAGCACGCGGAGACGGCCCTGCTGGGGGCCGCCGCCACCCCGGCCGCCTTCGAAGGCGCCGTCGCCCTCGAACTCGAGCGCGCCGAGCCCCTGCGCGACAACGCCTACAAGGTGCCCCTCGCCCGCAACCTCGCTCTGGACGTCCTGAACCGTCTCGCCCCGACACCCGCGACGGTCTGAGCACCAGGACCCGGCCCGCCCAAGGAGGCCCCCGATGCCCCACATCGGCCCGTCACAGGAGGATCCACCGACCCGCGGTGGCCAACCCCGGGAGGATCCGGTGGTCCGTGGTGGTTTGCCGGGGGAGGGCCCGGTGGTCCGTGGTGGTTTGCCGGGGGAGGATCCGGTGGCCCGTGGCGGGCTGCCGGGGGACGACCCCGTGATCTGTGGTGGTGCGCCGGGAGACGACTCCGCAGGCCGCAGCGGTCTGCCCGGGGAGGACCGGGTGACCCGTACCGGTCCGCCCGAGGACGACGCCATGGGCCGCAGTGACCCTCCCGGGGACGATCCGATGGCTGGGACCGCTCTTCCGCACGACGACCCCATGGCACGCACCGGGCTTCCCCGGGACGATCCGATGGCTGGAACCGGTCTTCCGCGCGACGACCCCATGGCACGCACCGGGCTGCCCCGGCACCATCCGCCGGCCGGCGGCGAACTCCCGCACGAGGCCCCGGCGGACCGCACCGGGCCGCTCCGCGCGGACGCCGCCTCACGCACCGAGCCGCCCCCCGTCCGGCCGGTGCCCCAGGACGACCCGGCCGCCCATCAGTACCAGGGCGACTCGCCCGTCGGCAGCGGTGCGCTGGGCGCTCCCGCCGAACGTCGCGAAGGGCGGCTGAAGGTCACCGGTGCCGCCCGCTACGCCGCCGAGCACCCCCTGCCCGGGCGAGCCCACGCATGGCCCGTGCCCGCCGCGGTGGCCCGCGGCCGCGTCACCGGCGTGGACACCACGGCCGCCCTCGCCCTGCCCGGCGTCCTCGCCGTCCTCACACCCGGCGACGCCCCCCGCCTCGCCGCGACGGACGACGGCACCCTCGCCGTCCTGCAGAGCCCGCGCGTGCCCCACCGGGGCTGGTGCGTCGCCCTGGCGGTCGCCGAGACCCCGGAGACCGCCCGCGCCGCCGCCCGAGCGGTCCGCGTCACCTACGCCACCGAGGACCACGACGTCGACCTCCGCCCGGACCACCCGGACGCCTACGTGCTGGAGGAGGCCGGCGGGCAGCCGGGCCAGTTCCAACACGGCGACCCCGAGGGCGCCTTCGCGGCCGCCGGCGTCCGCGTGGACGTCGACTACCGGGTCCCGCCCCTGCACAACCACCCCATGGAGCCGCACGCGACCACCGCGGTCTGGGACGGCGACCGGCTCACGGTGTACACCTCCAGCCAGGGCGGTACGACCGTCCGCTCCGTGCTCGCCGAGCTGTTCGAACTGCCCGAGGACCGGATCACGGTCGTCGCCGAACACGTCGGCGGCGGCTTCGGCTCCAAGGGCACCCCGCGCCCCGACGTCGTCCTCGCCGTCATGGCCGCACGCCGCACCGGCCGTCCCGTCACCCTGGCCTACCCGCGCCGCCACCTGCCCACCGTCGTCGGCCACCGCGCCCCCACCCTGCACCGGCTGCGCCTCGGCGCCACGGCGGACGGCCGCCTCACCACCCTGCTGCACGAGGTGACCACGCACATCTCCCATGTCAGGGAGTTCGTGGAGCAGGCCGGGAGGCCCGCCCGCGTCATGTACGCCGCCCCGCACCTGCGCAGCTCCCACCGTGTGGTGCCGCTGGACGTCCCGAGCCCGTCCTGGATGCGCGCCCCCGGCGTGGCCCCCGGCATGTACGCGCTGGAGTCCGCCATGGACGAACTCGCCGACGCGCTCGGCCTGGATCCCGTGGAGCTGCGGATCCGCAACGAACCGGAGCACGAGCCGGCCAGCGGCAAGCCGTTCAGCAGCAGGAACGTCATCGCCTGCCTGCGTGAGGGCGCCCGCCGCTTCGACTGGGACACCCGCGACCCGCGCCCGGGCACCCACGCCGAGGGCCCGCTGCTGCTCGGCACCGGCGTGGCCGCGGCGACCTACCCCGTCCTGGTCGCGCCGTCCACCGCCACCGCGCAGGCGCTGCCCGACGGCACGTTCGTCGTCCGGCTGAACGCGGCCGACATCGGCACCGGCGCCCGTACCGTGCTCGCCCAGGTGGCCGCCGACGCGCTGGACGCGCCCCTGGACCGGGTCCGCACCGAGGTGGGCCGCAGCGACCTGCCCCCGGCCCCGCTGGCGGGCGACTCCTCCGGCACCGCGTCCTGGGGCTGGGCCGTGCACGATGCCTGCACCGAACTCGCGTCCCGCCTCGCCGCCCACTCCGGACCGCTGCCCGCCGAGGGGCTCACCGTCCGCGCCGACACCACCGGGCGGGCCGACGCCGACAGCCCCTACGCCCGGCACGCCTTCGGCGCCCACTTCGCCGAGGTCGCCGTCGACACCGTCACCGGCGAGGTCCGGGTCCGCCGGCTGCTCGGCGTCTACGCCGCCGGACGCATCCTCAACCCCCGCACCGCACGCTCCCAGTTCGTCGGCGCCATGACCATGGGCCTGGGCATGGCCCTGACCGAGGGCAGCACGATGGACAGCCCGTTCGGCGACTTCACCGAGGCCGACCTCGCCTCCTACCACGTGCCCGCACACGCCGACGTCCCCGACATCGAGGCGGACTGGATCGAGGAGGACGACCCCCACCTCAACCCCATGGGCAGCAAGGGCATCGGCGAGATCGGCATCGTCGGCACCGCCGCAGCCCTCGGCAACGCCGTCCACCACGCCACCGGGATCCGCTTCCGTGAACTGCCGCTCACCCCGGACCGGATCCTCACCCGCCTGCTGTCCGAGAGGTGACGATCCCACGGAGACGCGCGAAAGGGGGCCTGCCGCGGTGACGGGTCTGCTGTGGGAGTACGACGGCTACGACCCCGCGGAGGAACGCCTGCGGGAGTCCCTGTGCACCATGGGCAACGGCCGCTTCGCCACCCGCGGAGCACTGCCCGAGTGCGCCGCCGACGCCGTGCACTACCCCGGCACCTACGCGGCGGGCTGCTACAACCGCCTCACCTCCGACATCGCCGGGCGCCGGGTCGAGAACGAGGACATGGTCAACCTCCCCAACTGGCTGCCGCTGCGCTTCCGACCCGCCGGGCGGGACTGGCTCACCCCCGACACCGCCCCGGTGAGCGAGCACCACCTGGCCCTCCACCTGGACCCCGGTGTGCTGGAGCGCCGTACCCGCTACCGGCTGGGCAACGGCGGCACGCTCCTCGTCCGCCAGCTCCGCCTCGTCCACATGGCCGACCCGTACCTCGCCGCCCTGCGCACCGACTTCACCGCCGAGGGCTGCACCGCCGAGCTGGACGTCGAGGCCGCGCTCGACGGGAGCGTCACCAACTCCGGCGTGGCCCGCTACCGGGACCTGGACGACCGTCACCTCACCCATGCCGAGGCGGGCGGCGCCGCGCCCGGCACCATGTGGCTGCGCTGCCGTACCCGTACCTCGGACATCGTCATCGGGCTCGCCTCCCGGCTGGCCGCCGACGTCCCGGTGGCGGACGCGCACGAGGCGCGGCGGGCCGTACAGCGCCTGCGGCTCTCCCTGACACCCGGCCGTACGGTCACCGTCGACAAGACCGTCGCCCTGCACACCTCCCACGACCCCGCCATCAGCGACCCGCTGCGCGCGGCCGTCGACCGGGTCACCGCCGCGCCCGCCTTCGACGACCTGCTGGAGTCGCACTCCACGGCCTGGGAGCAGCTGTGGCGGCGGGCCGAACTCGACATCCCCGGCGACCCGGGCCGCATCCTGCGCCTGCACCTCTTCCACATGCTGCAGACCCTCTCCCCGCACACGACCGACCTCGACGTCGGTGTGCCCGCGCGCGGACTGCACGGCGAGGCGTACCGGGGGCACGTCTTCTGGGACGAGCTGTTCGTCCTGCCCTACCTCAACCTCCATCTGCCCGAGGTCTCCCGCGCCCTGCTCCACTACCGCCACCGCCGCCTGGACGCGGCCTGCCACGCGGCCCGCGAGGCCGGCCTGCGCGGCGCCCTGTACCCGTGGCAGAGCGGCAGCGACGGCCGCGAGGAGACCCAGGAACTGCACGTCAACCCCCGCTCGGGGCATTGGCTGCCCGACCACTCCCGGCTGCAGCGGCACGTCGGCTCGGCGGTGGCGTACAACGTGTGGCAGTACTGCGAGGCCAGCGGCGACACCGACTTCCTGTACACCGAGGGCGCAGAGATGCTGCTCCTGATCGCCCGCTTCTGGGCCGACTCGGCCCGCTACGACGAGCACCTGGGCCGGCACCGCATCCGCGGCGTGGTCGGCCCCGACGAGTACCACGACGGCTACCCCGGCGCGCCCGAGCCCGGCCTGGACGACAACGCGTACACCAACGTCACCGCCGCCTGGGTGCTCAGCCGCACGCTGGACCTGCTGCGCGCCCTGCCCGAGCCGCGCCGGCGCGAACTCGTCGAGGGCACCGGCCTGGAGCAGGACGAACTCGCCCGCTGGGAGGAGGTCTCGCGCACCCTGCACGTGCCCTTCCACGACGGAGTGATCAGCCAGTTCGACGGCTACGGCGACCTCGCCGAGCTGGACTGGCACGGCTACCGCGCGCGGTACGGCGACATCCGGCGCCTGGACCGGATCCTGGAGGCGGAGGGCGACACCGTCAACCGCTACAAGGCGTCCAAGCAGGCCGACGTCCTGATGCTCGGCTACCTGTTCTCACCGGCCGAACTGCAGGCGCTGTTCGCCCAGTTGGGCCACCGCCTCGACGAGGACACGTGGTCGGCGACGGTCGACCACTACCTGCACCGCACCACGCACGGCTCCACCCTCAGCGGCGTGGTCCACGGCTGGATCCTGGCCCGCGCCCGCCGCACCGACGCCTGGGGATTCGTCCAGGAGGCCCTGCGCGGCGACATCGCCGACGTGCAGGGCGGCACCACCGGTGAGGGCATCCACCTCGGCGCCATGGCCGGCACCCTCGACCTCGTCCAGCGCTGCCTCACCGGCCTGGAGACCCGCGAGGGCATGCTCTGGCTCGACCCCGTCCCCCTTCCGGAACTCTCCTCCTACGGCTTCTCGTTGCGCTACCGGGGCCACTGGGGCGTGCATCTGCGCCTGCGCTCTGGCCTGCTGGAGGCCACCATGCCGACGTCCTCCGGCAGCACCCCCATCGACCTCCGGCTGCCGGACCGGGTGGTACGGGTCGGGCCGGGGGAGAGGGTACGGATGCGGCTGCCGGACTGAGCGACGTCTCGACGGGGGCGGCCCTCGGGCCGAGGATGCTCCTCGCGTGGGTGTCGGTGTTCGTACGGAAGCGGAGACGAGGAGACGCGGGTGATGTTGCGCGCACTGGCGGTGGACGACGAGGAACCCGCGCTGGAAGAGCTGCTGTACCTCCTGGGCGAGGACCCGCGGATCGGCACCGTCCTGCCCGCCCTGGACGCCACCGAGGCACTGCGCCTGCTCGAACGGGCCGCGAAAGCCGGACCGGACGCCCCCGAGGCCGTCGACGTCGTCTTCCTCGACATCAACATGCCCGGACTGGGCGGCCTCGACCTGGCGGAGCTGCTCGGCGGCTTCGCCGTCCCGCCGCCGGTCGTCTTCGTCACCGCCCACGAGGACTTCGCACTCCGGGCGTTCGACCTCAAGGCCGTGGACTACCTGCTCAAGCCCCTCCGCAAGGAGCGCTTCGCGGAAGCGGTACGGCGCGTCGCCGAGCTGACCCGGGCCGGACAGGGCCCGGCCGGCGCACTCGGCGACCAGGTCCCCGTGGAACTGGGCGGAGTGACACGGTTCGTGCCCATCGCCGACATCACCTACGTCGAGGCGCAGGGCGACTACGCCCGCCTGCACACTCCGCACGGCAGCCATCTGGTGCGGATCCCGCTGTCCACCCTGGAGGAGCAGTGGCGCCCCCGCGGGTTCGTACGCATCCACCGCAGCCGTCTCGTGGCCCTCGGCCGCATCGAGGAACTACGGCTGGAGGGCGGCATGCTGACCGTCAGGATCGGCGACCGGATCCTCGCCGTGAGCCGGCGCAACGCCCGGGAGCTGCGCGATCTGCTGGCGCGGCGGGCCCAGGGCGCGGTCGGCGGGGCGCGGTGACCCGGCAGCCGCCAGGACGCGAGGCAGCACGGCTGTGGCGACCCTGTGCCGAACCTCGTCCACCGTCTACCTCACCGATCGCGCGCTGCGTACACTCGCCGCAACACAGGTGATCACCGCGGCGTCGGGGAGTGCGTCATGGGTGCGGAATCCGTCCCTCGCAGAGAGGTGGTCACCGGACGGCCCCGAACCGAGCGCGCCGGCCGTCCCCGGCCCCGCCCGGCGGCCGCGCCCGAGCGCAACCCCGCGGCCCCGGCCGACGACACCGCCGTCACCGCACTGATGCGCCGTCAGATACGGGCGGGTCTCACGGCGACGGCCCTGCTCGCGACCTCGCTCGGCCTGCTCCCCGTGCTGCTGCGGGTACTTCCGCTCGCCGGCACCCGGCCGGGCGTCCCGTTCGCCGTCTGGCTCGTACTGGGCGTGGCGCCCTATCCGGCCCTGCTGTGCGCAGGAGCCTGGTACGTCCGCCGCGCCGAGCGCAACGAGGGCGACGTGACCGCGCGTTGAACCAGACGTACGCAATCGCCGGCGTGTCGGCCGTGGTCCTCGCCACGGTGCTCGTCGGCGCGCTGGGCCTGCGCATCTCCCGGACCACCTCCGACTTCTACGTCGCCTCGCGCAGCGTCCCGCCGCGGCTCAACGCGTTCGCCGTCAGCGGCGAGTACCTGTCCGCCGCGTCCTTCCTCGGCGTCGCCGGACTCGTCCTCGCCCGGGGCCCCGACATGCTGTGGTTCCCCATCGGCTACACCGCCGGGTTCCTGGTCCTGCTGGCCTTCGTCGCCGCCCCGCTGCGCCGCTCCGGCGCCTACACCCTGCCGGACTTCGCCGAGGCACGCCTGGAGTCCAGGGCCGTCCGGCGGATCGCGAGCGTGCTCGTCGTCGGCGTCGGCTGGCTCTATCTGCTGCCCCAGCTGCGCGGCGCCGGACTGACCCTCCGGCTGCTCACCGGCGCGCCCAGCTGGTCCGGCGGCCTGGTCGTCGCCACCGTGGTGACCGCGGCGGTGGCCGCCGGAGGCATGCGCAGCATCACCTTCGTCCAGGCGTTCCAGTACTGGCTGAAACTCACCGCCCTGCTGGTGCCCGCCGTGTTCCTGCTGCTGGCCTGGCGCGCGGACCACACCCCGGCCCCGTCCTGGGACGAACGGCCTGTCTTCCAGCGCTCCACCCAGGTGCGCGCCGACAGCACGCTGACCCTCGGCGTCCACGAGCCGGTACGCGTCACCGTGACCGGAACCGTCGACGGACAGGCCATGGACGGCGGTCCGCTCACCCTCGACGCGGGCACCCACCGGATCGGGCCCGACACCACCCTGCGCTTCCCGCCCGGCGCCCGCGTGCCCCTGCCCGCCGAAGGAGGCGCTCACGCGGTCCCGTCGAGCTGGGCGAACCCGCTGTCGGCCGGCCGCGCACAGCACGGCCTGTACTCCACCTACGGGGTGATCCTCGCCACCTTCCTCGGCACCATGGGCCTCCCGCATGTCGTCGTGCGCTTCTACACCAACCCCGACGGCCGTGCCGCCCGCCGCACCACCGTCGCCGTCCTCGGCCTGCTCGGCGCCTTCTACCTGCTGATCCCCCTCTACGGTGTGCTCGGCCGGCTCTACGCGCCCGACCTGCTGCTGACCGGCGACACCGATGCGGCGGTCCTGGTCCTCCCTCAGAGGCTGATCGGCGGAGTCGGCGGCGACCTGCTCGGTGCCCTCGTCGCGGGCGGCGCCTGCGCGGCGTTCCTGTCCACCGTCTCCGGACTCACCATGTCCGTGGCCGGCGTGCTCGCCCAGGACGTACTGCCGACCCTCGGCATCCGGCACTTCCGCCTGGCGACGCTGCCGGCGATCGCGGTGCCCACCGCGGCCAATGCCGTCGTCAGCGACCTGCCCGTGGCTGACGCGGTCGGCCTCGCCTTCGCCGTGTCCGCCTCCTCGTTCTGCCCGCTCCTCGTCCTCGGCATCTGGTGGCGCGGTCTCACCCCGCCCGGCGCGGTCGCCGGACTGCTCCTCGGCGGCGGCTCGGCGCTCACCGCGGTGACGGTGACCATCGCCGGCGGGGCCCGCTCCGGCCCGCTGCACACCCTGCTGGCCTGGCCCGCCGTCTGGTCCGTACCGGTCGGGTTCGCCGCCATGGTGCTGATCTCCCTCACCACCCGCGACCGCGTGCCCGCGAGCGCCGCGGCCACCATGGCCCGGCTCCATCTCCCCGAGGCAGTGACCGGGCGGGCCGGCCTGCCCGACACCGACCCGGAACCGGCCGTATGACCGCACTGGGCACGGTCGCCCTGGCCCTCGCCGCTCTCGCGCTGTTCGCCCTCGGCGCCGCTCTCGGCCACGCCGGCGCCCGCCGGCAGCAGGAGAACCCGGCCGGCCCCGGCACCCCCGTCGAACGGGCCACCTTCCACACCCTGCACACGGCCTCGCTCGCCGCACCGCCGCTGCGCGCGGGCCTCACCCCCGACACCGCCCGCAAGGCCGCCCGGCGGCTGCGCCCCCTGCTCGGCACGGTCGCCCTCGCCCTCACCGACCAGGAGTCCGTACTCGCCTGGGACGGCGTCGGAGACCACCACCGTGCCGAGGCCGAGGCGCAACTCGCCCGTGTGCTGCGCACCGGCCGCACCCAGACCTTCGCCCTGACCTGCGGCAACGACACCTGCCCGGTCCGCTGGGGGGTCATGGCACCGCTCAGCGCCGACGGCCGGGCCCCCGGCACACTCGCCGCGTTCGGCGACGCGGAGTCCGCCGTCATGGTCCGGGCCGCCGCCGAGGTGGCCCGCTGGGTCTCCGTGCAGCTCGAACTCGCCGACCTCGACCGCGCCCGCTCCGGCGTGATCGAGGCCGAGATCCGGGCCCTGCGCGCCCAGATCTCCCCGCACTTCATCTACAACTCCCTGGCGAGCATCGCCTCGTTCGTCCGCACCGACCCCGAGCGGGCCCGTGAACTCCTGCTGGAGTTCGCCGACTTCACCCGCTACTCCTTCCGCCGGGGCGGCGACTTCACCACCCTGGCCCAGGAACTGCGCTCCATCGAGCAGTACCTCGAACTCGCGCGCGCCCGCTTCGGCAGGCGCCTCGCAGTGACCCTGCGCATCGCCCCCGAGGTGCTGCCGGTCGCCCTGCCGTTCCTCTGCCTGCAGCCCCTCGTCGAGAACGCGCTCAAACACGGTCTGGAGGAGTCCGTGGACCGCGGCCGCATCACGATCATCGCGGAGGACGAGGGCACCGAGGCCCGGGTCGTCATCGAGGACAACGGCGTCGGCATGGACCCGCAGCGACTGCGCGACATCCTGCGCGGCCGCGGCGGCCCGTCCACCGGGATCGGCCTGAGCAACGTGGACATGCGACTGCGCCAGGTGTACGGCGACGACCACGGCCTCGTCATCGAGACCGGCGTCGGCGCCGGCACGAAGATCACCGTACGCGTCCCGAAGTTCCGCCCGGGCATCCCTCCCGTGACCTGAACGGGCCGAAGAGCAATCAGCCCGAACACCGAACCCGGCGCCGTCACCGACCACGCCGTCGCCCTCCTGCGCACACCTCCCTGCAGGCCGGAGCGGTCCTTCCGCCGCCCGGCTGCGCGCCGAGCCCCGGGCCAGATCGCGGTAGGGCGGGCGCGCCGCGGGAACTCGGCCGGCATGAGCGCACACGAGCGACAGCAGGTCTCGTCCCGGGCCGACCGGCAGGTGGTCGAGCGGCTCGTGCCCGTCTGGCTGCGCGAGACGGAACGCCATGACGCCGACGCCGCCCGCCGGGCCCGCGAGAGCTGGGAGAGCGGAACGCTGTCACCCCAGGCCGCGCAGGATCTGGCCCTGTGGGTGACCGCCCGGATCACGGACACCGGATTCAACGAGGAGGAGGGGCCGGACGTCCGGGGCCCTGTCCGCATCACCCCGGCGGACAAGGAGAGCGTCCACCGGTGGCTGGCCGAACAGGGGCACGACGTCTGACGTCACCGGGCGGCGCGTGGTCGCAGCCGCACCCGCAGCCTGAACTCCGCCCGCGGTCCGGCATCCGGGTGCGGTCGCCGTCGGCCTTGCCCGTGCCCGGCCCCCGGCGCACGCTTGTCACATGGGCGTTGACGTCGGTCCCACGCTCATCACCTCCGTGCAGCGGGCCTTTCGCCTGCTGGAGGCGGTGAGCGCACACGACAACGGCGCGCCGGCCAAGCAGCCGGCACGGGAGCGGGCCTGCCCCTGGCCACCGCCTATCACCTGCTGCGCACCCTGGTCCACGACCGATACGTGAGCAAACTGGACGACGGCGGCTTCGTCCTGGGCCACAAACTGAAGTCGCTGCACGTGACCGGCCGGGCACAGTCGCTGCTCAGCCGCGTCCGCTCTCCGCTCTCCGCTCTCCGCTCTCCGCTCTCCGCGACGAGCTCGCCACCGTCGCATACCTGACCTTCTACGAGGAGGGCGAGATCAGCGTCGCGGAGATCGTCGACGGCCCGCGTGCGCCGAGGGTGGACTGGTGGCCGCTGGCCGAGGCGGCCTGACCGGCCCGCCGACGACAGCCGCGTATCACTTCGCGACGAGGTCGGCCCACCGGGTGATCCCACCGGGATGGACGCGTATGCCGTGACGAGTCGCCAGGGCGTGGACGATCTCCTCGCCCCGGCCGTGCTCGTCCGGGTCGATCCCCACCCCGGACTGTCCCGCCGGCAGGGCGGGTCCCGCGTCGCTGACCTCGACGCGCAGGGTGCGGGTGCCGTCGCCCCGGACCCACGACAGTCGCAGCACGGCGGGTGGCAGGGCGTGAATGACCGCGTTGGTCAGCAGCTCCGACACCACGAGCAGGGAGTCCTCGACGATCTCCGGGGACACGTCCCAGTCGGCGAGCACCGCCCCCACACCGTGGCGTACGTCCGAGACGGCGCAGGGAACGGGCGGCATCAGCCACACGTGTTCGCAGGCCTCGGGAAGCAGCGTATCGAGCTGTGCCGCCATGTTCTCTCCTCGCGTGTGCTCAGTTGGCCGGGCGCCGTGCCGCAGCGCGTGTGGCGGGCCTCGAAGAACGTTATGGAGACAAACCGGGCGGGTCAATGAACCTTGGTCGGCATTACCGAACGCCGACGCCCGCCCGCCTGCCGGAGCGGCGCCCACCTGCCCGCGGAGCGCATCGTCCGCGGCGGTAATACGCTCGCTTCATGGCCGGCCCAGTCCAGTCGATCGAGCGGGCGGCGGCGATCCTGCGTCTGCTCGCCGGCGGGCCCCGCCGACTCGGGCTCGGCGAGGTCGCGGCCTCGCTCGGGCTGGCGAAAGGGACCGCCCACGGCATTCTGCGCACCCTCCAGCACGTGGACTTCGTGGAGCAGGACGCGGCGACCGGGAAGTACCAGCTCGGGGCCGCCCTGCTGCACCTGGGCACGAGCTACCTGGACGTCAACGAGCTGCGGTCGCGCTCCCTGAACTGGGCCGATGCCCTGGCCGCCCGCAGCGGGGAAGCGGTCCGGCTGGGGACCCCGCTGGAGGACAGGGTGCTCGTCGTCCACCACGTGTTCAGGCCGGACGACACGCTCCAGACCCTGGACGTGGGCTCGCTGCTGCCCCTGCACGCCTCCTCGCTCGGCAAGGTACTGCTGGCCTACGGGACCGCGTCCGTCGAGTCGGCCGAGGAGGCGGGACTGGAGGCGTACACCCGGCACACCCTGGTCGTCGCCGAGCAGCTCACCCGGGCCCTCGCCGAGGTCCGGGAACTCGGCTGGGCCGCCGAGATCCAGGAAATGAGCATGGGTGAGGCCGGGCTCGCCGCCCCGATCCGGGGGCACGGCGGCCTCGTCGTCGGCGCCATCGGGCTGTCCGGTCCCGTCGAGCGGATCTGTGACGGTCAGGGCCACCCGCGCCCGAGTCTGATCACCCTGCTCCGGGAGGCCGCGCGGGCGATCTCCAGAGACCTGGGCGCCGGCCGCTGGTAGGCCCGGCCCGCCGCACCCGACCGTCGGAAGGCAGACCCGATCATGGCTGAACGGTACGTAATGTCCATCGATCAGGGCACCAACTCCACCCGATGCATTCTGTTCGACCATCGCGGGCGGCTGGTGTCGGTCGCGCAGCGGGAGCACCACCAGCACTTTCCCAGGCCCGGATGGGTCGAGCACGACGCCGTCGAGATATGGCACAACCTGAAACGCGTCGTGCCCGAGTCCCTGTCCGCCGCCGGTGTCGACCGGGGCGAGGTCGCCGCGATCGGCCTGGCCAACCAGCGGGAGACGACGGTGCTCTGGGACCGGCGGACGGGCGCCCCGCTGGACAGGGCGATCGTCTGGCAGGACACCCGCACGGCCCCACTCGTCGAGGAGCTCGGCCGGCGGCCCGGGAAGGAGTTCTTCCTGGAGCGGTGCGGCCTGCCGCCCTCGACCTATTTCTCGGCTCTGCGGATCCGCTGGCTGTTCGACAACGTCAAGGGTCTGGAACAGCGTGTGAAGGACGGTGAGGTGCTGTTCGGAACCATGGAGAGCTGGCTGGTCTGGAACCTCACCGGAGGCGCCGACGGTGGCCTGCACATCACCGACGCCACCAACGCCAGTCGCACGATGCTGATGAACATCCGTACGCTCGCCTGGGACGAGGACCTGCTGGCGTTCTTCGGCGTGCCCCGCTCCATGCTGCCCGAGATCAGGCCGTCCGCCGAGACGTACGGCGAGGCCCGCGCAGTGCTCCCCGGCGTCAGCATCACGGCCGCCCTCGGCGACCAGCAGGCCGCCCTCTTCGGCCAGACCTGCTTCTCCCCGGGCGAGGCGAAGTGCACGTACGGAACCGGCAGCTTCCTGCTGCTCAATACCGGTACCGATGTCGTGCGCTCCCGGCACGGACTCCTCACGACCGTCGCCTACAAGATCGGGGACCAGAAACCGGTCTACGCCCTGGAGGGCTCCATCGCCGTCACCGGCGCACTCGTCCAGTGGTTCCGTGACCGCCTGGGACTGATCAGCAGCGCTCCGGAGATCGAGACCCTCGCGCGCACGGTCGAGGACAACGGCGGTTGCTACATCGTCCCCGCCTTCTCGGGTCTGTTCGCACCCCGCTGGCGCAGCGACGCGCGGGGCGTCATCGTCGGCCTCACCTCGTACATCACGAAGGGACACCTGGCGCGTGCCGTCCTGGAGGCCACCGGCTGGCAGACGCGCGAGGTCGTCGACGCCATGAACGCCGACTCCTCCGTCGCCCTCAGAGAACTCAAGGTGGACGGCGGCATGACGGCGGACAACCTGCTCATGCAGTTCGTGGCCGATGTGATCGACGTGCCCGTGGTGCGCCCCATGGTCGCCGAGACGGTCTCCCTCGGCGCGGCCTACGCGGCCGGACTCGCCGCCGGCTACTGGCCCGACCTGGAAGGCCTGCGCCGCAACTGGCACCGGGCCGGCCAATGGCTCCCCGACATGGACCCCGATCGGCGGGAAGGGGAATACGAGAACTGGCAGCGGGCCGTGGAACGGTCCCTCGGCTGGGTGAGACCGCCACGGTCCCGGTAGGCCGGGGCCGGACACCTGACGACTGGTCACCCGCGCGGGATTTCAAGAGGGCCGTGGGGAAGTCCGGTTGCGAGGTATTCGGGGCAGAGTAGCCTGGACATGTTCGGACTTGACCGATGCTGCCTGATTCTGGAGGTAAACGATGTTTTTCCGAATGCTGCGGCGTCGCATGCCGCTCGGCCTTGTCCTACTCGGTAACGGCCGCCTGATCCGGGGATTCAGCGGCGGCCACTACGACGGTCACGGATACCAGTCCTGAACCGTTCCGGCGGAACACTGGAGGATGCGCGGTGGCAGAGGACACCGATGCCCTGGCAGCCATGACGCGGATCCTTTCCCCGCACTGCCGTGTCACCGAAATGTCCGGCGGAGCGCTGATCGCGGACTGGAGACGGACGCGTTTTCTCGGAATGACGGCGACGGATCTGCGGAAGTTCGCCGACGAAGGCTCCGAGGAACGCGCCGAACTCGTCACCGGTCTCCTGCGCGCCGGATGCGCGACGACCCGGCGGAAAGAGCACTCGGACGCCGAAGTCGGGCTCTGGCTGCGGGGGGTGCACCTGCTGATCCGGACCCTGGGATTCGGCCGCGTCCTTCGGCTTCTGTCCCTCGCGGCCCCGGATTACGCCCGTACGGACCTCCCCACCGCGGAGGACGTCGCCCAGCTGAAACGAGCGGTGCAGTCCCACAGCCGCAGAAGCTGGTTCGTCAACGACGACTGCAAGGCCGAGGCCGTGACGGCGTTCGTCCTGCTGCGGCGGCGCGGCCTGAAGGCCGTGCTCCACGTCGGTGTGCGCGAGCACCCGTTCGCCCTGCACGCCTGGACCTCCTCGGCAGGTCTGTGCATCCCCGACGCCGATCCGAGGGGGCATGCCTTCACGCCGGTTCTCTCGATCGGCTGCGGAGGACAGTGACATGGAAGCGCTCCGCCTCGCATGGGCCGGGGGCGCACCGAGGCTCTGGACGGCCGAGGCCATGACACGGCAGGGACTCGTGACGACGGTTTCCTCTCGAACCGGCACCGCGGCCGTCGTCGGCTGGGTCGGCTCCGTCCGCGACCGCACCGCCGGCGCGCGCAGCCTCCTCGAAGACCTCGGCCGACCGGGAGCCGCGCCACCTCTGCCGACCGGCGACTACGCGGCGATCCTGGTGTGCGGCGACCGCATCCTGCTGATGCGGGACGAACACGCGCGCATCCCCCTGTTCTACAGGCAGTCCGCCGGCCGGGTCACCGCCGTGAGCACCTCGGCGCGCGGCCTCGGTAGCGCCGCCGAGCTGGAACGCCGTTACCTCTGCCGGTACTTGACCGGCAACATGGCCCAACCCCACACGGAACTCACCCCTTTCGCCGGAGTACACCGCGTCCTCGGCGGCGAGGTGGTGGAGCTCTCGGTCACGGGGCAGCTGCGCGGCCGGACGCGGCGACGCCTCCGCGCGGTCCACGCCCCGCCGGTACCGGCAGCCGACGGACCCCACCCCGGCGAGGCAGCGAAGGCCCTGCGCCTCGCGCTGGAGAACGCTGTCGGCCGCCGCATGGGCAGGACAACGGCATGCCATGTCTCCGGCGGCACCGACTCCACCAGCATCGCGCTGCTCGCCGCACGCCAGCCGGCCGCCGGGGACCTCGTCCTGGTCGCCGGGCGCTTCGCCGGCGGAGAGCTGGCCGCGGAACGTCCGTACCTGGCCGAGGCGATGGAGGAGATCCGCCGGCAAGCACCAGCAGCCCGCCTGCTGGTCGTGGACGTCGACGACGTCTCCGACTTCGACGACTTCCAGCACCACGCGGGAGACCCGGACGAGCCTCATCCACACGCCTTCCGCGCCCCGTTCTGGGCCCGACTTCACGCCGCTGCGGCGCAACTGGGCTGTGACACCCTCCTGACCGGTTGCGGTGCCGATCCGATCGCGGACGCCAACCCGTACCACCTGCACAGGCTGGCCCGTACGGGACGGCTCCGGCAGCTGACGAAGCAGGCGCGTGCCTGGGCCGCGGGCAGCGAGCGGGGCCTGCGCGAGATCCTCCACGCCTACGTCGTACAGCCGGCTCTTCCGCTGGCGTCCGAACGGATCACCGCACTCACCCGCGGCCGAACGGTGCTCGGCGGCCTCGGCAGCTTCGGCCGCCCCCGATGGCTGCGGCCCGAGTTCGGGCGGGCACACGGCTACCGTCGGGCCAGCATCGCGGAGAGCCGCTTCATGTTCGGGCCCGAGCCGGAACAGTCGCTCTACGACGTGGCCAACTACCTCGCCGCTCCCGATCCGCTGTCCTGGCACCGCGCGAGCCAGGACGGATTCTTCCTCTCGCACCCCTTCCTCGACCCGGAGGTCGTCGCCACGATGCGCCGCCTGCCCGCGGAAGCGACGTTCCGTCCGGGTCGCCCGAAGGCGGTTCTCCGTGAGGCCATGGCAGACCTGCTCCCAGCCGGGATCCACGCCCGAACGGTCAAGGTCCCCTTCAACGAGCTCTACGCCCGCGGCTTGCGGACACACGGCGACGAACTCATCGACCTGTGCCGCTCCGCTCGGCATCCCCTGATCGAGGAGATGTTCGACATCGAGACCCTGTGCCGGGCGGTGAGAGAGGCGCAGCTCGGCATGGGGGACTCATACGCCTGGGACCGTATGAACAGCTCGCTCGCGTTGGTGGTGTGGCTGGAGGGATTGGGCCGGCGCTCAGGCGTGGGGGGCGCGGGCAGGGCCGTCATCGCTGGCGCTTGATGTCCCACAGCGTCTGTTCGATCGGGCCTGCTCCGGCATCGACGATGCCGTAGCGGCTCAACATCTCGTGCGTGTGGTCCGGGTCGAGTTGGAGGTTTTCCTCTCCCTTTCGCGCGACGGTGTACGTGACGCCTGCGCCATGGGCGCTGAACCGCCAGTAGACGCTCAAGTACCGGGGGTCCCTTGTATGATTGTCGATCGCGTTGTTTTCGTGCACCCTGCTTCGGTAGATGACGCAGTCGACGTCATCCGGCTTCGCCCACTCGGGAGCCTTGCCGTCACGCCATGAGTATCTGGGCAATTCGAAGTGATCGAGCCCGAGCCGGTCCTTGCGCCCAAAGCTCGCGGTCGCGTAGAACGCCAAACGGTCGTACTGCGTATTGAGGGGCAGTTGTACAACCGTTCGCGTGACAAAACTGTCGCTTGCCTCGAGCCAGTCGCCGGCATCCATCCACGGCTGCGCCATCACCATCTGGCCGGGCGCGTGGACCTCCCTACGGGCGAGAGGACTTCTCTCCCGGAATTCACGTTGCTGCTGGGCGTCCGTACGCCACTGCATGCGAAGCCGGTCCTTCGCGGTCAGCGGCACCCGTTCCCCCATGGCGTGGAACTCGGCGCCGAGCACGTAGAAGCCCACGTCGTTGTGGTTTTCGATTTTGATGTCGACCGGAACGGCGAATGTCTTGCGGTCCTGACTCACCATGGCCTTCCCCACGTTGAGCGTGATGAGAGGCCTGCCTCCGCGTTGGTACGGCTGGTAGAGGTGCTGATATCCGAAATTGCCGAGCGCGACAGCCGTGGAGACGATCACCGCAGCGGCCACGCGCTTCGGAGCGGGGACCTGGACCGATGTTCGCCATACCGCGTAGACGGCCCACGCGGAAGCCACCGTGAGCAGGCCCCACCCCACCGTCCAGTACGTGGAATCACCGTCCCTGGCTGCCTCCAGCGTGAGCATGGCGTTGGTCACCAATGCCGCGACCGTGCCGATCAGCGCAACCAGTCCGGAGTGGGGGAAGCAGCCCCCGAACGCGTAGTCCAGGACCGCGGCGGCGCCCAAGAAGGTGGTGATCGAGGCCACGACGAGGAGGGCACCGGTGATACGACCGGAGAAGGCCAGGGCATGCATGAAGTCATCGAGGCCGAACAAGGCCAGGTGCGCCGCCGTCAGGAGGAGAACCAGCACGATCAATGTCACGATCACCCGCGGCCGCCACCTCGCCCACCCCCGCGATTCGGCCCGCGGCCTGCAGCGAACCTTCACGTGATCACCTCCTGAGGTCCGCAGGCGTGCACGACGTTCCCCCTGGTCAGACGGTGACCGCGACGGAGCAACCCCTGTCGGCTTGTTGTGGCACGTACATCGGGGACCATCGTGTCGGGTGATCCACCGGCTCGCCACCCGGATGCCGCCGCACGTGGCGGCCCCGACGCACGCTCAGCCGTCGGTCCTCCAGCCGACGGGCACCGCAGAAACCGGTCCAACCAGTTGACCAGTGGGCTCACCGCATCCACCCTGAGCGCCATGACCGAGGGACACATCAGGCGCGAGGCGGTCTCCGACCACTCACTCCGACGCCGGGCCAAACGCCCGGATCGGGTGGGAGCCCGTACACCACTTCCCAGGATGTAACCTCCCGGCCGGCCTGGTGCTGATCTACGACCGGGGCTGCACTATCTGGTCGCTGGTCGACTTCCGCGATCCTGCCGGCGCCATGTGGTGCAACCACGAAGGCGAGTGCTGACCCCAGGGCGTGGACTTCGCGGAGTGGCTGACGGGCACGCTGGCGGGAACCCTGACGGTGGAGACACTGCTGGAGAGCTGCCCACTTCGTAGACCAGCCGTCCCACTGTCCTGAGCCGGTACGTCTCCTTCGGGGTCGCGAGACTTGAACCCACGACCTCTTCGCCCCGAACCAACTTGGGTGGGGTTGTGCCTGGGGTTGGTGTGCTCCTCACCTGCGTCGATGGTTCGCACGCGTCCGGGCTCGTTCGCCGTTGTCCGTCGGCGTTGTCGCGCAGTCGGACACGGACCCGGTGGGGGCTGCTTCACTCCTCTCCAGGCGGATGAGGCGATCGGCGCTCTCAGCATCGTCCACGTGCCCGTGCGTGTCGACGGTAACCGGGGGGCACGTCCCTTGGCGGTGACCAGCCATGCGAGCACCTGCTCTGTCAGCGGTCCGTTACTGGGTCCCTCGCCCTTCCAGTACGCACGCCAACCCCCTTCGGGTATGGCGGCCACTATCTGGTCGGCTCGCTCCAGGTGGGAGAAGTCCGTGTGGTCCGTGACCGGCCGCGGGGACCGCGCTGGGGATCGACGACGAGGGGCAGGCCCGTTGCCTCGTCCCGGGCGTCCACGTCCACGGTCCGAGCGGTCATCGTTTCCGTGCCGGTGAAGAGCGCGAGCCGCCCCGTCCCGTTGAGGTAACGCATGTGGCAATTGTCCATGCTGGCGGCCGGCCTCACTGGGGGCCACGCCCGCAAGGCCGACTCCGGTCCGTCCGAGGTGAGCCGGTGTCGACAGTCGCTGACAACCGATCGCGGCAACGGCGCGTGATGAAACGGTCGCTACCCGGCGCCGGCCGGGCCCGCGGGTGTGGACAGCAGGATGTCGTACTCCCTGGGCAGTTGGGCGGTCGCGTCGCGGAACTCCTGGTCGCCGACCGCTTCCCTCAGGGTGGCCAGGACTGCGCGGATCCCGGCCTCCGCGAGCTGGCGGGGCACTTCCGCGCGGTCCGCCACACGCCGGACGAACGAGTGGGCCCCGTAGCCCTTCGCGATCTCCTCGTCCGTGCGCAGCCAGCTCTTCAGCGGCTCCGGCAGCGGCTCCGCGAGGTCCTGGGCCTCTCCCCCGCTGATCCGGTCGGCGAGTACCTCAAAGGTGGCGCGTGTGAAGGTCTCCGCAACGTCGAGGGAGACGCCCGCCCGCTCGGCTGCCTTCGCCAGGAATGGGTCGTACTCCATGCGACCCTGCCCCAGTCGTCGTCAGGCCGTCCGCCGGCGTGATCACCAACAGATCCAGTCAAACCCATACCTGTCGCCTCGGCCACTGGGCAGGGCCGGCATCGATCCCGCCGTGTCGCGGACGGGCCCTGAGTTCCTGCAGGTCAGCGCATACGCCCCGGTAGGGGAAGACCTGCCGGTTGCTGCTGCATGCCCGGCGGGGTCCACTGGAGTAGAGGGCCTCATCCGGAAAGGGGCTGTTCCATGGAACGGCAGGCGAAGGACCCCAGAGCGCGGGTGACTGCCCGCAGCCGAGCGCTCCCGGCGGTGATGTCGTGACCGCGCGGGTCGAGTGCGTGGTGACGACCGGTGTCGTGGCCGGGCCGGACGCCGACACCACGCCGATGGAGAACAACGTGTGGATCATCGGTGACGACGAGCAGGCGATGGTGGTCGACGCCGCACACGAGCCGGACGTCATCGCCACGGCGCTCGGCGACCGCCGCGTGGTGGCGATCGCGTGCACCCACGCACACAACGGACACGTCGACGCGGCGGCGGCTCTGTCGGACCGCACCGGCGCTCCGATCATGCTGCACCCGGACGACCTGGAGCTGTGGCGCCGTAGCTTTCCCAGCCGTGTCCCCGACGAGGAACTCGTCGACGGCCGGGTGATCGACGTCGCCGGAACCACCCTGACGGTGCGTCATACTCCGGGACATACGCCGGGATCCGTAAGTCTGTACGATCCGGCGCTGCGCCGCGTCTTCACCGGGGACATGCTGTTCTCGCGCGGCCCTGGAACCATCGGGCCGGAGGACTCCGACTTCCAGGCGATGATCCAGTCGATCCGCGAGCGCCTCGTCACCCTGCCCCCCGAGACGGTGGTGTGCCCGGGGCACGGCGACGTCACCACGGTCGGCGAGGTGGGCGAGCGAGTGGAGGACTGGCTCCGCCGCATCGCGTGAGAGCGAGAGGCCCACGCCTGGCACCGCTGCACTCACCGTGGTTCCCCGCTGTGCCCCGCTCGATCTGGTGCCCTTGTGGTGCAGCGGACCTCAGTGCTGGAGTCCGGGTGCCGGCTCGATGACGTCAGCCCAGACACGATCGCCCCACGGATTGTCCTCCACATCGAGGTGTGCCGCGAAGAACTCCACCGGCCGGCTGAACGGCGCTTCGGGCAATGGCTGGATGACTGTCGAACCGTACTTCGTCGAGCAGTTGTGACCGTCGCACGCGCAGAACGGGTCCTTGCGCGGGGGAGGGGCGACTGCGCCTGGCGCGATCGCCGGGAGCGGCGAGGGCACGTGATCGCGGAGCCCGTCTCCGGGCGGGGCCCGAGCCCGCAGCGCCCCTCCCGCGAGCTGCCGTCATCCCTCACCTTCTGTAACTGTCCTGATGTGGTGTTTTAGAGTGGCTGTCACCAGTTCCCACGACAGGACCTGCGAGGTATTCGCGAACATGCCGACCGAAACGTTTGAGTTTCAGGTGGAGGCCCGTCAGCTGCTGCAGCTGATGATCCACTCGGTCTACTCGAACAAGGATGTCTTCCTGCGTGAGCTCGTCTCCAATGCCTCCGACGCGCTGGACAAGCTGCGCCTGGAGAAGCTGCGCCACGACTCGCTCGACGCCGACGTGTCCGATCCGCACATCGACATCGACATCGACAAGGACGCCCGCACTCTGACAGTGCGGGACAACGGCATCGGTATGTCGTACGACGAGGTCGGACAGCTCATCGGCACGATCGCCAACTCGGGCACCGCCAAGTTCCTCCAGGAGCTGCGGGAGGCCAAGGACGGGGCCGGGGTGGAAGGGCTCATCGGCCAGTTCGGCGTCGGGTTCTATTCCGGCTTCATGGTGGCGGACGAGGTGACGCTGCTGACCCGGCACGCCGGTGAGAGCCAGGGCACCCGCTGGACCTCACGCGGCGAGGGCACGTACACGCTGGAGACGGTCGACGACGCGCCGCAGGGCACCTCGGTCACGCTCCACCTCAAGCCCGCCGACCCGGAGAACCAGCTCCACGACTACACCTCCCCGTGGAAGATCCGGGAAATCATCAAGCGGTACTCGGACTTCATCACCTGGCCCATCCGGATGACGCCCGAGGGAGCTGCCGCGGCCGACGAGAGCGACGAGGCGCCCGAGCCCGAGACGCTCAATTCCATGAAGGCCCTGTGGGCCCGGCCGCGCGACGAGGTGTCCGACGACGAGTACCACGAGCTGTACAAGCACGTCGGCCACGACTGGCGCGACCCGCTGGAGACGATCCGGCTCCAGGCGGAGGGCACCTTCGAGTACCAGGCCCTGCTGTTCCTGCCGGCTCACGCCCCCTACGACCTGTTCACCCGTGACTACAAGCGGGGCGTGCAGCTGTACGTCAAGCGCGTGCTCATCATGGAGGACTGCGAGGCGCTGCTGCCGCCGTACCTTCGGTTCGTCAAGGGCGTCGTCGACGCTGCGGACCTCTCGCTCAACGTGTCCCGCGAGATCCTCCAGCAGGACCGCCACATCGAGATGATGCGGCGACGCCTGACGAAGAAGGTCCTGTCCACGGTCAAGGACATGATGACCAAGCAGCCGGACCGCTACGCCACGTTCTGGCGGGAGTTCGGCACGGTCCTGAAGGAGGGCCTGGTCACCGACTCGGAGAACCGTGACGCCATCCTCGCCGTCGCGTCGTTCGCGAGCACGCACCACGACACCGAGCAGACGACGCTCAAGAGTTATGTGGAGCGGATGAAGGACGGGCAGGAGGACATCTACTACCTGACCGGCGAGTCCAGGCAGAGCATCGAGAACTCCCCGCACATGGAGGCGTTCCGGGACCGGGGCATCGAGGTGCTGTTGCTCACCGACTCCGTCGACGAGGTGTGGGCCGACGCCGTCGGCGAGTACGAGGGCAAGAAGCTGCGGTCCGTAGCCAAGGGCCGGATCGACCTCGACACCGAGGACGCCGACACCCCTGACGACGAACGGAAGAAGCAGACGGAGGAGTACGCCGGGCTCCTCGGCTGGATGAAGGAGCAGCTGGACGAGGACATCAAGGAGGTGCGTCTGTCCTCCCGCCTGACCGTCTCCCCGGCCTGCGTCGTCTCCGACGCACACGACCTGACCCCGGCTCTGGAGCAGATGTACCGCGCCATGGGCCAGGAGGTGTCCCCCGCCAAGCGGATCCTGGAGCTCAACCCGGACCACCAGCTGGTGAAGGCCCTCAACCAGGCGTACAAGGAGCGCGAGGACCGCACCGAACTCGCCGAAACCGCAGATCTCCTGCACGGCCTGGCGGTACTCGCCGAAGGCGGTCAGCCGAAGGAACCGGCCCGCTTCGTCAAGCTGATGACAGACCGTCTGGAACGCGCGCTGTAACCAGACTCCCACCGCCTGTCGCCGGTGTGAGGCGGCGAACATGACAGGAACCAGGGCGACGCCGCCGAGCCGGCGTCGCCACTGGGCGCTGCCCGCTGAAGCGATGGCACATCCGAGGTCGTCACCCTCCCCGCCGCTCCACCCAACCGGCTGCGCGACCGAAGGGCCCACCCGGCACTGTCCGCCGACCTTGGGGATTCCTTTGACCGCGCTTGGCAGGTAGGTGGTTGCAACTGCTGATTGCACCTTGTGAACATACTGAAGTTTGATCACTGAGCGGGGTTGAAAGGCCGCCCTGGGGCGGGGACTTGATGGTGGACGAGCCGGGAGAAGAGCCGGGTGCTGACGGCTGCACCGAGGCAGTGCGGCGTGCCGAGCGGCAGGGGAACCCCAACGAGGCGACAGAAAGCGGAGTTGTGCCGACATCGCCACGCTCACGATTGACGGACATTGCCGATCAAACAGTGATTCGCACCGGGAGCACGGCGACGGGCACCGCGCAGCGTCCGCCGGACCGTGAGGCCGTAGTGGTGGAGACCGACTCTGTCCGAGCGCCCGCCAACGGTCCTGGACCGTCTGCAGCCGTTGCTTCGGTAGAGGTCCCGGCGGACCGGGCAGCGCCCGCCCAGCCTCACGTCGAGCCGGCCCCCGACCAGGCTGCCGCCCAGGTGCAGGCTCGTCGACATCGATTTCTTTCCCGGTTGGGCGAGTTCCGGCGGTCCCAGGTGCTTGTGCCGCTGGGCACGTTGCCAGGCCCGAGCGGCGAGGAAGCCCCCTTGACGGTGGATATGGGCGGAGTGCGTTGGATCCTCGCGTTCACCGGGGAGGCAGCGTTGGCACGATACGCGGTGGCCCGAGGGGATGGGGGACGGGAATGGCGGTACCGAAGCGTGTGGGGTGCCGCTCTGCTGGACGCGGCCGTACCGACGGTGGCCGAGTCAGGGGTGCCGTGCGGGGTGTTGGTGAACGCCGCGGACGGTGAACAGGGACTGGTGCTGCCGCCGGTGGCGGGGGTGGTACCGGAGAACGTCGCGGTGGACGGCCCGGAATCCATTGCCGCGCAAATCGGTCGCATGGAGGAGGGGGCGTAATGGAGGCGATGTCGGGTGGAGGCGGCGGTGCCGGTGCGGAACAGGGTCACTCCGGCGCGGGGCCCGGTGGAGAGGCGGACCTGCGGGTCGTCGGGCTGGCGCTGATCGCCGACGGGATCAACAAGGCGCTCGGCGAGTTGGGGAAGCTGGGCTTTACCGACAAGGTGGGCTGGTCGGGCGCCGGGCGCGGCTTCGACGACCTGGAGATGGACGGTATGACGATCGGCGGCGAGTCTGTCGGCGCCGTCTTCCACTCGTTCTGCGAGCGCTGGCAATGGGGTGTGAGAGCCCTGGCCGACGAGGGAAACGCGTTCGCGGCGGCGGTCGGCCTCTCGGCGGGAACGCTGTATCAGACGGACCATCTCGTGAAGAACTCGTTCAAGGTCGGCCTCAATTCCCTCGAAGGCAATCCGTACGCCTCCGAGCAACAGGTCGAGAGCCAAAGTTGGAGTCAACTGGCCGAGCCGGCCTGGCTGCATCCGGACTACAGCGAGAAGTCCTTTCGCGACAGTGCCACTGCCTCGGAACAGGTCCTCAAGGGAATGGGACGTGACGTGGCGACCGCGGAGACGGTTCCCGGCGTGGAGCTCGCACCGACACTCGCCGGCATGGACCAGGACGACTACAACGCTGCGGTGAACACATCGCTCGGCCTGAAGCAGGAGGGGCAGGGCTGATGTCGGGGTGGGGCAAGCTCGGCGGCGAGATGCTGAGCGGGGGCAAGAAGCTCTTCGACCACGCCAAGCGTGACACGGGGCATCTGGTCGATGAGGGAGCCGACCTCACCGGCGACGCACTCGACGAGATCGGCGCGCACGGCGCGGCCCAGAAGGTGCGGCACGGGGGCGACCGGGTCGCTTCTTATCTCGGTGCGCACGTTGCCGAGCGGGAACTCGGACCGGATGTCGAACCGACCGATCTGATCCACGGCAAGCCGTCGACGATCCGTGACAAGGCCAAACACCTGCTCGTGTTCGCCACGGCCTTCGAGGAGGTCGGGGCGGGCATGAAGGCCGTGGACTCGGGGGGATGGAAGGGCGAGGCAGCGGACACCTTCCGCGAGAAGTTCGCTCTGCATCCCACCAAGTGGCTGCAGGCCGGGGCGGCCTGCCTCGATGCTGCCGCGGCACTGAACGGCTTGGCCGACACCGTCGAATGGGCCCAGGGGCAGGCGAGGGAAGCGATCCGCCTGTACAAGCAGGGCAAGTCCGCCTCCGACGCCCACAGCAAGCAGGTCGAGTCGTACAAACTCAAGGTGGACTTGGGCAGCGACGACCCCGGGCCGCGGCCTTCCGAGAAGGACCCCGGCGAGCACGCGATGCAGGAGGCGCAAGACATTCTCGACGCTGCCCGGCGACAGCGCAACAAGATCGCCGGCGAGACGGAGACCAAGCTCAAGGCCGCGCTCCAGCATGCTCCGAAAGAGCCTTCGGCCGTCCAGCAGTTGAAGCTGGACGGCCTGGATCTCGCGGAAGCCCAGTACGTCGACTCGGCGCATTTCCTCGCCGGTGCCGTCAAGGGGACCGCGGGCATCGTGAACTTCGCCCGCAGTCTCGACCCCATGGACCCGTACAACCTCACGCATCCGGCCGCCTTCCTGCAGAACAAGGTGCAACTGCTCGGAGGTGTGGTCTCCATGGCCACGCATCCCGATCGTGCCCTCCAAACGGCCTGGAAGTCGTTCAAGTCGGACCCGTTCCAGTTCGGCGGTGAACTGCTGCCGCAAGCTGCCTTGGCCGTGGCGTCGGACGGCGCGGGAGCCGCCGCTGAAGCGGGCGAGGGCGGAATGCTCGCGGCCGACGGCGCGGAGGCGGCTGCGGCAGAGGGCGGTGTCGCCGAGACACCAGGTGCGGCCGAGAGCCAGGCTCCGGGCGAAGTGGAATCCGCAGGCACGGACCCGATCAACCTGGCCACCGGCAAGATGTACCTGGCCCAGACGGACGTGACGTTCCCTGGTGCGCTGCCGTTCGCCTTCAAACGCCGGGTGGAGTCGGGCTACACGTACGGGCGTTGGTTCGGCCCTTCGTGGGCGAGCACAGTCGATCAGCGACTGGACATCACGTCCGCCGGCATCAGTTTCCTCCACGAGGACGGGATGCGGCTCTTCTACCCGCACCCGGCACCCGGCCTGCCCGTCATGCCGACACACGGCCCGCGTTGGCCCCTGAGCCGCGAGGCGGACGGGTACACCGTCACGGATCCGCAGACTCGGCGGGTATGGCATTTCACCGACCGGAACGAAGAACTGGCCGAGCTGGTACAGATCGATGACCGCAACGGCAACTGGATCACCTTCGAGTACGACGGCGCGGGAGTTCCCTCGGCGGTTGTCCTCAGCACCGGGCACCATCTGTCGATCGACAGTGCCGACGGGCTGATCACCGGCCTGAACCTGGTCGACGGGGGCGTGGACGGATCCGACCTGCCGTTGGTCCGGTACGGCTATACACAGGGAGACCTCACCGAGGTCGTCAATTCGTCCGGGCTGCCGCTCAGGTTCACGTACGACGAGGCGGGCCGGGTCACGTCGTGGACGGACACCAACGGGTATTCGTACGACTACGAGTACGACGACAGGGACCGTTGCATCGCACAGGGCGGCACCGAAGGACACATGAGCCTCCGGTTGTCCTACGGGGAAAGAGACCCGGAAACCGGGCTGCGCACCACGACGGCGGTCAACGGAGAGGGCGCGGTACGTCAGTACTTCGTCAACGACCTGCAGCAGGTTGCCGCCATCGTCGACCCTGCGGGGAACACCAGGCGCTTCACCCGCGACCGATTCAATCGTCTGCTGTCCGAGACCGATGCCCTCGGCCGTACGACGTTCTACCGGTACGACGACCTGGGAAACCCGACGGAAATCACCCGTCCGGACGGTCGGCGAACGGTACTCTCCTACGACGAGCGGGGCCTGCTCACTCGGGTGGTACGCCCTGACGGCAGCGTGGTCCGACAGGAGTTCGACGACCGCGGGAACCGGACGCTGGTTGCCGATTCAGCAGGCGGCAAGACCTCTTTCACATACGATGAGTCCGGACATCTGTCCACGCTGTGCGATCAGCACGGCCGGGTGACGGAAGTACGCTGCGATTCGGCAGGCTTGCCCGTCGAGGTACGTGACCACACGGGCGGCGTCGTGCGCTACGAGCGAGACGCCCTCGGCCGCGTCATATCCATCACGGACCCCTTGGGCACGACCGGTGAAATGGAATGGTCCGTCGAGGGTAAAATCACGCGCCGACTGAATCCGGATGGAACGGAAGAAACGTGGACGTACGACGGTGAGGGGAACTGCCTTACTCACACGAACACGATCGGCGGAGTCACCCGTTTCGAGTATTCCCAGTTCGATCTGCTGACGGCACGCATCGAGCCCGACGGCTCACGTTACGAGTTTCAGTACGACAACGAACTCCGCCTGACCACGGTGACCAACCCCCATGGGCTGACCTGGACGTACGAGTATGACCTGGTGGGGCGTCCGGTCACTGAAACCGACTTCGGCGGCCGGATCAATCGGTACTCTTACAACGCAGCCGGTGACTTGATCTCCCGCACGAATGCACTCGGGCAGGTCGTCTCCTTCGAGCACAACGAACTCGGCCAAGTCGTTCGCAAGAGTGTCGACGGGGAGGTGATGACGTACACCTACGACTTCACCGACCGGATCGCCCAGGCAGCAAATGCCCATGCCAACCTGACCCTCCTTCGCGACCGGCACGGGCGCCTGATCTCCGAGCGGATCAACGGTCGGGAAGTAGCCTACCGATATGATGAGTTCGGCAGACTCACGGGACGCACGACGCCGGCGGGCGCCGAGAGTGTCTGGGATTTCGATTCCGTGGGACAGCCCTACCAGCTCACGGCGGACGGTCATGCCATCACGCTGGAGTATGACGGGGGTGGTCGCGAAATCGGCCGTCGGTTCGGTGAGTCCTTGAGCATTTCTCGGTCGTTCGATGAAATGAACCGACTGATCTCTCAAGCGGTGGACCACTCTCGCGGGCGTATCCAGTCGAGGACCTACGAGTACCGCGCGGATGGCAGCCTGACCAAGGTCCATGACCAACTGAATGGCGTTCGGCAGTACGAACTGGACCTGGCAGGAAGGACGACCCGGGTAAGGGGAGAGGGGTGGGCGGAGTCCTACTCCTACGACGCGCTCGGTAACCAGGTGGCGGCTGACTGGCCCGGGCGTCAATTCGGAGACGATGGCTGCGGCGAGCGCGCTTACCGGGGCGCCGACCTCGTGCGTGCCGGCCGGATCCGCTATGAGCACGACGCGGCCGGACGTGTGGTACTGCGCCAGAAGACCCGGCTTTCCCGCAAACCGGACACGTGGCGGTACAGCTGGGATGCGGAGGACCGACTCACCCAGGTTGTCACCCCCGACGGCACGGTGTGGCGGTATCGATACGACGGCCTGGGCAGACGCATCAGCAAGCAGCGCATTGCGGAGAGCGGCGTCGACGTACTGGAGCAGGTGGACTTCACCTGGGACGGTGTCTCGCTGTGCGAGCAGACGACCAGCTGGGGCGACTCGAGTGACTCGGCGACCCTGACGTGGCATCTTCATGGCGCCGAAGCGGTTGCTCAGAGCGAGCGCAGGACCATGGCCCTGGCCTCGCAGGAAGAGGTGGACGCTCGGTTCTTCGCCATCGTGTCCGACCTCTCCGGCACTCCCTGTGAGCTGATCGACGAGTCCGGAGAAATTGCCTGGCGGTCCCGAGCTACAAACTGGGGAAAACTGTCCTGGTCGGTGGAAAGCCAAGCTTACACGCCGCTCCGTTTTCCGGGACAGTATTTCGACACCGAGACGGGCCTGAATTACAATTATCTCAGGTATTACGACCCCGAAGTGGGTCAGTATGTCAGCCAGGACCCCCTCGGTCTCGCTCCGGCGGCCAACCCGGTCGGCTATGTGGACCGCCCTTCGGTTTCCTGCGACCCTCTCGGCCTCGCCCCACAGAAGTCACCGATTCCGCCCAAGCCGTATGAGACGCCCAACCTTGCCGACCTGGCAAAGCAGTTCAATCCCGAGGGAGGGATGACGAACTGTACCTACACCGTCGACGCGTTTGAACGATATCTTCGCGGCGAGGGAGTGACGCCCGTGCCCGGAAATATCGAGGTTCAATCCCTCGATCGACTGGAAAGCGTGTATGGAGGGGCCTTCAAGGACACGGATTTCTGGGACATGGTCGACCATATTCGGAATTCTAGTGATGGTTCTCGCGGTATAGTTGCGGCGAGACCTTGGACGAACGATGCGGGCCACGTATTCCATATCGTGAATCACCAAGGCCGCGTACTTTTCGCTGATGTCCAGACGGGATTCGTGGACCCTATGGCCTACAAGTCATTCAAACTGATGAGGACGAACTGATGTATACAATGGAGCAAGCTGAGCGGCTGGCGGCGGATTTCCTTCGGGAGAAAAGTGTCGGCTGGGAGAATGAGGTTGCCCTGTTCGGGGAGGATGAATACAGGGCCAAGAAAGGTGAATTCTTCTATTTCGCCTGGCAGTCTGCGAAGTATGTCGCCACCAGGGATGACAAGTACTTCGCGTATGGGGCCACTCACATTTCCGTGCACAGTGTGACTGGCGAATGCCGGTTTCTGAGTATTCACGAATGTTTGTCGGAGGATCCTTTCGGCCACCGCTCACGTGGATGAGGGTCAACCGATGTAACCGGAAAGCACAAGTGACGTGTTCACGGCCCCCGGCATCGCGGTGCACAACGCAACCGCTTTGTCAGCCTTCAGGATCCAGAGCAGCTGGGCATCCCTTCAACTGGTGGTAGCGGTCGTCGTCGGCTCGGTCCGGGGGAGCCGGCACCCTTCCCTGGGCCGCTCTCCGGGCCGGGTAGGGCCGGTGGCACTCACCCGCCGCCGGGGCCGGGCTCACATGGACAGAAGACCGCCTGCACTGGTCGAGTGAGGGCTGCCCCAGGTACCAGAACGACGGTTTCCGTGAACTCGGCCATGCCGAGTGCCTGCGCCTGCCGGCCACAGCACCCGTGGGCCGCGGGGTCTGCACAACGCCCGGCCCTGCCCGCCGTGGTGCCGGTCAACTGCCGCCTGGACACCGAGGAAGCGGTGCTGCCGCGCACGTCGGCGGCATCCGAGTTGGCCCGCGCGGTCGATGGTGCGGTCGTCGCCTTCGAGGCGGACGCGGTCGACATGGCAGCACGGTCCGGCTGGAGCGTCGTCGTCACCGGGCGGGCCGCGGTGGTGACCGAGCGGCGGAACGGGGAGGCGGGTTCCCTGCTCCCGGAGGTGGAGAGCATCGGGTTCCCTGCTCCCGCGTAGTGGAGATCATGCCCGGACGGTCACGCGCCGTCAGGGCGGCGGCGGGACCGGACCGCGCAGGTACCTCGTGTGGCGTCGATGGGGTCGGCTCGCCCGGTCGGGTGGCCCGAACGGCCCTGTCGGGTACCCGCGCGTCGGTGGAAGGTGGATGGTACGGAGGCCGGCCCGCATGACACGCCGCTGCCTCGACACGGAAGGGAACCCCCAATGTCCGTCGACACGCAGCAGGCGCCCGCCCGGCTGGAAGAGGAAGAGCTGAGGTCGCTGGACGCCCACTGGCGCGCCGCGAACTATCTGTCCGTCGGCCAGATCTACCTCATGGCCAACCCTCTGCTGACCGAACCGCTGCGCCCCGAGCACGTCAAGCCGCGGCTACTGGGCCACTGGGGCACCTCGCCCGGCCTGAACCTGGTGCACACGCACCTCAACCGCGTCATCAAGGCCCGCGCCCTGAAAGCCCTGTGCATCTGGGGGCCCGGCCACGGCGGTCCGGCCGTGCTGGCGAACTCGTGGCTGGAGGGCTCGTACACCGAGACCTATCCGGACGTCACCCGGGACGCGGAGGGCATGGCACGGCTGTTCCGGCAGTTCTCCTTCCCGGGCGGAGTACCCAGTCATGTCGCGCCCGAGACTCCGGGCTCGATCCACGAGGGCGGTGAACTGGGCTACTCCCTGTCCCACGCGTACGGCGCCGCCCTCGACAACCCGGACCTGCTGGTCGCTTGTGTGATCGGCGACGGGGAGGCGGAGACCGGGCCGCTGGCCGCCTCCTGGCACTCGAACAAGTTTCTCGACCCCGTCCATGACGGTGCCGTGCTGCCGATCCTGCACCTGAACGGCTACAAGATCGCCAACCCGACCGTGCTGGCCCGGATCCCCGAGGCCGAACTGGACGAGCTGCTGCGTGGCTACGGCCACGACCCGATCCACGTCACCGGTGACGATCCCACGGCCGTCCACCACATGATGGCCGGGGCGATGGACACCGCTCTCGACCGCATCACGGCGATCCAGCGCGCCGCCCGCGAGGACGGTGTCACCGACCGGCCCCGCTGGCCGGTCATCGTGCTGCGCACCCCGAAGGGCTGGACCGGACCGGCAGAAGTCGACGGACTGCCCGTGGAGGGCACCTGGCGCGCCCACCAGGTCCCGCTGGCCGCCGTCCGGGACAACCCCGAGCACCTGCGGCAGCTGGAGCAGTGGCTGCGCTCGTACCGCCCCGAGGAGCTGTTCGACGAACACGGTGCCCCGCGCGCGCAGGTGCTGGCCCGGATTCCCGAAGGGGCCCGTCGGCTCGGTGCCACCCCGCACGCCAACGGCGGCCTCCTGGTGCGCGACCTGCCTCTGCCGCCGCTGGAGCGGTACGCCGTCGAGGTGGACAAACACGGCGCCACCCTGCATGAACCCACCCGCGTCCTCGGCGACATGCTCGAGGACGTCATGGCGGCCACGGCCGACCGCCGGGACTTCCGGCTCGTGGGCCCCGACGAGACCGCCTCGAACCGGCTGCAGGCGGTCTACGCCGCCAGCGGCAAGGCGTGGCAGGCGGCCACCCTCCCGGTCGACGAACACCTCGACCCGCACGGCCGCGTGATGGAGATCCTCTCGGAGCACACCTGCCAAGGGTGGCTGGAGGGCTACCTCCTCACCGGCCGGCACGGGCTGTTCTCCTGCTACGAGGCGTTCGTGCACATCGTCGACTCGATGGTCAACCAGCACATCAAATGGCTGCGCACCACCCGCCGTCTGCCCTGGCGCGCTCCCATCGCCTCCCTCAACTACCTGCTGACCTCCCACGTGTGGCGGCAGGACCACAACGGCTTCTCCCACCAGGACCCCGGCTTCGTCGACCACATCATGAACAAGAGCCCGGAGGCCGTGCGGGTGTACTTCCCGCCGGACGCCAACACCCTGCTGTCGGTGGCCGACCATGTGCTGCGCAGCCGCGACTACGTCAACGTCGTCGTCGCCGGCAAACAGCCGTGCTTCGACTGGCTGACGATGCAGGAGGCCAAGGTCCACTGTGCCCGCGGCGCCGGCATCTGGGAGTGGGCCGGCACCGAGGACGGCACGCGCGAACCGGATGCGGTGCTCGCCTGCGCGGGCGACGTGCCCACGCAGGAGGTTCTCGCCGCAGCCCAGTTGCTGCGTCAGTACCTGCCCGAACTGGCCGTGCGTGTGGTCAATGTCGTCGACATCGCCCGGCTCATGCCGAGCGATCAACACCCGCACGGCATGAGCGACTTCGAGTACGACGGGCTGTTCACCGTGGACAAGCCGGTCCTCTTCGCCTATCACGGCTACCCCTGGCTGATCCACCGTCTGGCCTACCGCCGTACCGGTCACCGCCACCTGCACGTGCGCGGATACAAGGAGATCGGCACCACGACCACGCCGTTCGACATGGTCGTTCGCAACGACCTGGACCGCTACCGCCTCGTCATGGACGTCATCGACCGCGTTCCGGGCCTCGCGGTCCGCGCGGCGGCCGTACGCCAGCGGATGGAGGACGCCCGGCAGCGCCACCACGTCTGGATCCGTGAGCATGGAACGGATCTGCCCGAGGTCGCCGACTGGACATGGGACGGCTGAGCCGCCACCCCCACCCCGAGCACCCCGGCCACGCCCTACGGGCCGGCCGGGGCACTTGTCGGGCATCGCCAAGGGCATCGAGCCTGGCCGCACGTCGGCCCAACCATCCAGTGGTACTGGAGCGGTCTCCCACGACCGGGAGCTTGTGCGCTTCGGCCAAGGCGGCGGTGCGTTGGGATGGGCCGTGTGAGCGGCTGGTTTTCCGCAACATTCCTCCGGAGTGTCAGTGTCGGTCCGTAGGCTCGACGGCATGGAGGGGAACGAAGGGAAAACCCCACACGGGGAGGAAGCCGGTGCCGAGGCCTGGCAGCGGCTGAGCGCGTATGCGTACCTCAGCGCGCCCGAGCGCCTGGAGTACGTCGCGGTGATGCGGGTGTTCTGCGCCACGCTGCTCGCCGACCTGTCCGTACCCGAGCTCCTCGCCAGACTGGCCGAGCAGGACGGTCCGGGGGCTGCGCTGGACCCGGACACGCTCACCCGCAGGCTCGAAGAGCTCGTGCGCTGGGGCAATCTGCTGCGCAGCACGCACACCGTCAAAGCGACGAGCATCGCCGAGTACCAGCGCTCGCGGTCCCGCTACCAGCTGTCGAAGCTGGGGGAACGCGTGCAGCGGGACGCGGACGAGGTACTGGCCGGGGCGGACGCGGCACGCGAGGTCAGCAGCGAGCTGCTGGCCCTCGTCGACCGCGGCCTGGGCGAGATCGCCACCATGGCCGCGGCGCCGGGCGGTGCCGATCCGCAGCAGGCGTTGGAGCGGATCAGCACGCTGTTCGTGCAGTTCGCCGGATTCGCCGAGTCCGTCCGGGACTTCTACGCCTATCTGGGCCAGGTGCTGGCACGCTACGACCTCGACTCGGCCGAGTACCAGGGGTTCAAGGAACTGCTGCTCGACTACGTGGAGGCCATCACCGAGGACGTTTCCTTCCGGGCCCCGCGCATCGCGGCTCACCTGGACGCCGTACGGCCGCACCTACCCGCTCTGCTTGCCCGTATCGACGCGCACGCGGCGGGCATCGGAGCGGTCGCCGACGGGTGGCCCGAGACGCGGGTGCAGCGCAGCCGCGGACGGGACCTGGCGGACTGGGAGGGGCTGCGCGAGTGGTTCACCGTCACCGGAGGGCACTCCAGCCAGGTGGATCAGCTCCGGGACGCCACCCTGCGCGCCCTGCAGTCGCTGCTCGCCAATGCCAAGCGGATGCTGCGTTCGGCCTCCGGTGAGATGTCCCGGCGCAAGGACCTGCTGCGGCTCGCGGCCTGGTTCGACGCCGCGGAGCCGGAAGAGGCCCACGACCTGGCGGTCGCCGCCTTCGGGCTCTACGGAGCGCGGCACCTGGGGGTGGCACCGGACCCCGACCGGTCCGTGCCGGCGTACGTGAGCTGGTGGACCGGACCCGTGGTGGACGTGCCGGTGGCGCTGCGCGAGCGCGGCAGCAGGGCTCAGCGCGGCCGTGCCGCGGCGGCGGAGGACCATTCCGAACACAAGCGCCGCCTCGTGGAACAGGCGCGGCAGCAGGCCGAGGCCCGGCAGGCGGCGGCCGACGAACTGCGCAGCGCCTCGGGCAGGTTCGACCAGGTGCGCCTCAGCGCCCCGGCCATGCGACTGCTGCTGGAACTCCTCACGACCGCCCTCGGCAACGCCCAGCTGCACAAGGACGCCCGCGACTTCCTGCTCGACGGCGCGCAGGCGGACGACGCGGACCTCGGCATCCGCCTGACCGCGTGGCGCACACCCGGCCGGCCCACGGTCCTGCGGTCCGTGGACGGCGACCTGACGGCGGACGATCTCACCGTGGCCGTCGAGAGTGCGTCCATGCCCGTGACGGGGGAGCCGATGCCCGAGGCCGGGGAGGTGAGTGCCTGATGTCCCTGCCCTCCGCGCACGACGTCGCACTCGCGGCCGAGCGCCGCACCGCCGCCCGACTCCTGCTGGCCCACCCCCTGGTCACCAGCACCGGACCGCACAGCGACGCCTTCCCGCTGATCCGGCGGCACGCCGACTGGCTGGCCCAGCGCTTCCAGCAGGTGTTCGGTTACCGCCTGCTGGTGGAGGCCTCGTACGCACGGCTGTTCAAGGCGGGCCTCGGCCCGGGCTCGGGCCACCGTCTGGAACGGCCGTCGACCGGAACGCCGTTCAGCCCGCGGACGTACGCCTACCTGGCCCTCGCGCTGTCGGTCCTCGTCACCGCCCCGGAACAGCTCCTGCTCTCCCAGCTTGTCGCCGACCTGCGGGCCGCGGCCGTCGACGCCGGCATCGAGATCGCCGACACCGGGCGGCAGGCCGAGCGGCGCACCCTCGCGGCCGCGCTGCGGCAACTCGTCGACTGGGGCGTTTTGGTGGAGACCGAGGGCCGTGTGGCGGCCGTCGCCGAGGAACGGGCCGGGGAGGCGCTGCTGACCGTGGACCGCGAGATCGCGCGAGTCGTCGTCGCCGGCCCGCTCGCCCAGAGCCGCGACGGCGCCGACCTCGTGCGCCGGGCCGCCGATCCCGGCTTCGGAGGGCCACGTACGTACGTCCGCAGGCGTCTCGTCGAAACCCCTGTCGTCCACCTCGACGACCTCACGGACGCCGAGCGCGAATGGCTGCGTATGCGGCAGCGCCGCGAGGCGCTGGCGTTCTCCGAACTGCTCGGACTGGAGGCCGAGATCCGCGCCGAGGGCATCGCCCTGGTCGACACCGATGACGAACTCACCGACCTTCACCTGCCGGGCACCGGAACGGTGGCTCAAGCCGCGCTGCTCCTCGTGGAGCGGCTGGTCGACCGGTTGCGTCCCGAGGACCCGGGCCATCCGGCCGTCGGCGGACGGCTGGTCATCGGCGTACCCGTCCCCGGAGGGCTGCTGCCCGACCTGCTCGACGAACTGATCGAGGAGTACGGCAGGCGCAGCAACTGGCAGCGCGGCCACCTGGAGGACCGGGGCGGATTCCTCGCGGCCGTGCTCGACCTCCTCGTCCGGATGCGTCTGATGGCTCCCGCCGGACCCGTGCGCGCGGAGGGCCAAGGCCTGCCCGAGGGATACGAGCAGACGGTGGCCGACGGCCGCTCCGTCACCGACGTCGCTCAGGCGCGCGGCCAGGGCCGTACGGACGGTGGCTGGATCCTGCTCGCCGCAGCCGCCCGGTACGCCACCACGGTGGCGGTCAGGCCCCGTACCGACCCGTCCCCAGCGGACGACGTCTCCGAGGAGTCGCCCCGATGAACCGCCTGCCGGTCCCGCACCGCTACCGACTGCACCGCGCGGGCATCCGCAACGTCTGGCAGTACGACGAGCAGGAGTTCGCCTTCGGCGAGGGGCGCCTGCTGCTGCGCGGCAAGAACGGCGCCGGCAAGTCCAAGGCCCTGGAGATGCTGCTGCCCTACCTCCTCGACGGCGACGCCCGCGCGCTGGACGCCACAGGAACCGGGCGCACCACCCTGGCCTGGCTGATGCTCGACGGCTTCGAGCAGACCAACCGGCTGGGCCACCTGTGGCTGGAGTTCGCGCGGACGGACGAAGAGGGGAACGGCCACCATCTGACCATCGGCGCGGCCATCCGAGCGTCCCAGTCGACCAAGACGGCGAAGCCGTTCTTCTTCACCACACGCCTGCGGGTCGGCGAGGGCCTCGACCTCGCCCCCGCCGGGCAGCCACTCCCCGTCGACCAGCTGAAGTCGCTCATCGGTCCGGAGAACGTCACCGACCGCGCCGTCGAGCACCGGGCCAGGGTCGCCCGCGAACTGTTCGGCCTCACCGACCCCGCGCGCTACCGCAACCTGATGCACCTGATGCACCGGCTGCGCCGTCCCACCATCGGTGACCGCATCGACTCCGGCGGACTGGTCCCGGTCCTCGCCGAGACCCTGCCCGCGCTCGACGACGAGGTCGTGGAGAAGGTGGCCCGCAGCCTCGACGACCTGGACGCCGTGAGGGCCTACCTTGGCCGCCTCGAACGCACCGACCGGGCGCTGCGCACCTTCCTCACCGGCTACCGAGGCTATCTGCACGGGGCGCTGCGCCGCCGCACGGACCAGGCGAGCGATGAGCTCGAGCAGCTGACGGAGTACCGCAAATCCGCAGGTGACGCGGCGCGAAAGGCGGAGGGGCTCCGCGAGCGCGAGCAGGAGCTCGATGCCCGCCGCGAAGCCCTCGAAGGCGAGTCGAGTGCCGCCGAGACGGACCTGGCCGCGCTGCACGACAGCGCCGGATACCGCAGCCTGAGGCAACTCGGGGAGAAACGCGCCACTGTCACCGCCCTGCACAGCGCGGCCGCCACCGCCTTCAAGGCCGTCCGCCAGGCGCACAGCAACCAGGAGGAGGCAGGCCGGCGGCTGACCGCCGAGGCCGGGCGGCTCGGTGAAGAGATCGTCGAACTGAGCACTGCATACGGCGAGTTGGTGCGGCACGCCGAGCGGTCCGGGATCGACCCCGTGCACCTGGGGGAGCCCGTGGCGACACCCGTCGCGCCGGTGGCGCCCGCCACCACGGCCGAACTGACCGCGCCGGAAGGCGACTTCCACCTGGTACGGCACAGTGAGGTGCTGGCGGTCGACACAGAGACCTGCACGACCGCGCTGCACGCCTGGGACGCCAGACTTGACGCCACCCAGCCGGTGGTCAGGAACCGCTCCCGGTTCGTCACCGAACTGGGCGCCCTCATCGAGCGGTCGAACGAGGCCCAGCGGGAGGCGGCCGACGCCGACGCCGCGCATGAGCGCCTGGAGGAACAGGCGGACCACGCGCGCGCCCGAGCCGAGCAGCGTCGACAGGAAACCGTGCGGGAGGCAGCGGCGTACGCCCTTGCGGCCAGAGCCTGGAGCGAGCAGCTGCGGAAGTCCACCGGAGTGCCGATGGACGCCGTACTCGCCCTGGTCACGCAGGATCCGGCAGACGGCCCGCTGCCCGCGCAGGCCCCCGACGAGGTGGTCGAAGCGGCCCGGTCGGCCGTCGACCCGTGGCTGGCGGAACTGGGCGCGGAGCGCGACGATCTCTCCCTTGCCGTCCGTGAACTGGAGGCCGCTCAGGGCCGCCTCAGGCACCGGCGCGACGAATGGGAACGCCGCACCGACCCCGAGCCCCCGCCCCCGTCCCACCGCACGGCTTCCCGGACACCGGGCACCGGAGCGCCCCTCTACCGCCTGGTGCGCTTCGCCCACGACCTGGAGCCGGACGCGCAGGCAGGGCTGGAAGCCGCGCTGGAGGCGAGCGGTCTGCTCGATGCCTGGGTGCACGCCGACGGCACCGTCCTGGACCCTGCCACGCGGGACACCCTCCTGGTTCCACGAGCGCCCGTGGCCGGGGCGTCGCTCGCCCGGGTACTGCGGCCTGTCGCCGCCCCGGACAGTGGAGTGACGGCGGAGCAGGTCGAGCGCGTGCTCGGGGCGGTGGCTCTGACCGAAGGAGGGACCTTCACCAGCGATACCCACACCCTGGTAACGGCAGAGGCGGAGCCGCACACCGCGATCGGTACCGACGGCTCCTGGCGGCTCGGCATCGCCCACGGCCGCCACGCCAAGCAGGCCGCCGAGTACGTGGGCGCGGAGGTGCGTGCGGAGACACGCCGCCGGGCGCTGGCGGACCTCGATCGCCAACTGTCCGACGTGGAGGGGGAGTTGGCGGAACGCAGGCACAGTCTGCGGGTCCTCACCGAGCACCGCGACCGGATCGGCGACACCCTGCGCCGCCCACCCCCTGCACGTGGGCTGACGGATGCGTGGGCCCGTACGGCCGAGGCCGAGCGCACCGCCGAGTCCCTCGCCTCGCAGGCATCCACGGCCGCCCGGGAGGCTCAGCAGGCACGTGCCCGCGCGGTCGCCGCCCGGCGCGAGACCGAGGCGACGGCGAGTGCCCAGGACCTCCCGGCGGACCCGGCCGCACTGGAAACGGTCCGTCGTGCCCTGGACCGCCTCGGGCAGGGTACGCAGCAGCTGCGGCGGCGGGTGCGCGTGGTCCTGTCCGCGGCCGACGGCCACCGCGGCGGCCGCACGGACTACGAGCGTGCCGAGTCGGCCCGCCAGGAGGCCGAGGCGGACTACGCCGAGCCGCTCGGGCGTCTGGAGGCCGCCCGCCGTACCGTTCGGGCTCTGGAGGAGGCCCTTGGTGCCACGGAGCAGGAGATCCTCGCCCGCGAGGCCGAGGCGAAGCGCCGCCTGGACGCCGTGGGACGCCAACTTCCGCGCACCCGCAGGGACCTGGCTGACGTGCACGACCTGCGGGTGCGGGCGGAAGAGGACGAGAGGGTGCGGCGCGAGACACTCGCCGCTCAGGAGAGCGAGGTGTTGGCCTGCGGCAGGAGACTGCGTGCGGCCCTTGCGCTGCCGGGCGTGCTGAGGGGAGCGGGTTTCGACGCCGACGAGGACGAAGGGGCCCTGAAGTCTGCGGACCCCCTCCACCACGACGTGCGGGAGCGCATCGCGGCGCTGCGCCTGCTGGTCGACGGCGTGCGCCGCGGTCTGGATGCCGAACGCCGTGACATCTCGGACACCACTCTCCTCAACCGCCACACCGAACTGCGCGACCAGCTCTCCGGAGGCTACGACGCGACGATGGAGGAGCATGACGGCATCAAGCTGTGCCGGCTCGTCGACGACCACGGTCCGCACGACATCGCCGTGGTCGGCGAGCGCATCGCGGCCGAGGCCACCGAGGCACGTGACCGTCTGACGGAGCGCGAACGCGAGGTCTTCCAGCGCTTCCTGACAGGAGAGCTGGGCGACCACCTGTCCTCGCAGGTGCTGGCCGCCGGCGCCCTGGTGGCCGCCCTCAACACCACCCTCGACACGGTCCGTACGTCACACGGCCTGGGCGTCACCCTCGACTGGAAACTGGCCGACGGTGTGGAAGCGGACGTCAAGGCGGCCGTCGACCTCCTGCGCAGCCCCTCCGGTCTGCGCACCCGTGAGCAGTCGGAGCGACTCCGCGACGTCCTCCAGCGTCGTATCGAGGACGCCCGCCGCGCCGACCCGGCCGCCGGTTACGCGGCCCACCTGCGCGCCGCCCTGGACTACCGCGACTGGTTCACCTTCACTCCCTGGGTGGTGAACGACGCGGCACCGGGCAGCCGCCGCAAGCTCTCCGGCCGCACGGGCCTGAGCCAGGGCGAACAGCGGGTCCTCTCCTACCTGGTCCTCTTCGCCGCGGCGGCGGCACACTTCACCAGCCTCGCCGACGCCGCCCCGCATGCACCCCGCCTGATCCTCCTCGACGACGCGTTCGCCAAAGTGGACGAGCCCACACATGCCCGCCTCGGCCGCATTCTGGTCGACCTGGACCTCGACTTCGTCCTCACCAGCGAGCGGCTGATCGGCAACTGGCCCGACGTACCGTCCCTCCACATCTACGAGTGCCTGCGCGATCCGCATGTGCGGGGCGTGGCCACGCTCCACTACACGTGGAACGGGCGTCAGCGGAGGCTGATGCCGGTATGACGGTGCCCGAACGGGCCGGCGCACACTCCCCGGACGCCGACGCCCTCGCGTTTCTCACCCGGCCGGGCCTCACCCGCCTCTGGACGGCGGCACGGACCCGGCTCGAACGCAACGGTCTGCAACCAGCCGGGGCCATCAGACTCGAGCGCCTGGACGCGCAGGAGCGCGAAGCCCTCTCCCTCCTCCTGGCCAAACCGGTCAACGGCCCCACCGCCACGATCCGCCTGCCGGACCTGGACGCCCGCCTGCGTACCAGCGCGGTGGGCCGGGGCCTGGCCTCGACGCTGGGGCAACTGGGCCCACCCCTGACCGACCGCCGGGCGGCCCGCGACGCGGCGGCGGCCGAACGAGCCCTTGTGTGGTCGACGGCTCAGACCGAAGTGGAAGCCACATCGCTGTCGGCCCAGCCCTGGACGGGACAGTGGCTGGAGGAGATACGGCGCGGCGGCATACTCGCCCGCCAGGACCAGCACACCGCGACCATCGTCATCACCCAGGCCGTGCAGATCCTGGCGACGCTCTTCCCCGGCACGGACCCGGACCCCACCCCGGCCTCCTGGGGCCGCGGTGAACTGGCCACCCGTGCCACCGGCTCGGCCCATGGCCTGGACGACGGCACGCTGCTGTCCCGGCTGGTCCTGCGCGGCATCGCGCTGGCGCGCGGTGTCGAGCTCCCCGCCGACGCGCCGACGCGCCGGGCCCTGTGGCGCATGGCCTCGGTCACCCCGGACGAGGTCTCCAGCACGGTGCTCGCCTACGGCCTTCGTCCCACCGGTGGCACCTGGCGGGAGGCGGCCCTGCGCGAGCGCGCCGACCACCACATGGAAGCCCACCTGACCTTGCGCGAACTGCGGACGCTGCACCTGAAGATGCCGCCCGGCACCCGAGTCCACGTCTGCGAGAACCCTCGCGTGGTCGAGGCCGCGGCCGACAGCGGCCGTACGGCGCCCCTGGTCTGTACCTCGGGGAGCGCGACGACGGTCGTTCTCGCACTCCTGGACGCGCTCGCGGCGTCCGGCTGCACGTTCGCGTACCACGGTGACTTCGACTGGCCCGGCATCACGCTGGCCAACCGGATCATGCAGCGGTACCGAGCCGAGCCGTGGCGTATGCGAGCGGCCGACTACGAATACCTGGCGACACGCACACAGGTGCTCGGCACACCGCAGATCGCCCTCACCGGAACGCCGGCCGAGGCCGGGTGGGACCCGGAATTGGCCCCCGCCATGAACACCCTGGGAATCGCCCTGCACGAGGAGGCGGCGCTCGATCTGCTCATGGAGGATCTTGGGTGAGGGCCCCGGTACGGCGTCAGCGGAACGGGATCCCGCGTCATCGCCCAAGACGAGCAGCCCACGCGGGAAGACGCCGAGACCGGATACGCGGGCCGGAGGCGACGGGTATCCCTCGCCCCCTCGGCCGGGGCCGGCACCGAAATCCCTTCGAGTTCCGCGCAGTCCCCGCCTACCCTGCTGACATGCCGCACGCGAAGACCTCCTACGTCTGCCTGCCCTGCCGGGCCTCCTACAAGCAGCCCTACGACAGGGACAGGCAGCGAATCTGCCCCCGCTGCGCGCAGCCGCTGATTCACGTGGGCTCCGCCTTCGCCGCACCCCGCCGCCGGGACACCGCGGCCTGGCGGACGCTGTCCGTGCTGCTGCACGCGGGCGTCCGTTTCCACAAGAGCTGCTGCGGCGGACCCGGGTACCGTCCCCGCACCCTGAGCGAGGTCCGCGAGCGGATGACGTACGCCCGGCGCAGCGGTGAGCCCTTCGCGAGGGCACTCGTTCGGTACGAGGTGCCGTGACGCCGACGCGGGGCCCGGGACAGGCGGCCGTGGACGAGGACCAACCCGACCCGGACGGAGGTCAGTTCTCGGAGCGGACCGGCATCAGGATCGAGAAGGCGCCCTCGTCGTCGGGTCGGCGGACGGCGAGCGGTGCCGTGGGCGCGCCCAGCTCCAGGAGCAGCTCGTCCCTGGCCCCGGCTGTGAGTGCGTCCAGCAGGAACTCGCGGTTGACGGCGACGTTGTTCTGGTCGTCGTCACCGTCGTCGCACACGATCACGGTCCCGTTCTCGGTCACCCTGAGCACACTGAGGTCACAGGTCTCGCCGTCCTGTTTACGGGTCTGGCTCACGCGGACCGGACCGGTCTCCAGCGCCTGGCGGAAGGACGCCGTGTCGACGTGGGCCCGGCGACCGGCCGGGAGGTGGACGAGGCGGCGGTAGTCGGGGAACTCGTGGCCGAGGCTCTGGCCGGCCGCCTGGCGATCCCCGCTCTCCAGCGTCACGCGGTCACCGTCCACCACCAGTTGGACGAGCTCCTCGCCGGTCAGCAGCGCCCGCATCGCGTCGGCGAGCGGAAGGGGCACGACGACCTGCGTCCGAGACCCGCCGTGCCCGGTTGTCCGTGCCTGCGCGACGGCCATCCGGTAGCGGTCGGTGGCCACGAGGCGCAGTCCTTCGCCCTCGATGTCGAACAGGATCCCGCCGAGCACCGGCAGCTCGGCGTCGGAACCGGCGGCGAAGCGGACCGCGTCCAGCGCGGCGGCAAGCTCCGCTGCGGGGACGGACAGCCGAACGATGGCGGCACTGAGCGAAGTCATCTGGTTCTCCCTGCGGTCGAGTAGTGCTCGGAGCGTGGAGAACTCGCTGCGGGCGTCGGACAGCCCCAGTTCGAGACGGCGCAGGTGCGCCTGAAGGAGACCGCGCACCAGATTCGTGTCCGCGCCGGCCCAGCTGGCCAGGACGAGCCGGATGTCCGCCAGGGGCATGCCGGCCCGGCGCAGCCGGGCCAGCAAGCGCGCCTCCTCCAGTTGCTCGGGCTCGTACCAGCGGTAGCCGCTGACCGGGTCCACCCAGGCGGGGACCAGCACACCGGCACGGTCGTAGAACCGGAGCGCGCTCACGCTCAGTCCGCCGTCCCGGGCCATCTCCCCGATGCTGCGCATCTCGTTCTCCACACCCAGGACTCTGAGCCCTCGACAAGGTCGAGGGTCAACCTCGGCCACGGCCCGGATCCGTCACTCAGGCCGGGCAGTCGGCCCGCGTGGTGGCCGTGTCCCAACGGATCATCATGTAATGGGACCCGCCGATCTCCGCCACGGCATAGCGGTAGTACGGCCAGGCGCTTCCCGCGCTCTCCCGTTCGCTCACGAGCGCCCGGCATGCCTCGCCGGCGGCCAGGGCAGCCCAGGAGTCGACCTGCTTCTCGTTCCACCGCGCGTACTCCGACCAGACGTACATCACCGAGTTGGCGGGGTCGAAGCCGACCTTGATCTGCGCGTTGCCGAGCACCCGGTCGGTGCCGAGTGTCCGACGCATCCCGTTGGTTCCCGCGATGATCTTCCTGGCGGCGCCGTCGGCGACCCGGATCTCCGCGCTGTCGGTACTGGGGATCATCGCCTGCCCCAGGCCGTTCTCGTCCGGTTGCCAGTCCTGCGTGCCGTCCGTGTCCTGCCCGGTGCCGTCGTCGGCGGCCGACCGGCAGGCGGTGTTGGTGACGAAGTCGTCCTGCCACGTCACTTGGGGAACCTGGCCCTGTTGCTCCTTCACCATGACGTACGTGCGGTACGGCAGGTCCGGGTGCAGGCGGAGCACGACGTCCCGCAGCGTCAGGCACATCGACTTGGCGATCTCCGTCTCCGCGTACATCGTCCCCTGTTCGTCGGAGGTCAGCCGGTACGAGAGGTAGACCTCCCGGCGCGACGCGTGGAACCGCACGGTCTCCGGGGTGAAGTCGGCGCCGCTGCCGAGGTCCTGCGCCTCCACGCCCTCGTCGTGCAGGACCGCGCGCGCCACGTCGTGCTCGCCCGCGCCCTGTGCCGTTCGGGCCTGGTTCCAGCTCGCCACACTCGCCGAACCGCCGCTCCCGACCTGCTGCTTCGCCGCTTCACTGCCCTTCGCGGTGCTCGCCGAAGGCTGCCCGGATCCGGCCGAGGACAGCGGTGACGCCGAGGCCGCGGACGACGGTGCATGACGGCCGCCCCCGGTGTCGCCGGGCAGCAGCGCCGCCACTCCTCCGGCCAGACCGCCGATGAGGCCTGCCGCGAGGACGAAGGCACCGGCCAGTCGCCTCTTCGAACGGCTCCCGCCCGAGGGCAACTGCCATGCGGAATCGTGCGCGGGCGGCACCTCCCAGAGGGCCGTGATCATGTTCATGGCCGTCGCCGGCACCGCGCCGGCTCCCGCCACCTGGGTGGCCTGAGAGGCCAGCTGCACCGCGCACTCCTGGGCGGCCTCGGCGGCTGAGGGGCGGTCACCCGGCGCCTGGGCCAGCGCGTTTTCCACGATCCGGCGCAGCGGTGCGGGGATGCCGTCCAGGTCGGCCTCGCCCGACATCACGCGGAAGGCCACCACATCGGGTGCGCCGGCCCCGAAGGGCAACCGGCCGGTGCCCGCGTAGGCCACGAGCGCGCCCCACGCGAACATGTCGCCCGCCGGCCCCGCGCTGCCCTGACGGTACTGCTCGGGACTGATCCAGCCGGGGGTGCCGGTCATGACTCCGGTCCGGGTCACGCTGGTGCCGTCGGCGGCGTGCGCGATGCCGAAATCCAGCACACGGGGGCCGGTGGGCGTGAGCAGGACGTTCTGCGGTTTCACATCACGGTGCACCACTCCCACGGCGTGAATCGTAGCCAGCGCCTGTGCCGTGGCGGCCGCGAAGGCGTACAAGCTTCCCTCCGCGAGCGGCCCGTGAGCGAGCACGTGCTCGTTCAGCGTCGGCCCTGGCACGTAGGCGGTGGCCAGCCACGGGGTCGGCGCGTCAGGATCGGCGGCGAGCAGTGGGACCAGGTGTGGTCCGGTGACGCGGGCGGACAGTTCCACCTCGCGTCGGAAACGAGCCCTGAACTCCGGCTCCTGGGCCTGCTCGGCATGGATCACCTTGACCGCCACGCGCGTTCCGTCGGAGGTGACTCCGGCGTGGACCGTGCCCATACCGCCCGCGCCGAGACGGCCGATGATGCGGTAGGGGCCTATGCGGGAGGGGTCGCCGGGACGAGCCGGCTGGACTCTTCCGCCGGAACCGATTGCGCTCACGAGTACTTCCTTGAACTGAAGAGCGGCCCGGAACAGGCCGTCATGAAATGACGAGTGATCGGAGCGGGATGCCTTGACGGGAGTCGGTGGGGGGCGCCGTCCTGTTCCGGTCTCCCGTGCGCCATTCGCAGGCGCTCACCGCCCACGACCCCCGTGGCGAACTCGCCGGGGCAGGGCAGCCCGGTCCACGACGGGCAAGCCGTGGTCCACGGCCCGATCTGGCGAGCCGGAGCAGGAGGCCTCACCGGCCGGTGCAGATCCTCGCCGATTCCTTCAACTCATTGACCCAACTCGGCGTCGACACCGGGACGGTGGTAAGGAGCACAGCGGGCCGGCCGGAAGAAGCCCGCCCGAGCGCGCAGAATCCCGACCATGGCGTCCAACGCCTGCTCGTACTCGGCACTGCCCTTCCGCATCGCGGTCCCCTCCCCGGCCGTCGACGTATGCGACGCGAGCCTATGCGTCGTGCGAGCCGGTGGACAGTCAGACCGGTGATGTCCGTGAAGGTTTCCTGCGAACCCAGTTCATGAATCGCATACTGACGGTATTCCGCGTCACTCGTTCTCCGGCGGATGATCAGTGGCCCCGGCGTCCCGTTGTGGGATTCCATGCTCGACCACCGTCTCGTGCAGACGGCCGGATCGGCCACAAGAACTCCGATCACCCGGTCATCCTGCCCATGGACGCCTGGGAGCTGGACCGCCGCCGCAAGGCGCATCCGGACTGCAGCTACGGGTGCGGGCTGCAGGTCGGCGGCTGCGGTGGTGAGTTGAGCGACCGGCGTCGCACGACCAACGTCTGCCACTTCGCCCGCCACCCAGTCCACCTAGAGCCTTCAGAAACGGCCTAGCCGGAGACGGCTTTCGCCCAGCCCTGGCGGACCGACTCCCGCGCCTTCTGCAGTTGCGCGTCCGTCGGGAACTGCGGTGTTCCCTCAACCGTCGGCAGTCGTGCAGCGGCGGCCTTGTCGAGGGTGCCGTCCTGTCTCATGGCGTCCATGAGCACCGGGCGGGCATAGGCGCGCAGCCGGAGGTTCTGGCCCTCCGGGCTGAAGAGGTACTCCTGCCACAGGCGGGCAGCCGCCGGGTGCGGGGCGTTCTTGTTGATCGCCAGCGCGAAATACTGGGCGAAGCTGCCGTCGAAGGGGATCGCGACCTGCCAGTTCACGCCCTTGTCGTGGAGCAGGTCCGCGTAGTCGAGGTTGATGTAATCCCAGTTGATGCTGGTGGGGGTCAGGCCGTTCTCGACCGTTGCCGCGGTGGAATTGAGGGGGTTGAAGTTCCCTGTCCTCTTGAGCTCGGTGAAGAAGTCGAGACCGGGCTGGATGTTGTCGAACGACCCGCCGTTCGCCAGCGCGGCCGCGTAGACGCTGTCGAAGGCGGTCGCCGACCGCGGCGGGTCGCCTTCGAGTGCGACCTTGCCCTGGTAACCGGGCTTCAGCAGATCGGCGAAGGTATCCGGACAGGGCTTGACCCGGTTGGCGTCGCAGCCGATGGAGATGTAGCCCCCGTAGTTGTTGTACCAGCGGGCGTTCGAGTCCTTCTGACCAACGGGGATCGAATCGTAAGGGGCTACTTGGTACGGCGCGAGCAGATTCTGCGCCGCCGCTTTCCGCGCGAACGTGTCGCCCACGTCGATGACGTCGGGTGCTGTTGGCCGGTTCCCCATCCTCCTGAGGGTGTCGATCTCGTCCTCGCTGTGGCCCAGCGGGTCCTCGACCGTGACCTTGATCCCGTACTTCCGCTCGAAGCCGTTGATCAGACCGCCGTAGTTGGCCCAGTCACGCGGCAGCGCGATCGCTCTGAGCGTGCCCTCCCGTTTCGCTGCGGTGATCAGTGCGCGCATGCCGCCCGCGTTCTCGGCGGACGTCGCCACTGAGGGCTTCGCGACTCCGGCGGGCGGCGTGTTCTCGCAAGCGCTCAGGCCCAGCGCCACGAGAGCGAAGCAGCCGAAGACCGCCGCTGCTCGGGCACACGGTGTAGTCACGACTGCTCCCGGGCGTGGGGAAGAGCTGGTCACCTCGAGCATCTGCCGCAAGCACCACTGGGCCCGGAGTGGCGGACCTTCCGCAGCGCCTCCCGGGTCGGTGGGGTCCACTGCGCCGATGAAGTGGTCATCGAGATCAGGATACCCGGCCGCCTCGATGGCGGGACGGTGCCCGGGGAGCCTGCGATCAGCGTCTTTCCCCGGCTGAACGGCTTTCGTACGCCCCGGGCCCCAGCCGCACCCACGTCGGCACGCGGCGGGCGTGAGGCCGTGGGAAAGGCGTGCGTGAGGCCGTAGGAAAGGGGGACGTACCCGCTCACTCACATGGCCGTGTCGTCCCATTGGCCGAGCAGGATCTCGTCGATTCCTTCCGCCTCCGGCGTGGCGCCGTGGTGCAGGGACTGTTCGGCCCAGATGACTTTGCCGGTGGGCGTGTAGCGGGTCCCCCAGCGCTCGGTGAAGCGGGCGACCAGGAAGAGTCCGCGGCCGCCTTCGTCGGTGACCTTCGCCCGGCGCAGCCGCGGCGAGGTGCTGCTGCCGTCGGAGACCTCGATGATCAGGGTGCCCGCGGCGGGGCTGCTGATCGGGTCCGTGCGGAGCAGCCGGACGGCGATGGGCTCGGCGCCGTAGCGGATGGCGTTGGTGATCAGCTCGCTGAGGACGAGTTCGGCGGTGAAGCCGACCTGCTCCAGCCCCCACTCCGTCAGCAGACGGGCGCAGGCGGCGCGCACCGGGGCCACTGCCGCGGGGTCACGCGGCACGTCCCACTCGGCGACCTGCTCCGGTCCGAGTCGGCACGTGCGCGCCACCAGCAGCGCGATGTCATCCCTGGGCCGGTCGGACAGCATGGCCTCCATCACCGCCGCGCAGGTGGCCTCCGGCGGGAGATCCGCCCCTGTCAGAGCATCGCGGAGGGCCTCCAGACCGGCGTCCAGGTCTCGGGTGCGGTCCTCGATCAGTCCGTCGGTGTAGAGCACCAGTCGGGAACCCTCGGCCACGGTGAGCTCGGCGGTCTCGACAGGCAGGCCGGCTCCGAGACCCAGTGGCGGCGAGACGGGCAGCCGGGGGAAGTCGACGGTCCCGTCGGGCCGGACCACCGCCGGTCCCGGATGGCCGGCGGTGGCGATGGCCAGCCGCCCGGAGGTGGGGTCGTAGACGGCGTACTGGCAGGTCGCCCCGGTGATCATCCCCTGTCCGTCCCCTGCGGCGGCCTCCTCGGCGTCGATCTGCGCCACCAGCTCGTCCAGCTGCCCCACCAGCTCCTCCACCGGCATGTCCAGGCCGGCGAAGTTGTGCACGGCGGTGCGCAGCCGGCCCATGGTCGCCGCGGCGTGCAGACCGTGGCCGACGACATCGCCTACGACCAGTGCCACCCGGGCCCCGGACAGCGGGATGACGTCGAACCAGTCCCCGCCCACCCCGGCCTGGGCCGGCAGGTAGCGGTAGGCCACGTCGAGGGCGGACTGCTCGGGCAGCGCGCGTGGCAGCAGGCTGTGCTGCAGGGTGACGGCCATGGCGTGTTCGCGGGTGTAGCGGCGGGCGTTGTCGATGCACACCGCTGCCCGGGCGGCCAGCTCCTCGGCGAAGGACACGTCCTCGTCCTCGAACGGCCCGGACCCCTGTGCGCGCCAGAAGTTCACCACTCCCAGCACCACGCCGCGGGCCTGCAAGGGAACCACGAGCAGGGAGTGGATGCCGTGATCGAGGATCCGCCGGGCACGTCCGGGTTGCTCGGCCCGCCAGCCGTAGGAGGCGCTCAGGTCCCCGACCAGGACAGGCTCGCCCTCGGCCATCGCCGTGGAGACGGGGTGGGCCGGGACGAACCGAACCAGGTCGCGGACCGGGTGGAGGGGATGGTCCGGGCCGAGACCGGCGACGGCGCTGCGGCGCAATTCGGTGGTCCCGGCGGTCGCACCGGAGGACTCCTCGCCGCGCAGGACCGGGTCCAGCAGGTCGACGGTGACGATGTCGGCGAACCGGGGCGCCGTCACCTCGGCCAGTTCCTCGGCCGTGCGCTTCACATCGAGCGTGGTGCCGATCCGCAGCCCGGCGTCGTAGAGCCACTTCAACCGTTCGCGCGCCACCTCCGCCCGGCCGGAGAGGGCCCGTAGCTCGGTGGTGTCCCGGAGCGTCACCACGCTGCCGGCCGGTCCGTGAGGTGCGGTGGGCCGCTTGCTGACCGCGAGCAGCCGGTCGGCCGCGAGGTACACCTCGTCGGTGGCGGGGCGGTCGGAGGCCAGCAGCCCGGCGAGGTCCTCATCCAGCCCCAGATCGGTGATGTGTCGCCGCTCCGCCTCCGCCGGCAGGTCCAGAAGCCGTCGTGCCTCGTCGTTGGCCAGCAGCAGCCGACCGTCACCGCCGACGATCAGCACTCCTTCCCGCACCGCGTGCAGCACCGCGTCGTGGTGCTCGTACATCCGGGTCATCTCGGCCGGCCCCAGGCCATGGGTCTGCCGCCGCAACCGTCGGCTCACCAGGCCCGACCCGCCGGCGGCGACGACGAGGGCCGTGGCGGCGCCGCCGAACAGGAACGGCAGCTGCGTGTTCAGCCTTTGCTGCACCTTCTCGACGGTGACGGGTACGGCGACGACGGCGACGACCGAGCCGTCAGGACCCCTCACAGGGGCCGCCGAGATCACGGAGAGCCCCAGTGAGCCCTTGAAGGTGCTCGTGAACGGCTTGCCGGTCGCCGCCGCCGCGTACGGCCCGATGACGCGTTTCCCGATCTGATGCCGGTCACTGTGGGTGAGGGTGATCCCGTTCAGCCGGTACACGATGATGGCGTTGACGCCTGCGGCCTTCCGGGCCGCCTCGGCGTGCGGCTGCAGCACAGCGGTCGGGTTCGCGCTGTTCAGTGCCGCAACGATCCCCGGGGAGTTCGCGAATGTCTGCGCCGCGGTGAGCGTCCGGTGGCGGGCGTCCGCCGTGACGTCGCGTCGGGCCTGCACCACGAGTGCCACCAGGGCGGCGGCGACGAGCAGCATCACGACGGCCAGCTCGAGCAGAAAGACCTGGCCGGCGAGGCTGTGCACGTTCAGCAGCGAGCCGGACCGCCACGCCGCTCCCCGCCGACGGGGGCGACCGGGCCGATGAGTCCTCATGGACGCATCAGGCATATCGCGACCGGATTGATCCGGAATTTCCCTCATATAGCCTTTGTATCGTTTGTGGATGGCCGACCACGAAGCAATCGTGACGCACTGGTCCGCGCGGGGACGGCGACGAGCGCATGTGGCTGAGCACCAGGCGCCGGCGGTCGACCGAGCTTCGAAGGCGCTGCGTCGGCTGGCACCGCCGCGGCATCCGGCCGGTGCACCGGACCTGACGTGCGGCCCGGCACAACACCAGGGAGTGCCGGAGCGGCCCGGACACCGCTCCGCCCTCCGGTAACCACCGGAAGATCACGCCCTGGTTCAACTCCAGCCGTCCGCTGCCGGAGTAGTCCGTCACCGCCTCGCCCGCGCGCTGTGGCGGTCCTTCGCGTTCCAGCACGCCTTGTGCCAGTGCCGCCGATCGTCCCCAGCGTTGTGCGTGAGCGTTGCCACCACATGCGGGACGCCGGAGGGGATCACCTGGTCGCAGCCGGGGCAGCGGTACGTCTTGCCCTCGGCGCCCGCCACATGCCGCACGGTCCAGTCCTCGCCGTGCCAGACCACCGACGACTCCTCGGCGGCCCGCCTGTCGCGGAGCCGACTCATCATCGCCAAGAACCGTGGGTACAGCGACGTAGAGGCCAACCACGTCAGCGGTACGCCAACCATGACCGCCACAACGGTCTCCGGCCACCCCCAGCGAGCCACCCAATTTTCCATCCGCGCCGCCAGATCACCGCCCGCGGCGGGGTCGATGGGCAGTGTGCCGGTCCGCACCCACGCCGCGGTAAAGACGGCGAGCACCACCCCCAGAAGAGCCCCGAGAGTCACCCGCAGTGCGACGACCGCGCGGGAGACGTGGGTGGCGACGGTCCCCGGCGCCGCCCCCATCACCTTGGCCGTCTCCGCCTGGGTCAGGCCCAGCGCCTTGTTGCACCACACCGACTTGCGTTGCTGGGGCGGCAGGGCGGTGAGCGCCGCGTCGAGGTCCAGGCGCAGGTCGGCCGCAGCGCATGGGTCGGCGACGCCAGCGGCCGTCTCCAGCTGCACGTCCGCGTCCAGAGATGCGTACCCCTGGCCGCCGCGGTAGCGCCGCGCCGCGTGCCAGACCTCGTTCTTGACGGCCCTGAAGACGTACGGGCGCAGCCGCTCGATCGGTTCCGGGCAGGCCAGCACGCTCGTGAGGGCGTTGTGCACGACGTCTTCGGGATCCGCCCACGACGGCGGAACCCCTAAGTTACGCAGCCGCTTGCGGGCGCAGCCGACCATCTGCCCGTGCCGTTCGGCGACCAGGGCCGCGAGCACCTCGGCACGCTGGGCCCTTTGCTGTTCATCCATGCCGCCCCCGCTTCCCCTTGCGCCCGCGGCGCGTGCGGACGCCCGGCTCTCGCCCTGCGCGCACGAGTTCGGCCTTCCCCGCGGCTCGGATGCGGAACGCGATGCTGTTGAGCACGCTGTTCAGCCCCGGCGCGAACAACAGCACCAGGTACACGGCGACGCCCGCGCTGGTCATCCCCACCAAAAACACCCCCAGTCTGCGGCCTCGAGCGCCTCACCGTGAAGCAGCGGCCGTACACACCCCCACAGCCGCCCGGCCCCCGGATTCTTGACATGACGGCCAAGATTTTTTGGCGGTGGGACGGAGGGCTCCGAGGAGCGGCCTGCTCAGGACGGACCGGACGGCGATTCGCTGACCGGCGCCGAGCCCGAGCTCGCCGACGACCACCGCGCCCGGGCGCAGGAGGACCGCGCCGATGCGGCCGCCGACCGCGAGTACGCCGGCCTCATGCCCGTACGGCTGCTGCAGCGCGACGTCTGAACCCAGGCCCGGGGGTGCGCATCACTCGGGCGGCGGGCGAGGAACTCTCTCGGCAAGTAGGACGGGCTGTCCTGTGTGGTCGTTGTGCCAGATAGCGGCGGTTATCGCGAGGATGCGTCACGCGGGCGACGACACGGCCGGGCCCGCGCCCTCGGTGCTGTTCGAGATCGAGCTGTCCCTTCCTCGGCAAGGAGCGCTTCAGCCTCTGACGGTCGGCATCCGCCGAGCGCGGTCGACCGGCTCGTAGGTCAGCCCAGCACCTCTTCGATCGGGGCGTCGGCGTCCACGTAGCGCACGAGCTTGCGGTTCGCGAATTCCAGGATGCCCACGTCGCCGAGTTCGCGCCCGTAGCCGGAGCGCTTGATGCCGCCGAAGGGCAGCTCCGGTCGGGACGCGGTCGGGTGGTTGATCCACACCATGCCCGCCTCCAGCCGGTCCGCGACACCGCGAGCACGTTCCGGGTCGGCGGCGAAGACCGCGCCTCCCAGGCCGTAGGGGGAGGTGTTGGCCAATGCCACGGCCTCGTCCTCGTCGGCGACCCGGTAGACCGTGGCGACGGGGCCGAAGAGTTCTTCCCGGTAGGCCCGCATGTCCGGTGTGACGTCGGTGAGGACGGTCGGTTCGACGAAGGCGCCCGGCAGGTCGGGCCGCCCGCCGCCCAGCACCACCGTGGCTCCCTTGTCCACCGCGTCACGGACCTGCTCCATCAGGAGTTCGGCCGCGGCCTCGGAGGACAGCGGACCGAGCGTGGTGGCGGGGTCGGCCGGATCTCCCGGTCGCACCTCGCTCATCCGGTCACGCAGCCCGGCGAGGAAGGCGTCGTAGACGTCGGCAAGGGCGATGAAGCGCTTGGCCGCCACGCAGCACTGCCCGGTGTTGCCCATCCGGCCGAGGAACGCGGCGTACACGGTGCGCTCGAGGTTGTGACCGTCCAGCACGACGAAGGGATCACTGCCGCCCAGCTCGAGAACGGACTTCTTGACATTGCGGCCGGCGATCTCGCCCAGGCTCATGCCCGCCCGCTCGCTTCCGGTCAGTGACGCTCCCTGCACACGAGAGTCGTCGATGATCTTCCCGGCGTCCTTTCCCCGCACGAAGAGGTTGGTATAGACCCCGGTCGGCACACCCGCATCCGTGAAGAGCTGCTCGAGTGCCAGTGCGGACTGGGGGCAACTGCTCGCGTGCTTGAGCAGGATCGTGTTGCCGAGGACGAGGTTCGGACCCGCGAATCGGACCACCTGGTACAGCGGGAAGTTCCAGGGCATCACACCGAGCAGGACGCCGAGGGGCTCGTTCACCAGCAGGGCCGTGCCCTCGGGCACCGGCAGGGGTTGCTCTTCCAGCAGCTCGGGGCCGTGCTCGCCGTAATAGGTGAGGATGTCGGAGGCGAGGTCGACCTCCGCACGGCTCGAGTTGATCAGCTTGCCGACCTCAAGGGTCAGCAGCCGCGCCAGTTCCTCCTTGCGCTCCCTCATGAGTCGGCCGGCGCGTTGCACGAGGGCCCCACGGTCGGCCGTTGACCGGGCACGCCAGTCCGGAAAGCTACGGTGCGCCGCGTCGATCGCGCGCCCTACGTCCTCCGCGCTCAGGGCCGGGAACTCCCGAACCCTTTCACCGGTGTACGGATTGACCGTGGCGATGGGGCTTCCCTGGGCAGTGACATTGGCGTCCATGGCGGCGCCTCCCTTGGGGCGGGGCACCTCGGGTTTCCCCGCCCGGACCTGCTCACACCTGCTGATGTCTCTGCGGTGGCTCGGCCTGCCGTGGACCCCTGACGAGCGGCGACAGCGGTTGCCCGCCTGCGGGCAAGGGCCGGGTGCCCTGCTCAGTGGCCGGGTGGGGCGGGTCGGTCCCCAGAGGCCCGGTCCGGCCCAAAAGGCGCGAGCACGGGATACGGCGGCAGCGGACCGTTCGCCCAGAACACCGTGGGCGGCTCGGTGGCTGGGCGGACGGTGTCCGCATTGCCGGACGGCTACCGTGCCCTCCCCGTCTGCGGATGTCGGAGGACCGGGGCGCTGTCGGGTGCCCGGTCCGGCCACTGCCTTTCTTTTCACCGGCCGATCCGATGCAGGCCATGATCGGCTTCACCTCCGAGGCCGACGGCTCCGTTCCCACCTGCGGCATCTCTTTCCGTAGCTGCCCAAGCAGTCCGGCTACGACAAGCGGCCGTGCAAGCCCGCCGACCTGCTCCGGCGAGTCACCCGGTTGGCCAACGACCACACAGGACAGCCCGTCCTGCGCTCACTGACCGCCTTATGACCACTGACCCCTTGGAATAGATCATGTAGACGCGCTGCTCGCGCCCTGCCCGGCGAGGCCCTGCACACCACGGTGCACGGAGGCGTCAAGCTGTGGGTGGTCGTGGTCACCGCCGTCCGTGCACGGGCGCGGGCCGGGTCGGCGTGGCAGGCTTGCAGGGGGGTGGCGCCGTTCGTCGCAACACAGCAGCGAAGGGGTACGACGCATGGATGGGAACGAATTCGTCCGTACCATCGCCGAACGCACCGGACTGGGCCGGCAGGAGGCGGCGGACCTGACCTGGGCCACGCTCGAGACGCTGGCCCACCGGCTGAGCCCGGGGGAGGCCAGAGACCTGATCACCGAGCTCCCCGAGGGCCTCGCGGAGGCGGTGCGCCGGGGAACCACGGACCGCATCGAGCGCTTCGGGCACTACGACAGCGTGCGGCGCGTGGCCGAACGCACCATGCTCAAGGAGGAGGAAGCCGACCGGGGTGTGCGGACCGTACTGGCCGTGCTCCGGGAGGCGATCAGCGAGAAGGAGTTCAACGACCTGATGTCGCAGCTCGGAACGGACTTCTCCCAGGCCCTCGAATCCGCCGGGTGACCCCGGATCCGTCGACACGCCGACCGCGCCACGGCGGCAGCGGCCCGGACGCTGCGCGTGCGCCGGGGACGGACGGCACGGTGGGTGACACCCGCGGACCGCGGGTCCCTCGCGGCCGCCGTGGCGTGAGGCGCACCCGAAGGTGTGGTCATGACGGCTGACGTGCCCGAGACGTCCTCCGGCAGAACCGTGCGCGTCGTGCTGGTGGCCGACCCCGGCCTGCCGTCGGAGATCGCCCGGGCTCTCGCCCCCCGGTTGCCCGACCATCTTCGCCGGGCAGTCCGTGCTCGGGTCGGATGGCAGGTCGACACGATGACCGCCCCGCTCAGCGCGAGCGAGCAGGCCGATGTCTCCGACGTCGCCGAGGCCGTCAGAAGCCACCTGGACGGTGCCGAATGGGACGTGGCGATCTTTCTCACCGACCTTCCGCGGCGGGCCCGGCTCTACCCGATCAGCGTCGAGGTCGACACCGCGCTCCGGGCCGCGCTCATCTCCCTTCCCGCCCTTGGGGTCCGCCGCCTTCGGCGCCGGGTGCGGCAGGCCGTCGTGGATGTTGTCCGAGAGCTGGTCGCGCACGAGGAGACGCCCAGGCACCCGGAGGTGATCGGCCGCCCGCCGCGCGAACCGGTACCGGACACCCGTCCCGGCTCCGAGCAGCCCCAGCGTTACGTCGTGCCCGGCCTGCGCGGCCATATCCGACTCGTCGCCGGCATGGTGTACGCCAACCGCCCCTGGCGGCTGTTCGGCTCCCTCTCCCGGGCCCTGGCGGGCGTGTTCGCCACGGCTACGGTCCTGTTCATCAACACCGCCGCCTGGAACCTCGCCACCGAACTCGGCGCCGTGCAGCATGCCGTCATCACCACTGTGTCCGCCGTCGCGCTCACCCTGTGGATCATCGTCGACCACCACCTCTGGGAGCGCGGCGCCCACCTCCCGGCACGACACCACCCCCTGTACCCCTACAACCTGGTCACCCTGGTCACCATCGCGCTCGCGGTGGTGGTGCTGGGCACGGCCCTGTTCGCGACTCTGGTCGCCGTCTCCTTCCTGCTGCTGGACGCGTCCGTCCTGGGCAAGTTCATCGGACGGCAGGTCGGCGTCGGCGACTACCTCTTCCTGGCTTGGTTCATCACCGCCATCGCGATGATCGGCGGGGCCTTCGGCACCGGCCTCGAAGGGGACGAGGAGGTGTCCGAGGCCACCTATGGACGACGGCAGCGTGAGCGTCAGCGGATGCTGCGGCAGATGTCGCGGCAGGAGCGAGGCGGACGCAGGGGGCCGCACACCACCGACGAATGACGCCGGGGCCCGCGGGCCGGGCGTCACAGGGCGATGACGTGGAGGTCGACCAGGTCGAGCAGCGCCCGCAGGGCCGAGCTGGGCCGCCGGGTCGACGACGTGCCGAGATGCATGCTCCAGCGGAGCATGGTGCCGTGGACGTCCAGGACGTCCAGGACGTGCAGGCCGGGGGTGCGGGCAACGGCGAACGCGGGCAGGAAGGCGATGCCCAGACCGTGCCGGACCAGTGCCGCCCCCATGTCGATGTCGGGCACTTCCAGTGCCACCCGGCGTACGACGCCCGCCGCCGCGAACGCCCGGTCGACCACCTCGCGGTTGCCGTAGCCCGGCGGGAAGTCCACGAAGGGCTCCCCCGCGAGGTCCGCAAGTGCTACCTCCCCCCGCTGCGCGAGCGGGTGGGCGACGCTCACCACCAGGACGAGTGGCACGGTGGCCAGCTCCCGTGCGTCGATCCCGGCGGGCTTGTGCTCGGGCAGTGACAGGAAGGCCACGTCCAGATCCCCGCGGAGCAGCGCGTGCGCCAGTCCCGCCGAGCCGGTCGTCGCCAGCCGCAGCCGGACGTCGATCGCTGGATGCCGCGCGTGCAGCTGCCCGAGGAGCGCCGGCAGGTCCACCACCTCGACCGAGGCCATGGCGCCGACGTTCACCGTGCCGCGCAGCGTGTCCTGTGCGGCGCGCACGGCGTCCTGGGCCGCCTGGGCGGCGTGCAGGGTGGCCCGAGCCTCCGGCAGCAGCGCCGCGCCCGCCCCGGTGAGCCGGACCTGCTGCGACGTGCGCTCGAACAGCGCGCAGCCGAGCTCGCGCTCCAAGGAGCGGATCGCGGCGGACACCCCGGACTGCACCACGTGCAGCCGGCGGGCGGCACGCGTGAAACTCAGCTCCTCGGCGACTGCGATGAAGTGCTCCAGCTGACGTAGCTCCACACGAGAAGTATCACTCGCATTGCTCGAGCCCAGCAAAAACATTCGTTGGCACTGATCCTGGCTGGTGAGGAGAATGGAAAGCGCCATCCACTTCCGCCCGAGGAGGGGTACCCCTGCCTGCCGTTCCGACGCCGCTGAGCCGTCCCACAGCCGACGCTCCCGGCGACCCGACCCACCGGATCCCAGCACCGGCTCCCGCCGACCTGCCGCCCCGCGCCCCCGCCCGACGCCATGTCCCGCACGCGACCGGCTTTTGGTTCGTGGCGGTGGCCTTCACCGTGCTGATGGCCTTCGGCACCGCGCCGACCCCGCTGTGGCCACTGTACGAGGCCCGGGACCACTTCGGCGCGACCACGGTCACGGTGGCGTACGCCTCGATGGTCGTGGGCGCAGCGGTCGCCTTCCTCGGACTGGGACACCTGTCGGACCGGCTCGGCCGACGGCGCATCATCGTCCCGGCGCTGCTGGTCGGCATCGTCGCGTCGGTCGTACTGATCGTGTGGCGGGACCTGCCGGGGCTGATCGCGGGCAGGATCCTGAACGGTGTCGGACTGGGGCTGATGGCTTCGACCGCGACGACGTACCTGCACGACCTCCACCACGAGGCTCGTCCGGAACGGACGGGTTCGGTGCTGCCCGGCATCGTGGCCACCGCCGCCAACCTCGGCGGCCTGGCCTCAGGGCCCCTGGTCGCCGGAGCCGCCGCCGAGTGGCTTCCCGCGCCCCTGATCACCACCCAGGCGATCTTCACGCTCGCCATGGCAGTGTGCCTGGCGCTGGTGGTGTGCACCCCGGAGACCGTGGACCTGGAGCTGCCCGCGGCCCAACCGCCCAGCAGGTTCGTCCTGCGCCCCGGCGGCCGGCGGACGTTCGGCGCGGCCGGCGCGCTGGGCGCCTTCGCCTTCGCGATCCTCGGCCTGATCTCCTCCCTCGGGGCGAGCGTGCTCCACGGCACCCTGCACACCGACTCGCACCTCGTGGCCGGCCTGGCGGCCTTCCTCATGTTCGGTTCCGCGGCGGCCGCCCAGCTGGTGCTGGGACGCCTCCCACTGCCCCGGGTCCTGACCGTGGGGGCAGTGGTCTTCCCGGTCGGCCTGATCCTGTGCGCCGTCGCCCTCTACCACCCGGCGCTCTGGCTCTACCTGGTCGCCGTGTCCCTGTCGGGAGCCGGCTCCGGGCTGCTGTTCAAGGGAGGCGTCGAACGTGCCGTTTCCGTGGCCGAGCCCGCCTCACGCGCGGGGGTCCTCGCCGTGTTCTTCGTCGTCGCGTACCTCGGAATGGGCCTGCCCTCCGTCCTGTTCAGCATCGCCCTGCGGCACTTCGCCGTGCAGACCGCGGTGATCGGCTTCGCGGCGGTCCTCTCCTGCGGCGCCGTCGTGTCGGTCGGCGTCGCCTTGCGCGACCGCGCACCCGGTCCCGGCGCGCTCTCGGCGCAGTCCGCTCGCCCCTCCTGACCTCCCTGCGGCGCATGCGACACCGGTTGTCTGGGAGGCGCGGACCTGGGCACTCGGTGCGGGTGCGCGCGACACGGATCCGCGGCGGACGGGAGGCACGAGATGTCTGCGGAATCGGCCAGAACGATCGCACTCCCCTCCGGTGAGGAGATCGCGGCGCTCGGGCAGGGCACCTGGTACCTGGGCGACGACCCGGCCCGGCGTGAACAGGAGATCGCGGCGCTGCGGCTGGGTGTGGACCTGGGCATGACCGTCGTCGACACGGCGGAGATGTACGGCGACGGCGCAGCCGAGGAGCTCGTCGGGGAGGCCCTCCGGGGACGCCGGGAGGAGGTCTTCCTCGTCAGCAAGGTGCTGCCCGGCCACGCCGACCGGAAAGGCACCGTCGCGGCCTGCGAGGGCAGCCTGCGGCGGCTCCGTGCGGAACGACTGGACCTCTATCTGCTGCACTGGCGGGGACGGTGGCCACTCGAGGAGACCCTTGCGGGATTCACCGATCTGATGGAGGCCGGGAAGATCCGTTACTGGGGCGTGAGCAATCTGGACGTCGCCGACATGGTCGAGCTGACCACCCTCCCCGGTGGCGACGCCGTGGCCGTCGACCAGGTGCTGTACAACGTCTCCCGGCGCGGCATCGAGTGGGATCTGCTCCCCTGGTGCCGCGAGGCCGGGGTGACGGTCATGGCCTACTCGCCGATCGAGCAGGGGCGGCTGCTGAAGGTCGAGGCTCTGGGTGCCGTGGCCCGGGCCCTCGGAGCCACGCCGGCCCAGGTGGCACTCGCCTGGGTACTGGAACAGGGGGTGGCCGCGATCCCGCGTTCCGGATCACCCGACCACGTTCGGGAGAACCGCGGTGCGGCGGACCTCCACCTTCCCACCGAGGCGTTCGACGCCCTCGACGGGGCGTTCCCGCCGCCCAGCGGGCCCACGCCCCTGGAGATGCTCTGAAGGAGTTGACAGGATGACGCGCCCCCCGCTCGTCGTCGGAATGGGGGGTTCGCTGCGCACCCCGTCGACCAGCCTCACCGCATTGTGTGTGGCGGTCGAGGGGGCGGCCGAGGCGGGCGCCGACACCCAGGTGATCGACCTCAAGCGGCTGGGTCTTCCGTTCTACACGTCCGAGCACGCGATCCCTCCGTCCGCCCGCCGGCTTGCGGACACCGTTCAGGCCGCCGACGCGCTGCTGTGGAGCAGCCCGACGTACCACGGGTCGGTCAGCGGCGCGTTCAAGAACGCGGTGGACTGGCTCGCCCTCCTGGCCGACCACGACCCGCCCTACCTGAGCAACAAACCGGTGGGAATGCTGACGACCGCCGGTGGAGTGCAGGGCCTGCAGGCGATCAACGTGATGGAGTTCATCGTCCGGTCGCTGCGTGGCTGGGCGGTTCCGCTGGTGTTCGCGGTCCCGCGGTCCTCCCGGGTCTTCGACGGCGACGGACGCCTCACCGACCAGGCGGTCGCGGACCAATTGCGCGGCCTCGGCGCGGAGGTGACCAGGGCGGCCCTGCAGTTCCGGGCGGAGGGCACGTGCGACTACGCGCAGGAGCAGCCGTCCGGGGCAGTCCCGGACTGAGCCCGGCCCCGCCGGCAGGGGCGCCGGGTGGCGTCCTTCCTCAGGGCCCGGTCCGCCCCACGGGCCGCCGGTGCTCGCCGCGCGCCCCGGAGCGCCCGGGCGGGAAGTGCGGCAGCACATGCTCGGCCAGTTCGTCGATCACTTCGGCGACCGGGCGGCGGCTGTGCTTGAAGTTGATCATCAGCTGGTCGATGCCGATGTCCTGCCAGGCCCGCATCATCGCCAGGAACGACACCCGGCCCACCGAGAAGCCCTGGTGGATGCGCCGGGGCAGGGCCAGCGGGTCCTCGGTCAGGTCCAGATAGGTGGCCTGGGCGTACGGCTTGAACCCACCGCCGTCGCCCTGGGTCAGCTCCCGCCACCGCTCGATGTTCTCGGCCTGCTGCTGGAGCGGCGGGGTGTAGTACAGCCAGCCGTCCGTGTTGTCGGCGATCCACCGGACGTCCTGCCTGCCGCGTCCCGTCATCAGTACGGGGATCCGCCGGTACACCGGCTTGGGCAGCAGATCGGTGCCGCGCATCCGGCCGAGCGGCGACTCCACGTGCGGGAAACGGTGCTCGAGGACGACACGGAAGTACTCCAGCGACTGCCGGAACCTCTCGGCCCGGCCGCCCAGGTCCTGACCGAAGGCCGGGAACTCCACGGGCCGGTCACCGGTGGCCACCCCGAGCAGAAGCCGTCCGCCTGACAGCTGGTCCACCGAGGCAGCCGCCTTGGCGGTGTGCAGTGGATGCCGCAGCGGCATGACGATGCTGGCGGTCCCCAGTGTGATCGAGGTGGTGCGGGCGGTGAGCTGCCCCAGGTACACCCACGGGTCGAAGACCTGCCCGGCGTCCCCGAAGCTCGGGTCCAGCAGCGGTACGTCACGGACCCACACCGAGGCGAAGCCGGCCCGCTCGGCCTGCTGGATCCGCTCGATGTGCCCGGCCAGGGACGGCACGGGCCCGTCGAAGCCCTCCAGGGGCGTAATGGCGCCCACGGTCATTCTGCCGCCGGGATACGCCCTGGCCATGGCCGCGTGCTCGGAGAACGGCCGCTGCGCCCCGCCTTCGACGTCCACGGGTGCGCCGGCTGAGGGAACTGTCGGTTGTGTCATGCGATCCTCCGGTGATTCATGCCGTGTCCGGGTCCACATCCATGCGCTGCGCCGCGCGGGGCCCGTCGTTCCAGGGGCCCGGGACGCCCGCCGAAGCGGCGGGTGCCCTGCACGGCGTCGCCGGAAGATCACCAGGTCAGTGGCGGTGGCCGGCGCCCTGAGGCGGCCGTCGCCGGTTGGGTCCGGTCGCAGGCCAGCAGGTGGTAGAGCGTCTGGTATGCGCAGGCCATGTTCAGGGTGTCGAACCGGTGGCGTACTCGTTCCCGGCAGGCCTGCGGAGAGAGACGGTCGACGGAGCGAAGCGCGGCGGGCAGTTGTTCGGGCCGGTCGCAGATGAAGCCGGTGACGCCGTCATCGACGATTTCCGGTACTGAGCCGCGGCGCAGGGCGACGACTGGTGTGCCGCAGGCCATGGCCTCCACCATGACCATGCCGAAGGGCTCCTCCCAGCAGATGGGGAAGACAAGGCACCGGGCGTGGGCGAGCAGGTCGAGTTTGGTGGCGTGATCGGCTTCGCCGATCCATCGGGCGTCCTCGTCCAGCCGGGGCCGGACCTCTGCGTCGACATAGGGGCGCTCCGCCGGGTCGTTGCACGCGCCGGCGATGACGATCGGCATGTCCGCCCGGCGGGCTGCGTAATTGGCAGGTGGACTCCCTTGTCCGCGGCGAGTCGGCCGAGGAAGACGGCGTGGCGGCCCTTGTGGACGCGGTACGGGTAGTCGGCGGTACGTACCGCGTTGTATACCTGACCGGACCACGGGATGGGATGCGCCCGGGCTGTTCCTCGGTGTCCGGGTCCACCTTGCGGCCCTGGTCGCGGGCCAGGTTCTGCAGGGTGCCCAGTGCCAGGGTCTGGTCCAGCGGCAGTGCCATGTACGAGGACAGCAGCGAGTCGCGGCCGAACAGGGCCATGAACCAGGGGGCACCTGCGGCGACCGCCGTGTGCTCGGGGTGCCGCGGGTCGAAGATGCGCAGCGCGCCCAGGTCCTCCAGGCTCCGCCGCAGCGTCCTGTGCAGTTCCGGGTCCTCGATGTCGGTGATGCGCGGGGCGCTCTCGCGCCAGGCGCGCAGGCGGAGCGCCGGCGCGGACTCGCCGGGCTCCGTGCCCGGGCGGAAGACGGTGCCGGCCTCCTCGCCCTCGACGCTGGGGCGGACCAGGACGGTGGTGTGCCATTCGCCGCGTGCCGGCAGCTCGGCCAGGAAATCCAGCCCGTCCGGCCGCGCGGTGGCATCACTGCTCTCCACCCGCACTCCGCGCAGGGACTCACCCGAGTGCAACACGAGTTCCAGGGCCTCGCCGGTGGGCGTGGCCGTCACCTCGCCCACCAGGCGTACGCGGCTCTCCTTGACCGCGAACACATCGGCGAAGTCGGCGCCCACACGCAGTGAGACCGGCACCGTCATCGGACGCGTACTGAGGTTGCGCAACCGCAGATCCTCGCGCATCCCCTCGCCGACGTAGCGTCGACGTTCCAGCAGGAGTTCGCTCTGCGCGCCGTGCGGCGGGACGCGGGAGACGAACGTGGTGCTGTAGGGGTCCTGGGAAAGCACGGTGAGGTGGTGCGGCCAGTGGCCGTCCACCCGGACCTGCCAGTCGGAGATGACCCGCACGTCGCGGAAGAACAGTCCCTGCGGCGCCTCTGCCTCCATGTCGCCCGAGGTGCCCGAGACGCAGAACGTCGGCCCCTCGACCAGCGTGACGGTGGCCGCCGTGAGTACGGCCGGTTCCGACTCCTCGATGATGGCGCCGACCTCGTCGGTCATGGCCCCTCCTAGCCCGGGGCGCCGACGAGAGCCTCGAAGTCCCGGGGCAGCTGGGACATCACGTGGCGGAACTCTCCGTCACTGACCGCGTCCTTCAGGGTGCTCAGCTCGGCCCGTACGCCCTTTCGGGCCTCGTCCGGGCTCACCCCTGCTCGCCTGCTCACCCGATTGATGAACTCGTCGAGTCCGAAGGGCTCGGCCTCCGGAGTGGGAGAGACCAGCGGTTCCTTCAGCGGCTTGAGCAGTTCGGACGCGAGGTCCTCCGCCTCACCCCTGGTGAGGCGCTCGGCCAGGGTTTCCAGGGTGGCGCGGGTGAGGGGCTCCGCCTTCTCCGGGGGGACAGGGGCACGCCGGGTGATGGTGTCGAGGAAGGTGTTGTAGTCCATGAGCCGTCCTCTTTCTGAAGCTGTGCGGCTCCCTGGCGGGGACCTGAGGCAGCCACCGAAGGGTGCGTCGTGCGGGTGGGAGTGACGGGCTGACGCGCGTCATGGTGCACGCGCATCAGCAGAGGCCGAGCGATATCTGACCTTCCTATGCTCTGGATGTGGGCCACACCCTGCCTGCTCCCGGCGGGAGGAAAAGCGGTGGGCTCGATAGACCTCCGAGCACGAGTGCAGACGGCCTCCGCACGGCACGGGGACACCGGCGCCGGTCCGCCGGACGTGCGTCAGGGGGCCGTGCCTGTGGGCGCGGTCGGCTTTCCCGCCGCCGCGTTCCGGTCGGCCCTTTCGGCCCTTTCGGCCCGTTCGGCGTCGAGAGCGACAGAGGCGTTCGCTGCGGGCGAGCTGTCGGGCGATGTCCGTCAGCCACACTTCCAGATCTGTTGGCAGGTGGGGCAGCCCAGTCGCCGGTGTCTCATGAGACACCTCGCGATCCGGAGAAGGACGGCTACCGCTGCCTGCTCTTCGGCCCGCCCCCTGCGCCAGGTGCCCGGTCTCGTTCCGATCTCGGCGGGGTGCCCTGGTTCAGTCCCGCTACCCCGAGCTGGTCGTTCGTCCGGTCAGCCATTCTCGTTCGAGGCGTTGCAACGCCGTGCAGCCTCCTGCGGACGGACGGCCGTACGGCCGTCCGTCCGGCCGAGGGATGCCTGCGCACTTCATGCTGCTCTGCCAGGGGAAGAGCGGGTGCCCTTTTTCGGCCTGGGGTGAGGAGGCGCTCAGCAGGGGGGCTCTGCCAATCTCGCCCGGTAACAGCCGATGGCGGCGCGGGTGGGAGCGAACGACGCCGTCCGGGTCCCGGTGAGGAGGCGAGAGGCATGACCGTGATGGGTGTGCCGAAGTTCGAGAGGTTCTTCCGCGCCGCCGCAGGCCTCGACGTGGACAAGAACGACCTGAAGCGGTACAGCGACTTCGTCGACGCCAAGCTCTACGACCTCCTGGTCGTCGGCCAGGCGTCGGCCAAGGCCAACGGCCGGGATACCGTCGAACCGTCCGACCTACCGATCACCAAGGGCCTCCAGGAGAGCATCCACCGGTTCCGGCGGCTCGACGAGGAGGTCGAGCTGAAGCCGATCCTGGAACAGCTCGCCGCGCACCCTCCGCTCGACAGGACCCCCACCCAGGAGACCGAAGAGCGCTACCCCGAGATCATCGGCGGTCTCAGCGTCGCGCTCGCCGAGACGTTCAAAACCATGTATCCGGATCTCAAGAACCCGCAGACCAGCCACTGGGAGGGCGTGACCGCGGTGTTCGACCGGCTGCTGTAGCAGTCGCGCCCCGGTGCAGGTCGCCGGACTGAACCGACATGCCGGACGGGGGCCGGAAGACGTAACGGCGTGTGACTCGGAAGGTCGTTTCGAGGGTCCGTCTCGTCTCGCGATGCTCTGACACGCCGAGGGAAGTCTCATGAAAGCTGTCGTCTACGGGGGATCGCGCGCCGTGAGCGTGAAAGATGTCCCCGATGCGTGTCGAAAGGCCAAGAAGGGCCCCACCGCGTGCCGTCCGACCAGTCCCGACACATCCGAGGATGACCGGGGCCGCCGCCTTTGGATTCGCCGACGTGGGCCCCTACAACGGGCGGGCGGGCCGCACTGCTGCGCGTTACCTACGGCGACCACGACTGCCTGGTGCTGCCGGAAGGGGCCAGGGAGCGGCGGACCGACTACGTGATGCTCTCCGACATCTTCCCCACCGGCCGGCACGCCACCGAGCTCGCCTGCGTTCGACCCGGCGATGCCGTGATGATCTACGGAGCCGGCCCGGTGGGCTGCATGGCCGCGCTGTCGGCGAGGTTCGAGAGCGCCGAGAAGGTCTTGGTCGTCGACCGCCACCTGGGCCGCCTCTCCCTCGTCGAACAGGCCGCCTCTCCCTCGTCGAACAGGTCGGCGCGATCCCGATCGACGACTCCAAGGCCAATCCCCTCGACCGCCGAACGAGCACATTCAACGGCCTCGGGGCCGACCGCGGCTGCGAGTGCGTGGGCCACCAGGCGCACGATCCGAAAGGTAAAGCTTTCACTGATCCCGCGCAGACATGCGCTCGGGGCACCTTCGGCCGGGCCTTGCCGTCCCCGGTCCGGAAAAGGGATCCGGACGGGCCCTGCCGGCTGTCCCTGTCGCTCGCGTCCTACAACCGGCGACTCGTGAAGGGAGCCATACCATGACACAGGAACTCCGGGGGATGCGGGTGGGGATTCTGGCCACCGACGGCGTCGAGCGCGTGGAACTCGACCAGCCGCGCGGTGCGCTGCAGGGCGCAGGGGCAAAGACCGAGATCATCTCGCTCCACCCCGGCGAGATCCAGGCCCGTCAGTTCGACCTCAACGCGGCCGGAACCTTCCCCGTGGACCGCCTGGTCGCCGACGCCTCCGTCGACGACTACCACGCCCTGCTCCTGCCCGGCGGCACCATGAACCCTGACCAGCTGCGCATGGACCGCGACGCGGTGCAGTTCGTCAAGGACTTCATGGCCAGCGGGAAACCGGTCGCATCGATCTGCCACGGCCCGTGGACCCTGGCGGAAGCCGACGCCGTGCGCGGCCGCCGCCTGACGTCCTGGCCCAGCATCCGCACCGACCTGCGCAACGCCGGCGCGGAGGTCGTCGCCGACCAGGAGGTGGTCGTCGACGGGCAGCTGGTCACCAGCCGCGGCCCGGCCGACCTGCCCGCCTTCTGCGCCGCCGTCGTGGAGCAGTTCGCCGGGGCGCACCACCCCATGCCCGGCTGACCCGGCGGCCTGGTCGCAGGCGGTGGGAACAGGCGGTGCACGGTGGAGGTGGGCCCGCTGACCACCCCACGGGCCGGTCAGCCGGGGCGGTCGCCTCCGTACGGCTGCCGGTCCGTAGCGTCGCACAGCCGCGTCGAATGCCGGCACGGCCAAGTGGTGATCGTCATCACCACAATGAGGCCATCGGGATGACTGGCTCGATGCCGTGGGGATTCCACTCCCCGGCGGCGGTCACGATCAGCACCCCGCCGGACGCCGCACCCCGCCGGCGCCGAACGGCGGACGCCCCGTCCGTGATCTTTAATGATGGTGGGAGCTACCCCCGCGCATGCGGCGAGGACGATCTTCACCGTGTTGCCCCCTGGACGTGCAGGGAGCTGCCCACGCCCCGCGGGGACAGCTCGATTGCGTGGGCCAAGCTCGAGGGCATCTTGAAGGTCGTCCCCACTTCCGCGGGGGTAGCTCGGTGTTGCGTGCCCACTGGTGAGCAGGGCAGCGGTCGTCCCCACTCCCGCGGGGGTAGCTCCCTCGCGTACGTCGGCATGGGGCACCGGCAGCACCCGCACGCCGTATGACAGCGCCGGCCCCGCACGGCACGGCCGAACCCCAGGTCCCTGTCAAGACCCGCTGGATGGCCAGGGACAGCTACCACCAGGCCCTCGCGGCCCACCAGGCCGCCCGGCCCGACCGGCACGTAGACGCAGCCATCGCGGAAGCGATCGAGTCGCGGACCCGCGCCCTGCGTGAACTCAGCTGGCACGCCTTCCCCGACCCGGACCCGAGCGACCAGCCCAGCGCGATCGAAGCCACCCGGGCACAGCGGCGCCGCCAGGTCGCAGCCATCGAGGCCGCTGCGCTGCGCCGGGCCCGGGCCGAACGCGCTCAGAGGGCCGGCCGTGAAACAGCGGCCGCGCAGCCGCCGGTAGTGCAGCGCACGGCGTAGTTGGCACCGTGCCGGAACCACGGTGCCCAGAAGACGCGTTTCTTGATATATCAGAAGCTGCACGGACAACACGCGGTGGTGAACCGTCGACGATATGGCGGCGGTCGGAGCGAGGGGGAGCCGTTGTGTCGCAGGGGTGGAAGATCACGATCACCGTGCTGGCCGTGGTCGGTGTTCTGTCCACACCGCTGATCTGGCTGCTGGACAGTCCTGGGGCGGGACAGCTGGCCGGGGCCACCGTTCAGGCCGCTGTCGGTATCGCTGCCTTGGTTTGGGCTCTGTTTCAGAGCTCGCCCTCTACCGGACCCACAGATAGGGCCGTCAGGACTGGCAAGGCCGGCCGCGGTGGCACCACCGGCATCCGGCGGCCCGGCGGCCGGGGACGTGGCTCGGCCGTGGCCGAACGGACGGGAGAGGCAAACGGCCCCGAATCCGTCTCCGGCATCGACTACACGGACTAGGCCGTACTCGTGGCGAAGGCATCATCAGGTACGTCAGGGGACAAGCCCGAGCCGCCAGTGACCGTGGCGGACACCGGCAACGCCGAGGCCGCCGGCGATGAGGTGGCCGTGACCGGCTACCGCGGCCCGGTCCTGGGAAGCGGCCCACCTCAGTTCCCCGCCTCAGTACGGCTGTCTCGTACCGGGGATGCGGTGGCCAACAACGGCGGAACCGCCATCAGCGGCTACGTTCACACGCTGACTGTGCAGCAGGCGCCGCGGGAGCCGGCCTCCTGGCCGCATCAGGTCGGTGTGATCCCGTCGCCCGCACGGTCCTTCCAGCACCGCGCCGAGGCAGCCCGGCTGCGGGCAGCGGTCGAGGGCGGGGGCACGGCAGTGCTGTCCCAGGTACTGACCGGGATGGGCGGGGTCGGCAAGACCCAGCTCGCCGCCGACTACGCCCGCACCGCCTGGAACGAGGATGGCCTGGACGTCCTGGTCTGGGTCACCGCCAGTGCCCAGTCGCCTGTGGTGAGCGGATACGCGCAGGCCGGCGTCGAACTGTGCCGGGCCGACCCCGACGATCCCGAACTCGCCGCGAAACAGTTCCTGGCCTGGCTGGTCCCCAAACCCGGGCAACGGCCGTGTCGGTGGCTGATCGTCCTGGACGACGTCACCGATCCCAGCGACCTCATCGTCCACCCGGACGACCCCGGCAACCGCTACAGTCTGTGGCCGCCCGCCAGCCCGCACGGCCGGGTACTGCTCACCACCCGCCGCCGCGACGCCGCCCTGTTCGGAGACGGCCGCCGCCGGATCGAGGTCGGCCTGTTCACCCCTGCCGAATCGGCCGCCTACCTCACCGAGGCCCTGGACGCCCAAGGCCGCACCGAGCCCGCCGACCAGCTCGCCGCCCTCGCCGACGACCTCGGGCACCTGCCCCTGGCCCTGGCCCAGGCTGCCGCCTATCTCATCGACTCCGGCGAGACTGCAGTCACCTACCGCAACCTGCTGGCCGACCGCGCCACTAAACTTACCGACCTCGCCCCCGACTCCCTGCCCGACGAGCAGGCCACGGCCCTCGCCGCCGCCTGGTCCCTTTCCATCGAACGCGCCGACGCGCTGCGCCCCGCCGGCCTGGCCCGGCCCATGCTCCACCTGGCCGCCATGCTCGACGCCAACGGCATACCACAACCCGTCCTGACCGGCGAGACCGCCCGCGCTCACCTCGCCGCACACCGCACCGCAGGCGGCCCCGCCTCGGAATTGGCACCCGTCTCCCCCTCGGATGCGGTACGCGCCCTGCGGGCACTGGACCGGCTCAGTCTCATCGACCATCAAGCGGACACCCCCCATCAGACCGTTCGCATCCACCAACTCATCCAGCGCGCCACCCGCGACACCCACACTCCCCATCAGAACGATCAGGCCGCACGCACCGCCGCCGATGCTCTGGTCGCGGCCTGGCCTGAGATCGAACGCGACACCGACCTCGCCCAAACCCTGCGTGCCAACGCCGCCGCTCTCACTGGCCACGCTGAAGACGTCCTGTACGAGTTCGACGGTGTCCATGCGGTGCTTGTCCGCGCCGGCGCCAGCCTGGGCGAGACCGGCCAAGTAGCCGCCGCCGTCGAGTATTTCCAGCGCATCGCTGGTGTCGCCCACGGCCGTCTGGGGCCGGATCACCCCCATACCCTCGCTGTCCGGGGCGAACTCGTGCGCTGGCGGGGAGAGGCGGGGGATGCTGCCGGAGCAGCAGAGGCCTCCGCCGAGCTGCTGGAGCACATGGAGCGAGTGCTCGGCAATGAGCACGTCTTTACCTTCAGCATCCGTAGCAATGTCGCCCGCTTTCGAGGTGAGGCGGGGGATGCAGCGGGAGCCGCGGATTCCCTTACCGGACTCCTCGCCGACCAGGTACGGGTGCTGGGGGATGAGCACCCTCATACCTTCGCTGTCCGGGGCGAACTCGTGCGCTGGCGATGGAAGGCGGGGGATGCTGCCGGAGCAATGGCCGCCTCCGCCGAGCTGCTGGAGCACGTGGAGCGAGTACTCGGCAATGAGCACGTCGCCACCCTCAACACTCGTGGCAATATCGCCTGCTTTCGAGGTGAGGCGGGGGATGCGGATGGAGCAGTGGCCGCCTTCGCCGAGCTCCTCACCGACCAGGTGCGGGTACTGGGCGGTGATCACCCCGACACTCTCACCACCCGGCATAATCTCGCCTGCTTTCGAGGTGAGGCGGGGGATGCGGATGGAGCAGCGGCCGCCTTCGCCGAGCTCCTCACCGACCGGGTGCGGGTACTGGGCGATGACCACCCCTCCACCCTCACCACCCGTGGCAATATTGCCTACTGGCGGGGGAAGGCGGGGGATGCGGATGGAGCAGCGGCCGCCTTCGCCGAGCTCCTCACCGACCGGGTGCGGGTACTGGGCGATCACCATCCCGACACCATCGCCACCCGGCGCTTTGTCGCCCGCTGGCGCGGAAGGGCGGGGGATGCGGCCGGAGCGGCGGCTGCCTACACCGAGCTGGTGGAGCACATAGTGCGGGTGTTGGGCCCGGACCACCCCGACACTCTCACCGCCCGTGGCAATATTGCCTACTGGCGGGGGCAGGCGGGGGATCCTGCCGGAGCAGCGGCCGCCTTCGCCGAGCTCCTCACCGACCGGGTGCGGGTACTGGGCGATGACCACCCCTCCGCCCTCACCACCCGGCACAATCTCGCCTGGTGCCAGGGTGAGGCGGGGGATGCTGCCGGAGCAGCGGCCGCCTTCGCCGAGCTCCTCGCCGACCGGGTGCGGGTACTGGGCGATGACCACCCCGACACCATCGCCACCTGGCCCTGTGCCGCCTACTGGCGGGGGATGCACCTGTTGATGAATCGACCGATTGATGAGCAAGATCAGTAAACGGCGGCGCCGGCCGGATCGGCATCGGATCATGTCCATAAAACGGTGTCCGAGCTTCTGTCCGGCCGCGCGGAAGGCGCTCCGAGCTGGTGTCCGGGGCTCCCATGCCTAAGACCGTGTCCTACGTGGTGAGGCGGACGAGTTGCTTGTAGCAGCACAGGGCGGCGGCGAGTCCGAGAAAGGCCAGGTAGTTGCGGGGGTTGCGCTCCAGACCGCCCGAGTGACGGTCATCACGAATGCCCCTGAGAGGGTGCTGCGTAGGCTTGTGCCGTCGTCGCGATGGGGGACGGTGACGCGCGAAACCCTCATCCCGTCGCTTGACGGCGCGTCAGAAAAGTCAGCAAGTGGTCAGCATGAGTCCTGAAAAACCTGGGGAAAGCTGCCCGGACGTGCGACTCGTTGTAGGGTGTGAAAACAGCCCTTGACCTGCAAAAACGCAGGCAGGGAGCCTACTTGTGGGAGTGCCTCGATGTTGCGTACCATGTTCAAGTCCAAGATCCACCGCGCCACCGTCACCCAGGCCGACCTGCACTACGTGGGCTCGGTGACCATCGACGCCGACCTGCTGGACGCCGCCGACCTGCTGCCCGGCGAGCTCGTGCACATCGTGGACATCACCAACGGCGCCCGCCTGGAGACGTACGTCATCGAGGGCGAGCGCGGATCCGGGGTCGTCGGGATCAACGGGGCGGCCGCCCATCTCGTGCACCCCGGAGACCTGGTGATCATCATCAGTTACGCTCAGGTGACCGACGCCGAGGCACGGGCGCTCCGGCCCCGGGTCGTGCACGTCGACGCCGGCAACCGGATCGTGGAGCTCGGTGCCGACCCGTCCGCGCCGGTGCCCGGCACGGACCAGGAGCGCAGCCCGCAGGCCGTACCGGCCTGACCGGCGGACGACGACCAGGAGCGTGCGTGCCCATGAGTGACATCGAAATCCGCGACGACCGGGCGGCGGGCCGCCTGGAGGCCGTCGCCGAAGGCGAAGTCGTCGGCCACATCGAGTACTTCGTGCTCGAGTCGCCCGCGCGCGCCCTGGTCCCGGTCCACACCGTCGTGGAGCCCGCCCACGAGGGCAAGGGCATCGCCGGCTCCCTGGCCCGTGAGCTGTACGCCGTGGCCGAGCGCGAGGGCATCCCGGTGGCTCCGCTGTGCCCGTACGTCGTCAAGTGGGCCGAACGTCACCCCGCCGTGGCCCCGCCGGCCGACCCGGAGCTCCTCGCGGTCGCGAAGGACTGGCTGCGGGCCCACCCCGGGCGGTTCTGACCAGTGCGGTGCGGGGGCGGGCCTCGTCGGCCACCCCCGCACGCCCACCTGGGCCCGTTCCGTGCCGCCCTCGGGTGAGTGGCGGAGCGGCCCTCGGGTAGGCGGGGGAGTAGTCCAGAGGCGACGTCCAGCGACTGCCCGGAGGACACCGATGACGAACCCGTACCCCGACCCCGCCCCGCCGGGACCGCCCCCGGGCCCGGGGCCGACGCCACCCGACCCCTACCCCACGCCGGTCCCGACTCCCGAGCCGGGCCCGGAGCCCTCGCCACCCCCGCCGGGGCCCGACCCGACACCGCCGCCGACGCCCCCCGCCCCGGGTCCCCCGGAGCCCTCACCGTCCCCGATCCCGCCGGGTCCTGAGCCCACACCGAACCCGGAACCCGGCCCGCCTCTTCAGCTGACGAGCTGAAAAGCCGAGGACATGGGGAGGGGGCGACGCCTTCACGGGGGCGCGGGGAACTGCGCGATCCGCCACGGCGCACCCGTACGCGGGTCGCGTCCGTTCCCCCGCCCCACCAGGCGCACGGAAACCTAGGCCGAGACCTCCGACCGGTCCCCACCCCACAGCGTGTGGAACGACCCCTCACGGTCCGTCCGACGATACGTGTGCGCCCCGAAGAAGTCCCGCTGCCCCTGCGTCAAAGCCGCCGGCAGGCGTTCCGCGCGCAGCGCGTCGTAGTACGCGAGCGCCGCCGCGAACCCGGGCGTCGGCACCCCCTGCCGGGTCGCCGCGACCACCACCTCGCGCCAGTCGTCCTGCGCGGCGGCGATCTCCTGGGCGAACGTCTCGTCCGACAGCAGGCTCGGCAGGTCGGCCCGGGCGTCGTACGCGGCGCGGATGCGGTCCAGGAAGGCCGCGCGGATGATGCAGCCCCCGCGCCAGATGGCGGAGACGGCGCCGAGGTCGATGTCCCAGCCGTACTCCTCGCTGCCCGCGGCGAGCTCGTGGAAGCCCTGGGTGTACGACACGATCTTGGACGCGTACAGCGCCTGCTCCACCCGGTCCGCGAACGCGGCGGCCTCCGCCTCGCCGAGCGGGGTCGGCCTCGGTCCGGCGAGGCCCCGCGAGGCCTCCCGCAGCCCCGCGTGGCCGGAGAGGGAGCGGGCGAAGACCGCCTCCGCGATGCCGGAGACCGGGACGCCGAGGTCGAGCGCGATCTGGACCGTCCAGCGGCCGGTGCCCTTCTGCTCGGCCTGGTCGACCACCACGTCCACGAACGGCTTGCCCGTCGCCTCGTCCACGTGGGACAGGACCTCGGCCGTGATCTCGATCAGATAGGAGTCCAGCCGGCCCGTGTTCCAGGTGCGGAAGATGTCCGCGATCTGCGCGGGGGAGTATCCGGCGACGTCGCGCAGCAGCTGGTAGGCCTCGCCGATCAGCTGCATGTCGGCGTACTCGATGCCGTTGTGGACCATCTTCACGAAGTGCCCGGCACCATCGGGACCGCAGTGCGTCACACAGGGCGCGCCGTCCGCCGCCTTCGCGGAGATCTTCTCCAGCATCGGGCCGAGGGACCGGTACGACTCCTTCGAACCGCCCGGCATGATGCTCGGCCCGTGCAGCGCGCCCTCCTCGCCGCCGGAGATGCCCGTGCCGACGAAGTGGAGGCCCCGCTCGCGCAGCTCCCGCTCCCGGCGCCGGGTGTCGGCGAAGTGCGCGTTGCCGCCGTCGATGATCATGTCACCGGGTTCCAGCAGCGGCGCGAACTCCTCGATCACCGCGTCCGTCGGCTCGCCGGCCTTGACCATGATCACAAGCCGGCGCGGGCGTTCCAGCGCCGCCACGAACTCCTCGGCGGTCTCGGTCCCGATGAAGTCGCCCTCGTGCCCGAACTCCTCCACCAGCGCCTTCGTCCGCGAGACCGTACGGTTGTGCACGGCGACCGCGTAGCCGTTGCGCGCGAAGTTCCGGGCGAGGTTGCGGCCCATGACCGCGAGTCCCGTGACGCCGATCTGCGCTGAAGTGCTCATACCGCCTGCTCCCTAACTGCCTCGTGACTACGGCCCCGTCAGTACGGACCCGCGCCCATCCTGACGTGCCGCTACGGCGAGCGCACATCCGACCCGCCACGTTTGTTTACGGACGGAGGACGCCCGTTGCCTCAGCATGGCGGCCGCTCGCGGCCGGTCCCGTCGAGGAGCGCCCCTTCCCGGCCACTTGGACGGGTCGAGAGGCTGATTTCCCGTCTTGTCATGGCCCGTTCGCCGCGCTTACTTTTGCCGCTCCTGACGCATGCCGAGGGGATTTCGGACATGGCCGTACGCGGCCGGCATCGCCGGTACCAGCCGAACAGGATCAACCGCGCCTCGCTCACCGTCACGGCGGGCGGCGCCGGCCTCGCGATCCCGCTGGTCGCCGTCGGCACCGCCGACGCGGCCGACGCGTCCACCTGGAACAAGGTCGCCGCCTGCGAGTCCAGCGGCAACTGGAGCATCAACACCGGCAACGGCTACTACGGCGGACTGCAGTTCACCCAGTCCACCTGGGAGGCGTACGGGGGCACCCGGTACGCCCCGCGCGCCGACCTCGCCACCAGGGACCAGCAGATCGCCGTCGCCGAGAAGGTCATGGACGGTCAGGGGCCCGGCGCCTGGCCGGTGTGCTCGGTGCGGGCCGGCCTGACCCGGGGCGGCGGCGGCCCGGACGTGCACACGGAGAGCACCGCCACACGCCCGGTGCAGACCGGCTCGGTGCGGGACGTACAGCCGCAGACGACGCCGCAGTCCCGCGCCGGCAGGGCCGAGATGTACACGGTGGTGCACGGCGACACGCTCTCCGGCATCGCCGGCGAACACCACGTCCAGGGCGGCTGGCGACGGCTGTACGCGGGCAACCGCGCCGCCATCGGCCCCGACCCCGACCTGATCCTGCCGGGCCAGCGACTCAGCCTGCGCGCCACCGCCTCCCCGGCGTCCGACACGCACACCGGCAGCAAGCCCAAGTCCCCGAAGCGGAAGACCCCTTCGGAGAAGACGAGGACGCCTTCGGGGAGGAAGACCCCTCAGCACCCGACGTCCACCGGCGGCCACTCGCTCGTCGCCCCGGTGAACGCCGCCATCGGCACCGGGTACCACGTGGCCGGGTCGCACTGGTCGAAGGGCTACCACACCGGCGTCGACTTCCTCGTGCCGACCGGCACCTCCGTCCGGGCGGCGGCGGCCGGGCACGTGGTCGCCGCTGGCTGGGGAGGCTCCTACGGCTACCAGGTGGTGATCCGGCACGCGAACGGGCGCTACACCCAGTACGGCCACCTGTCCGCCATCTCCGTGCGCGTCGGCCAGAGCGTGTCCGCGGGCCAGCGCATCGGCCGGTCCGGGGCCACCGGAAACGTCACGGGCCCGCATCTGCACTTCGAGGTGCGGACGGGCCCGGGCTTCGGTTCGGACATCGACCCGATCGCCTATCTCCGGGCCGGCGGCGTCAGGATCTGATCCGCGTGCGGTGCCGGTCCAGCACGGGCAACGGCACATAGAGGCTCGCGGACAGCGGGGTGTACGCCGCCGGGAGGGCGCAGGCGGCAGCCGCCGCGCCCTCCGCCGGCACCGGTTCGGCCAGCGCTTCCATGGCCCGCGTCGGCACCGGTTCGGCCAGCGCCTCCATGGCCCGCGTCGGCACAGGTTCGGCCCGCACTTCCACGGCCTGCCCGACCCGCTCTTCGGCGTTCGCCGACGCCGTCCGCTGCTGGGGCAGGGCCGCCAGCGGCTCACCGGCGCCGGACCCGGTCGCCGGAGCCGGGGCGGGCTCGAGCCGCTCCGTCGTCAGCAGGATCAGGCCGCCCGCGGCCACCACACCGCAGCCCAGGGCGAGCACGGTGCCCGTGGTGGCGTAGCGGAACGTCTCGCCGAACATCATGATGCCGACCGCGGCGGCCAGCACCGGGTTGACCACGGTGAGCGTGGCCAGCGGTGCGGCCAGGCCGCCGCCCCCGTAGGACGCCTGGGAGAGCAGAACGCCGGCGGTGGCGAACACGCCGATCACCGCGAAGGAGGGCAGATCGCCGAGACCGATCCCGCTGTCCCAGTCGACCGCGACCGTCTTGGTGAACACCGACGACATGCCGAAGGCTATGCCGGAGGCGGTGGCCAGCAGCACGCTGCGCACGGCCGGGTGCCGGTGCACGGCCAGGCCGGCGATCATCAGCGCCACGACCGCCCCGCCGGTGACCAGCGCGACGGCCACCCGCTGGGCCGCGTCGAGGGAGTGCGTGCCGGTGGAGCCGACCAGGGACAGCAGGCCGGCGAGGCCCATCGTGGCCATGACGGCGCCCCGCCAGGCGGTCGCCCCGGCCCTGCTGCCGACGAACAGCGCCGCCAGGGGCAGGGCGAAGACGATGGTCAGCGCGCCCAGCGGCTGTACGAGGCTGAGCGGGCCGTAGGCCAGCGCCACGACGTGCAGCACGCCGCCGAGCCCGTTCAGGCCCAGTGCCACCCACCAGCCGGCCCGGCGCAGCGGCATGTACGAGCCGCCGGGGGAGGACACCGCGACCTGCTCCTGCACGATCGCCCCGCCCGCGTACGCGACAGCGGACACGAACGACAGGATCACGGACAACGCGAGGGCGCTCATCGGCAGTTCCTCCGCGTGAGGCAGGACCTCTGAGCCCGGCGCGGCGTACGGTCGGCTTCCATGGTCAACACTCTGCCCGCCCGGACTCTTCCCGTCGTCGTACCTGAGCACGCAATGGGTCCTACTACCGATGGAGTACAGCGGCCGCCCGCTCATCCCCAAGGGGGGTGAGCGGGGATGGGGACCCCGGCTCCCGAGCCACGGTCGGGCCTGGTACAGATGCTGCTCGTGGACCCCGACCCGGATCTCGCCGCTCTCCGCCCGCTCGGCGGCTTCTTCGTCCTGCGCACCACCACAAGTACCACCACAGCGACGGCGGGGCGGGCTTCCGCACCCCTGCCGACCCTCGCCGAGACCTACGAGACAGTGACATCGGACGGTCACCGCAATGCGCTGACGTTGCGTGTGGCCACGGTCGCGCGCCGGCTCCGCACCTCCGAGCCGCGTGTTTCCGCCTCCATCGCCCACCAGGGCCTTGCCGCCCGCCTGTGGTCCACGGCCCTGGCGTGCGCCGCCCTGTACGGCCGACCGCCCGACCTCGGCGCCGGGCTGCTGCGCTGGGACTGCGCCGCCCCCGCCCCGGACGACCTGTGGCTGACCGGGGTCCGACCGCTCTCCGGGGACTCGGCCACACTCGCGGACACCGTCCTGCACGGCCACCTCCACCCCCTAGGGGAAGCCCTGAGGGCCCGTTACGGTGTCGCGCCCGGCCTGCTGTGGGGCAACGCCGGCTCGGCGCTCGCCGGCGCGGCCCGCGAACTGGACCGCTGGGCACGCACCAACGGCCGTACCGACGTGGCGGACCGCGCCCGCGCCCTCACCGACGACCTCTTCGCCCACCCGCTCCTGCGCACCACCGGCACCCGCACCGGAACGGCGTTCCGTCGTCGCAGCTGCTGCCTGTACTACCGGGTCCCCGGCGGCGGAGTCTGCGGCGACTGCTGCTTCACCCGCCCACCGCGCTCTTCCCCGGCGGCCGCATCTGGGTGACCATGAAGGGAACCTGCCGACGAGACCAGGGGGTTGTCGGGTGCGTGTGGGACTGCTGACCCGGGAGTACCCCCCGGATGTGTACGGTGGCGCGGGTGTCCATGTGGAGTTCCTCGCCAGGGAGTTGAGCTCCCTGGTGGACCTCGAGGTGCACTGCTGGGGCGAGGGCCGCGGCGTCGGCGTCGTACGCCACCGCCCCTGGTCCGCCCTCGACGGCTCCAACGACGCCCTGCGCACCTTCTCCGTGGACCTCTCCATCGCGGCCGCCCTCGAAGGCCGCGAACTCGTCCATTCCCACACCTGGTACGCCAATCTCGCCGGCCACCTCGCCAAGCTCCTGTACGGCATCCCGCACGTGGTGACCGCCCACTCGCTGGAGCCCCTGCGCCCCTGGAAGGCCGAGCAACTGGGCGGCGGGTACGCGCTGTCGAGCTGGACGGAGCGCACGGCGATCGAGGCCGCGGACGCGGTGATCGCCGTGTCGGGCGCCATGCGCGAGGACATCCTCGGCTGCTACCCGGCACTGGACCCGGCGCGGGTGCACGTCGTGCACAACGGCATCGACACCACCCTGTACCGCCCGGACCACGGCACCGACGCCCTCACCCGCCACGGCATCGACCCGACCCGCCCGTACCTGCTGTTCGTCGGCCGGATCACCCGCCAGAAGGGCGTGCCCCATCTGCTGCGCGCGGTACGGGACGTCGACCCGGGCGCTCAGGTGGTGCTGTGCGCGGGCGCGCCCGACACCCCCGAGATCGACCGCGAGTTCCGGGAGCTGTACGAGCAGCTGAGCCGGGTCCGCGAGGGCGTGTTCTGGATCCCGCAGATGCTGCCACGCGCCGACGTGATCCAACTTCTCACGAACGCGGCCGTGTTCGTCTGCCCCTCGGTGTACGAACCCCTCGGCATCGTCAACCTGGAGGCGATGGCCTGCGGCACACCGGTCGTCGCCTCCCGCGTCGGCGGGATCCCCGAGGTCGTGGACGACGGCCGAACGGGTCTCCTGGTCGACGCCGACGCCGACGGCGACGCCGACGCCGGCGACTTCGAGGCGAACCTCGCCCGGGCGCTTGACTCCGTGCTCGGCGATCCGGACGCGGCCCGGCGGATGGGGGAGGCCGGACGGGAGCGCGCGGTCGGCGAGTTCGGCTGGGACGCGGTGGCCCGGCGCACGGCCGGGCTGTACGAGGAGATCCTCAAGCAGGCTTAGTCCCGTGTCCTCGGGGCATCCATGGTTCAACCAGGGTGAGGGGAGCGGCCATGCGTCGTGGTGGGCCTTCGGTGCTCGGGATCGTACTGGCGGGCGGGGAGGGCAAGCGGCTGATGCCGCTCACCGCGGACCGGGCCAAACCAGCGGTCACCTTCGGCGGCACCTACCGGCTCGTCGACTTCGTCCTGTCGAACCTCGTCAACGCCGACGTCCTGCGCATCTGCGTGCTGACCCAGTACAAGTCGCACTCGCTGGACCGGCACATCACCACCACCTGGCGGATGTCCAGCCTGCTCGGCAACTACGTCACCCCGGTCCCGGCACAGCAGCGCCTCGGCCCGCGCTGGTACCTGGGCAGCGCCGACGCGATCCTGCAGTCCCTGAACCTCGTGCACGACGAACAGCCCGAGTACGTGGCCGTGTTCGGCGCCGACCACGTCTACCGCATGGACCCGCGGCAGATGCTCCAGCAGCACATCGAGGGCGGCGCCGGGGTGACGGTGGCCGGCATCCGCGTGCCGCGCTCGGAGTCCTCCTCCTTCGGCGTGATCACGCCGGGTTCGGACGGCCGCGGCGTCGAGCGCTTCCTGGAGAAGCCCGCGGATCCGCCCGGACTCGCGGACGACCCCGAGTGCGTGTTCGCCTCGATGGGCAACTACATCTTCACCACCAAGGCGCTCATCGAGGCGCTGCAACGCGACGCCGAGGACGAGCAGTCGGTGCACGACATGGGCGGGTCGATCCTGCCCCAGCTCACCGCGCGCGGCCAGGCACAGCTGTACGACTTCAGCGACAACCACGTGCCCGGCGAGACCAGCCGGGACCAGGGCTACTGGCGGGACGTCGGCACCCTGGACGCCTACTACGAGGCGCACATGGACCTGATCGCCGAGCGCCCCGTCTTCAACCTCTACAACCGCCAGTGGCCCGTCTACACCCACTCCTGCCAGCTCTCCCCGGCCCGCTTCAACGCGGGCGGCATCGCGAGCGAGTCCATCATCAGCGCGGGCTGCCTGATCCGCGGTCAGGTCACCCGGTCCGTGCTCTCGCCCGGCGTACGGGTCGACCCGGGCGCGGTCGTGCAGGGTTCGGTGCTGCACGACAACGTGCGCATCGGCCGGGGCGCGGTCGTCCGCGGTGCCGTTCTGGACAAGAACGTCGAGGTGCCGCCCGGGGCGACGATCGGCGTCAACCCGGAGCGGGACGCGGAGCTGTACACCGTCTCCAAGGGCGGCGTGATCGCCCTGGGGAAGGGGCAGCGGGTCTCCTGACGGACACCCCGTCAGACGGCCCCCGCGCGACGCGTTTGGCATTACCTTCCCGGAATGCCCGGGTTCGCATCGTTCGCCCGCCACGATGCAGGCAACGATGTCGAACCTTCGGAGGTCATCCGACATGAGAGGGACCCGGCGCACGCGGCTGTGCCTGGCCGGGGTGATGGCAGCGTCCGCGCTGATCGCCACCCCCGCCGCACGGGCCGCCGAGCGGACCGACGGCCACCTCACCGATCTGGTCAACCCCTTCATCGGGAGCCAGAACGAGGGCAACACCTTTCCCGGCGCGGCCGTGCCCTTCGGCATGGTGCAGCTCTCCCCGGACACCGGGCACCGCACCGGCTACGACTACACGCAGAACCGCATCCGCGGCTTCTCCCTGGTCCATCTCTCGGGCGTCGGCTGCCGGATCGGCGGCGATCTGCCCGTGCTGCCCACCACGGGCGACGTCACGCAGACGGACTACGCCCGGTACGCCGCGGGCTTCTCGCACGCCGACGAGGAGGCGAGCCCCGGCTACTACCGCGTCGGCCTCGACTCCGGCATCCGCGCCGAGCTGACCGCGACGAAGCGCACCGGGGTGCAGCGCTACACCTTCCCGGCCACCGACAGGGCCAACGTCCTGCTGAACGCGGCCCAGGCCCTGCACAAGCCGGTCACCAGCGCGGTCGAGATCCTCGACGACCACACCGTGCGCACCGAGATCACCGGCCACGGCTTCTGCCGCGACACCGGTCCCTACACCGTCTACACGATCACCCGCTTCAGCCGGCCGTTCACCGCCTACGGCACCTGGGACGGCTCGGCGGTCACCCCGGGCGCCCGCACCGGCCGCGCCGGCGCCTACGTCCGTTTCGACACGAGGCGGGACCGTACCGTCGAGGCGACCACCGCCCTGTCGTACGTCGACGCGCGGGGCGCCGCCGTCAACCTGCGCGCCGAACACGGCCGGTCCTTCGACGCGGTGCGGCACCGGGCCCGCGAGGAGTGGGAGCGGCGGCTCGCCGCCGTCCGCGTCCGGGGCGGTGGCCCGACCCTGCGCCGCACCTTCTACTCGTCGCTGTACCGCTCGTTCCTCGCGCCCAACATCGGCAGCGACGCGGACGGCCGCTACACCGGCTGGGACCGCCGCGTGCACCGCGCGGAGCGGTTCACGTACTACCAGAACTGGTCGCTGTGGGACACCTACCGCACCCAGGCCCAGCTCCTCGCCCTGCTCGCGCCGCGCGAGGCCCGCGACATGGCCCTGTCGGTGGTGAAGGTGGACGAGGACGGGGGCTGGCTGCCCAAGTGGGGCTACGGGCCGGTCGAGACGAACGTCATGAGCGGCGACCCGGTCACCCCGTTCCTGACCACCGCCTACCAGATGGGCCTGCTCAGGGGGTTCGAGGAGCGGGCCTACCGGGCGCTGCGGAAGAACGCCGACGGGGTGCCGCCCGCCGGCTACCCGGGCATCGGCCGGGAGGCCAACGCCGAGTACATCGCGCACGGCTTCGCCCCGTACGTCAAGGACCGCCCGTTGGCCAAGATGGGCGACTCCGACTACCACCACGGCGCCTCCGTCACCCTGGAGTACGCCCTCGCCGACGCCGTGCTCGCCCAGATGGCCCGCGGCCTCGGCCACGAGGGCGACGCGGCCCGCTATGCCGCCCGGGCCCGGAACTACCGGACCATCTTCGACCCGTCGACCGGCTTCTTCCGAGCCCGGGACGCCTCCGGTGCCTTCACCGGCCCGCCCGACCCGGCCCGCGGCACCGGCTTCCACGAGGGCACCGCCTGGCAGTACCAGTGGCTGGTCCCGCAGGACCTGCCCGGCATGATCGGCCTGATCGGCGGTGCGCGCGCGGCCAACGACCGCCTGGACTCCTTCTTCGCCTACGACCGGCTGCTGGCGGACCCCGAGCGGACCGCCCGCGAGGTGTGGGTGCACGGGGACGCCTACGACTTCTACAACGCCGACAAGTACAACCCGATGAACGAGCCCGACCTCACCGCGCCCTACACGTACCTCGCCACCGGCCAGCCCTGGAAGACCACGGACGTGGTCCACGCGGCGCTGACCCTCTTCACCGACGGTCCCACCGGCATGACCGGCAACGACGACCTCGGCACCATGTCCGCCTGGAACGTGCTGTCGTCGATCGGGCTCTTCCCGATCCAGCCCGGCTACGACACCTGGGGCCTGTCCACCCCGGTCTTCGACCGCGTCGACCTCACCCTCGACCGCCGCTTCTGGCCGGGCGGCAGGCTCACGGTCACCGCGCCCGGCACCTCGGCCGCCGACCGCTACGTCCAGGCCGTCCGCACGGACGGGACGCCGCACTCGCGGACCTATCTGACGACCGGCGCGCTGCGCTCCCTGCGCAGGCTCTCGTTCACGGTCGGCCCGCGCCCGTCCGAGTGGGGTACGTCACCCCAGGCGGCACCACCGGTACTGAAGTGACCTCAGGAGTCTCATGTCTCCCACCCCTCTGGGAGGGGCGGGACTTAATCTGCCGTTAACTGAGCGTAGCCTGATCGTACTTGACCGTAATCGGCTGCCGGAGATTGACTGCAGATCCCCCCTTCGTCGACGCGAGGCAACCCTTGACTTCCGACCTGCTCGCTCCCCTCGACCTGGCCTTCTGGAACATCGAGTCCGAACGGCACCCGATGCACCTGGGCGCGCTCGGCGTCTTCGCCACGCACTCGCCCACCGCGGGCGCCCACGCCGCCGACCTGCTCGCCGCGCGCGCCGCCGCCGTGCCCGGCCTGCGCATGCGTATCCGGGACGTCTGGCAGCCCCTCGCCTTCGGCGGCGCCACCCGCGAGAGCGACCCGGACTTCGACCCGCTCAACCACGTACGCCTGCACGCCCCGACCGCCGACTTCCACGCGGTCGCGGGCCGGCTCATGGAACGCTCGCTGGAGCGCGGCCGCCCGCCGTGGGAGGCACACGTGCTGCCCGGCGAGGACGGCGTCTCCTTCGCCGTGCTGTTCAAGTTCCACCACGCCCTCGCCGACGGCCTGCGGGCGCTCAAGCTCGCCGCCGGCGTCCTGGACCCGGTCGACCTGCCCGAGCGCGGCCCGCGCGCCATCGAGCCGCCCCGCACCCTGCTGTCCGACGTGCGCAGACTGCCCGGGCTGTTCCCCGAGCTGGTCAAGGGCGCGCTGTCGGACGTGGGACGGGCCCTCGACATCGGCGCCGCGCTGGCCCGGTCCACCCTCGGCATGCGCCCCTCGTCCGCGCTGACCTCCGCGCCCAGCGGAACCCGCCGCACGGCCGGGGTCGTCGTGGACATCGACGACGTGCACCGGGTCCGCAAGAGCGTCGGCGGCACCGTCAACGACGTCCTCATCGCCGTCGTCGCCGGCGCCCTGCGCCGCTGGCTGGACGAACGCGGCGACGGCAGCGAGGGCGTGGCGCCCCGCGCCCTCATCCCCGTCTCCCGGCGCCGCCCGCGCACCGCCCACCCGCAGGGCAACCGGCTCTCCGGGTACCTGATACGGCTTCCGGTCGACGACCCCGACCCGCTCGGCCGCCTCGACGCCGTCCGCACCGCGATGGTCCGCAACAAGGACGCGGGGCCCAACCGGGGCGCCGGCGCCGTCGCCCTGCTCGCCGACCACGTGCCCGCCCTCGGCCACCGGCTCGCCGGACCGCTGGTGGGCCAGGCCGCCCGGCTCTGGTTCGACATCCTCGTCACCAGCGTGCCGCTGCCCGGTCTCGGCCTCAGGCTCGGCGGTCACGAGCTGACCGAGGTCTATCCGCTGGCCCCGCTCGCCCCCGGCCAGTCGCTGGCGGTCGCGATCTCCACGTATCGCGGTCGCGTGCACTACGGGCTGGTCGCCGACGCGCAGGCGGTGCCGGACCTGGACGTGTTCGCCCGGGCGGTGTCGGAGGAGGTGGAGACACTCCTCTCCGTCTGCGACGTCTGAGGACCGGCCCCGGCCGGGACGCGGGTTCCCGCCCGCACTTCCCGTGCGGCTCTCGACGCCGGGTGCGGGTGCCCCCCGCGGGGTGGATTCGCCGTCGGCGGCCGGCCGGTCCGTGGGGAACCGGTCGGGACGGGGGTCCGGGGCGAGCGGGGACGGGCCGGGGCGGCGGCCGGCCGGTCCGTCACCGGGCGGTCGGGCGGACGGGCGGAAACGGTCGGTCCGTCGTGGCGCGTCGGCCGGGGTGCCGACCGCGGCGGAGCCGGGCGCGCACAAGCGGTTTGGTGACAGGGCCCGCCGCTCCGTAAAATTCCCCGTTCGAAGGCGGGCGCGAGTCGGAGCGCTGCGCGGGTGATCAGGGAAGCGGCAGCGCGATGACGGTGACAGAGGACGGGTCTGCGTCCATGGAGGCACCCATGGACGTCCCCACGGACGCCTCCATGGACGAGGTGGTCTACGGACCCGGTATCGACCCGGAGCGCCTGGCCGTGTGCCTGAGCGTGCTCGAGGAACTCGACCGGCTCGACGTCGACCACCCGGACGCGATCGCCGTGCGCCGGGCGACCTCGCACATCTACCGCACGGTCAAGCAGCGCCGCCGCCAGGAGCGGCGGGCCGCCAAGACCGCGCACGACCGCGCGGTCACCGAGGCGACCGCGACCGGCTCCGCCGAGCGCATCGACGACGAGACCGAGGGCATCCTGCCCTCCTCCAAGGTCGAGCCGGGCCGGATCGCGGGCATACTCCAGCGCCCGCGCTCCTGCTACACGTGCAAGGGCCGGTACGTGGAAGTCGACTACTTCTACCACCAGCTCTGTCCGGACTGCGCCGGCCTCAACCGGACCAAGCGCGACGCCCGCGCCGACCTGACCGGCAAGCACGCCCTGCTCACCGGAGGCCGCGCCAAGATCGGTATGTACATCGCGCTGCGCCTGCTGCGCGACGGCGCGCACACGACCATCACGACGCGGTTCCCCAAGGACGCCATCCGTCGCTTCAAGGCGATGGACGACTCGGCGGACTGGATGCACCGGCTGGAGGTCGTCGGCATCGACCTGCGCGACCCGGGCCAGGCCGTCGCGCTGGCCGATCAGGTCGCCGAGGCGGGCCCGCTGGACATCCTGATCAACAACGCCACACAGACCGTACGCCGCCTGCCCTCCGCCTACGCCGCCCTGGTCGAGGGCGAGAGCGCCCCGCTGCCCGCCGGTGAGCTCCCCGCCCACCACGTCATCGGCGCCTTCAACTCCGGCGCGGTCGACGGTCTGGCCGCGCTGCCCGTCGGCACCACTGGCCTGGACGCACAGAAGGTCGCCGACCTCGCCCTGGTCGCGGGCAACGCCAGCGTCGCCCGGCACCTCGACGGCACCGCCATCGACGCGGGCGGCCTGGTCCCCGACGTCGTCGAGAGCAACACCTGGGTGCAGACGATCGAACAGATCTCTCCGGTGGAGCTCCTCGAGACCCAGCTGTGCAACTACACGGCGCCGTTCATCCTGATCAGCAAGCTCCGCCCGGTCATGGCCGAGGCCGCCAGGAAGGCGACGAGCGGACGGGCGTACGTCGTGAACGTCTCGGCCATGGAAGGCGTCTTCGGCCGCGGCTACAAGGGCGCGGGCCACCCGAACACCAATGCCGCCAAGGCCGCCATGAACATGGTGACGCGGACCAGCGCCGAGGAGATGTTCCAGACCGACGGCATCCTCATGACCTCGGTCGACACCGGCTGGATCACCGACGAGCGCCCCCACTACGACAAGCTGCGGCTCGCCGAGGCCGGCTTCCACGCCCCGCTCGACCTGGTCGACGGAGCGGCGCGTGTCTACGACCCGGTGGTGCGCGGCGAGGCGGGCGAGGACGTGTACGGCGTGTTCCTGAAGGACTACGCGCCGGGCAAGTGGTGAGCGGGACGGCGTAGAACCGGTGGCCCGCCGGGCCAGCGGTGATCCACGGTTCGATGGTCGTGCCGGAGTGCCCCGTGCGCAGGTGACGCGTTCTTCGTGGTTGGACTCCACTCAGCAGGCCCCATGGGCCTGTCGGCCCTTCGGGGCCACCCGCGTGACCGTCTAGATCTCGGGCACCCGGCGCAGCCGGTCGTGCACGGCATGGGAACCCGTCCCCGAGGCGGCCCGCACCCGCGTTCCGCCGTCCACCAGAAGATCGGCGCCGGTCACCCACTCCGCCGCGTCCGAGGCGAGCCACACCACGGCCCGTGCCACGTCCTCCGGCTCGCCGATCCGCCCGAGCGGCAGCCCCGCGGCCACCTCCGCCTCGCCCGGCTCCCACACGAACCGGGCCATCTCGGTGCGGACGAGTCCGGGGGAGACGGAGTTGACCCGCACCCGCGGCGCGAGTTCGCCCGCGAGCTGCCGGGTGAGATGCAGGAGCGCCGCCTTCGTGGTGCCGTACGCGCCCACGTGGGGTCCCACATGCACGGCACCCTCCGTGCACACGTTGACGACGGCCCCGCCGTGCTCGCGCATCCACGCCCGCCAGGCGCACTGCACCAGCCGCAGCGGCGCCTCCACGTTGACCGCGAACGCCTCCCGCCAGGCCTCGGCGCCGGCCTCCATCAGCGGTCCGTAGGGCTGGTTGGTCGCCGCGTTGTTGACGAGGACGTCCAGCCGCCCGAACTCGCGCAGCACGAGTTCCGTCAGCTCCTCGGGATGTCCCGGGTCGGTCACGTTCCCGGCCAGCCCGATCCCGCCCAGCTCGGCGGCCGCGCGCCGCACCTCGCCGTGTCCCGCGCGGTCACGCACACCAGCGCGCCGGCCGCGGCGAGCGCCCCGGCGACGGCACGCCCGATGCCGCGCGTCCCCCCGGTGACGACGGCGGCCCTGCCCATGAGCCCGTAGGAGGAGGTCATCGCCGTACCGTCTCATGACGGGCCGTCAGGCAACAGGGCCGGGGCCGTACCGCGGTCCTCAGTCGACGGCGCCGAGGCGCGCGTTCCGGGCCGCGACCAGCTCGAGAACGGTGCGCCAGTCCTCCAGCACGCCGGCGTCGAAACCCGTGGCGCGGCCCTCCTCGTCGGCCTGGCGCAGCCGAAGAAGATCGTCGTCGTCGGGATGGGCGGGGTGGGAGTCCCCGCGCACCAGCCGGAACACCCGCTCGCCGAGCAGTGGACGCACCGCCTCGGCCGCGCTGCGGGCCCGCCCCGCCTCGTCGCCCGGGCACAGCACCGGCCCGATGCCCCGGACCAGCCCCGCCACCTGGAGCTCCTTGTCGGCGGGACGGCCGCGGCGCAGCAGCGCGGCGGTCCGCAGCGCGTGCCGGTGCCGGCCGGCGTACAGCAGATCCATCAGCTCCTCGACGCTGCGCAGCTCCATGCGTCAGTCCTTCCCGCGAGACAGCCGTTGCCACACGACACCCGATCATGGCGAGTTTGCGGCCCGGCCAACGGCGCCTGAACTGCTCGGCGCCCGGGCGGAGGGACCCGGAATAATCGAATATATGGTCGATTATGTAGGCCGAGTGGGTGATTCACTCTGGGGCCGAGTAATGCGCTTTATGACAAATAGCTGCATATTGAGGGGCATTGGGGGGTCGAATGACTTCCGATAGTTACACCTTGTTTGCACTCCCTATCGAGCGGACGTCCGCTCATTTGGTTAATCTGGGGGGGACGGACAGCAGCAAGGGGTCCCACCCACACCCACCGTCCGTCCCGGGGGTGAGCCGGTCGACAACGACCTGCTCAGCCATGAGGTACCGGCGTCACCGCGTCCGAACTGGCCTTCCATCCAGACCCGAGCGGGCGACGAGAGCCGGAACGCAGGCTGTCCGGTAAGGCCCCGAGGGTGAGCCCGACACATAAGGAGTGCGCGGTGACACCGGAGAAGACGAATCGCGAACAGCGCCCCAAGGAACGCACGGAGCGAGGGGGCCGCCGGCCCGGAGAACTCGGCAGCCTGGACGTGTGGGCCCGGTCCGCCCCGATCCGCCTCGCGGGTTACGAGGACGACCTCGCCGAACCCCATATCCTGCCCAGCGTGGACTGACCCCGAGGGGCCGGATCGTCGCGATCGCCGCACGCATGGGCGTGCCAGACTCACGCCCATGCTGATCAGAGAAGCCGCGGCCGAGGACTGGCCGCGGATCTGGCCTTTCTGGCACCGGATCGTCGCCGCCGCGGAGACCTACGCCTGGGACCCCGACACCTCCGAGGAAGCGGCCCGCGCCCTGTGGATGAGCCCCGCCAAGCGCGTCTACGTGGCCGAGGATCCCACCGGGGCCGTGGTGGGCTCGGCCTACCTCACCCCGAACTACGGCGGCCCCGCCGCGGGCGTGGCCAACGCGGGCTTCATGGTCGACCCCGACCGCGCCGGCCAGGGCGTCGGCCGCGCCCTCGCCGAACACATCCTGACCGAGGCCAGGGCCCACGGCTACCACGCGATGGTCTTCAACGCCGTGGTGGAGACCAATCCCGCGGTCGCCCTCTGGAAGTCCCTCGGCTTCACCGTGCTCGGCACGGTCCCGAAGGCCTACGACCATCCCCGCCACGGCAGGGTGGGGCTGCACATCATGTACAAGGCGCTCGACTAGGTGTTCTGTTCACGAAGATCCACTCAGCATGCGAGCAGGGCCAGCGGCCGCTGGCATGCGTGATGCCGGCGGCGAGCAGGTGTTGCCTGGTCGATCAACTGCGACCGGTGCGTCCCGACCCCGCTCAAGACCGTTCGGTGCTTGTCCGGGGCGGCCGTACGCCTCCGCGGGGGTGGCCGACCGTGTAAATGACGGGAGTGGTGGCTTCTGCGCCCCCGCCCGGGAACGGAGCACACCGTGACCACATCCATCAGCGAATCCCTCGAGGGCCGGCGTGCTCTGGTCACCGGAGGCACCAAGGGCATCGGAGCGGCCGTCGCCCGACGTCTCGCCCAGGCCGGCGCAACCGTACTGGTCACCGCCCGCAGCCGCCCCGACGACATCGAGGAGGAGGCGTTCATCACCGCCGACCTGTCCACCGCCCAGGGCGCAGCCCACGTGGCCGCCGAGGTGGACGCCCGGGTGGGAGGCGTCGACATCCTGGTCAACACCCTTGGCGGGTCCGAGGCGCCGGCCGGAGGGTTCGCAGCGCTCGGTGAGGACGACTGGGCCAGGGAGCTGAACACCAACCTGCTGGCCGCCGTCCGTCTGGACCGCGCGCTTCTGCCGCACATGATCTCCATGGGCAAGGGCGCGGTCGTGCACGTCACCTCGATCCAGCGCCGCATGCCGCTGTGGAACGGAACTCTGGCCTACGCCGCCGCCAAGGCCGCCCTGACCACCTACAGCAAGGGCCTCGCCAACGAAGTCGCCCCGCACGGCGTCCGCGTCAACACCGTCTCGCCCGGCTTCGTGCAGACCTCGGCCGCCGACAACCTCATCGCCCGGATCGCCCACGACGCAGACGTCACCCAGGAAGCGGCGCTGGGCCGGCTCATGGACTCCCTGGGTGGCATCCCGCTCGGCCGTCCCAACCGGCCCGAGGAGGTCGCCGAGCTCGTCGCCTTCCTCGTCTCCGACCGCGCCTCGGCCATCGTCGGCGCCGAACACGTCATCGACGGCGGCACCACCCCCACCGTCTGAATCTGCGTGACAGGCGTGAGGTCCGCTACCGCTGATCCGCCAGCGGCGCCGTCCGCTGCCAGGGGTAGCGGCTCTCCAACTGCTCCGCCAGGGCCAGCAGGCCCTCCTCCGTGCCGGGGCGGCCGACCAGCTGTACGGCGCAGGGGGCGCCGGAGGGGAGTGTGCCGAAGGGAACCGACATCGCCGGCCAGCCCGTCAGGTTCCACGGCGGGGTGAAGGGTGAATAGGCCGTGTTCGCCAGAACGTTGCGCAGCCAGCCCCGCTCGTGCCAGGGGCCGGCCTTGGGGGAGCGGCGGGCGAGGGCCGGGGTGAGCAGGACGTCGTGCTCGGCGAAGAAGGGGGTCAGCCGGGCGCGGAGGCGTTCGCGCCGGTCACCGGTGCGGACCGAGTGGACGAAGCGGCGGCCCACACCCGCGTGCACCCGGGTCCGCCGGACCAGCCGCGCCGGGTCGAGGCCCTCGGCGTCCACCGCCGTGCCGGCCGTCCAGTGCTGGAGCGAGGTGACGCCCAGGGAGAGGGGATAGGGCGGCTCGGCCCGCCGGACCCGGTGCCCGGCCTTGGCCAGGGCTCCGGCCGCCTGTCGTACCGCGGTCGTATACGGCTCGCTCACGCTCACCCCGGCCAGCGGGCTGCGCAGGGCGACGGCGATCCTGAGCGGGGTCCGCTCCTCAGGGGTCGCGAACTCGGCGTCCGCGAGGACCGACAGCATCAGCCGCAGATCCTCGACCGTCGTCGCCAGCGGACCGTTCTCCGCCATGCCGAACCAGTCGCCGTTGCCGATCCCCGCCGGAACCACTCCGCGTCCCGGCTTCAGCGTGACCAGCCCGCAGTTGGCCGCCGGGATGCGCAGCGACCCCATGCCGTCGTTGCCGAGCGCGAGCGGCACCAGACCCGCCGCCACCGCCGCCGCGCTGCCCCCGGACGAACCGCCCGCCGTGCGGGAGGTGTCCCAGGGGTTGCGGGCGGTTCCATGCGCACCCTCCGTGGTGCCGAAGACACACAGCTCGGGCACGTTCGTCAGACCCACGACCACCGCGCCCGCCGTACGCAGCCGGGCCACGGTGACATGGTCGTCCTCGGCCGGTGTGTCCGGCGTGGCGGCCGAGCCGACCAGCATGGACTCACCGCGGACCGCGAGGTTGTCCTTGACGGCCACGGGGACGCCGGCCAGGGGGAGTTCGGCCAGATCCGTCCGGCCCGCCACCTGGTCGGCCGCGGCGAGCGCGGACTCGGCCAGCACCTTGCGGAACGCGCCGATGCGGCCGTCGAGGCGCTCGATCCGCGCCAGGTGCTCCGCCACCACCTCACGGGGTGTGGCCCGCCTCTCGCGTACGGCGGCGGCGATCTCGGCGGCAGTCCGGCCGACCCAGCTGGTCACAGGTGCTCCTCGGGAGGGGACGGTGTGGTGCGCGGGAGCGTACTCGGCGGTACGCAGGGAGAACTGTGCACGATCCCCTGCGCCGCGTCGAGAGGTCCCTCGGCCTGTCGCGGCCGGAGTTCGGGCCGCACCGATCACGGAACCGACCGCTCCGTCATCGGGGCGTGCGCTCGACGTACGCCCGCAGGCCGGCGGGCAGCAGGCCCGCGATGCGCGCTTGTTCCGCCGACCCCGCTCGCCGTTCCCGCCGTGCCCCCGGCGGCCCCGTCTTCGACGCCTTCTTCCGGCTGGTCGCCGACACCTCGCCACGCGCGGCTTCACCGAAGTCGTCACTCCCGACCAGGTACTCCCCATCCCCCAAGGAGGCACTTGAGCTCCACCGGCTCCTGCCCGACGGCACCCGCCGCTTCCTCGGCGGCACCTGCCGGCGCGCCTTCTTCGACGCCGGTCTGCGGCCGGCACCGGGGGAGGCGCCCGCACGATTCGAACTGCGCGCCGTGGGGGAGCTCTACAACGCCTCGACTCCCGTGACCGTCACCCACACCTGGTAATCACCCGGAACCCAGCAGGGAGCACCCCGCATGCATGACGACCGCAACCTGGTCGAAGCCCGCCTCCGGCGAGTCCTCGACGAACGCATCCGTCCCGCCGTGTACCCCGAGTCCGTGCCGCTGGAGGTCGCCGTCTGGCACGCCCCGGGCGAGCCCGTGCCGGTCGCCGAGGGACTGGCGGCCGAGCCCGCGCCGATCGAGGTGGGCGCCCGGTGGGGCGCTCCGTGGGGCACCAGTTGGTTCCGGGTGACCGGGACCGTGCCCGAGGCCTGGGCGGGAAGGACCGTGGAGGCCCTGCTCGACCTGGGCTTCGACGAGAACATGCCCGGTTTCCAGTGCGAGGGCCTGGTGTACCGGCCCGACGGCACCCCGGTGAAGGGCCTCAACCCCCGCAACCAGTGGGTGCGCGTCGGCGCGCCCGTCGCGGGCGGGGAGGAGGTGCGCCTGCACATCGAGGCCGCCTCCAACCCGGTCATCCTCGACTACCACCCCTTCCGGCCCACCACGCTCGGCGACAAGGACACCGCCGGGCACGAGCCGCAGTACACGCTCACCCGCATGGACCTGGCCGTCCTCGACGAGACCGTGTGGCAGCTGGTGCTGGACCTGGAGGTGCTGGGCGAGCTGATGGCCGAGCTGCCCGTGGACTCCGCGCGCCGCCACGACATCCTGCGCGCGGTCGACCGGGCCCTGGACGCCGTGGACCTCCAGGACGTGAACGGCACGGCCGACCGCGCCCGGGAGCGGCTCAGCGGCGTGCTGTCGGCCCCCGCCGTGCCCTCCGCCCACCGCATCAGCGCCGTCGGGCACGCGCACATCGACTCGGCGTGGCTGTGGCCGCTGCGCGAGACCGTGCGCAAGGTGGCCCGTACGACGTCCAACATGACCGCGCTGATCGAGGACGAGCCGGAGTTCGTCTTCGCCATGTCCCAGGCGCAGCAGTGGGCGTGGGTGAAGGAGCACCGGCCCGAGGTGTGGGCCCGGGTGAAGAAGGCCGTGGCGGACGGGCGGTTCGTGCCGGCCGGCGGGATGTGGGTGGAGTCGGACACCAACATGCCGGGCTCGGAGGCGATGGCCCGCCAGTTCGTGCACGGCAAGAGGTTCTTCCTCGACGAGTTCGGCATCGAGAACGAGGAGGCGTGGCTGCCCGACACCTTCGGCTTCGCCGCCGGACTGCCGCAGATCATCAGGGCGGCGGGCTCCAAGTGGCTGCTGACGCAGAAGATCTCGTGGTCGCAGACGAACGAGTTCCCCCATCACACCTTCCGGTGGGAGGGCATCGACGGCACCCGGATCTTCACGCACTTCCCGCCCGTCGACACCTACAACTGCTCGATGAAGGGCAGCGAGATCGCCCACGCGGCACGGAACTTCAAGGACAAGGGCCGGGCCCGGCACTCCCTCGCGCCCACCGGCTGGGGCGACGGAGGCGGCGGCACGACCCGCGAGATGGTCGCCAAGGCGGCCCGGCTGCGCGACCTCGAGGGCTCGGCGACCGTCACCTGGGAAACACCCCGGGCGTTCTTCGAGAAGGCCGAGGCCGAATACCCCGAGCCGCCCGTCTGGGTCGGCGAGCTGTACCTCGAACTGCACCGGGCCACCCTCACCAGCCAGGCGAGGACCAAGCAGGGCAACCGCCGCAGCGAACACTTGCTGCGCGAGGCCGAGCTGTGGGCGGCCACCGCCGCCGTGCGCACCGGTTTCCCCTACCCCTACGAGGCGTTGGACCGGATCTGGAAGACGGTCCTGCTGCACCAGTTCCACGACATCCTGCCCGGCTCCTCCATCGCCTGGGTGCACCGGGAGGCCCGGGCGACGTACGAGCGGATCGCCGCCGAGCTGCACGGGATCGTCGAGGCCGCCCAACGGGCGCTGGCGGGCGAGGGGGAGACGCCCCTGGTGTTCAACGCCGCCCCGCACCCGTGCGCCGGCGTCCCGGCAGGAGGGGCGGCAGTGGCGCGGACGGAGGGCGTGACGACGCTCGGGCCGCGCCCGGACGGCGGACACGTCCTGGACAATGGCCTGCTGCGGATCGAGATCGACGCGCGGGGTCTGGTCGTCTCCGCCCACGACATCGAGGCCGACCGCGAGACGATCGCCCCGGGCGGCGCCGCCAACCTCCTGCAGCTGCACCCCGACTTCCCGAACATGTGGGACGCCTGGGACGTGGACGAGTTCTACCGGAACACGGTCACGGACCTCACGGACGCCGACTCGGTGACGGCGGGCGAGGACGGCGCCTCGGTGCGGATCGTACGGACCTTCGGCGCGTCCCGCGTCGTCCAGGTGCTGTCGCTGGCGCCGGGAGAGCGGCGGCTGGTGCTGGACACGGAGGTCGACTGGCACGAGACGGAGAAGTTCCTGAAGCTGGCCTTCCCGCTCGACCTGCACGCCGAACGGTACGCGTCGGAGACCCAGTTCGGGCACTTCTACCGGCCCACGCACACCAACACCTCCTGGGAGGCGGCCAAGTTCGAGGCCTGCAACCACCGCTTCGTGCACCTGGCGGAACCCGGCTGGGGCGTCGCGGTCGTCAACGACTCGACCTACGGCCACGACGTGACCCGCACGGTGCGCACCGACGGCGACCGCGGTACGACCACCACGGTCCGGGTCTCCCTCCTGCGCGCCCCGCGCTTCCCCGACCCCGAGACCGACCAGGGCGTGCACCGGTTCCGGCACGCGCTGATCCCCGGCGCGCGGATCGCCGACGCGGTCCGCGAGGGCTGGCGGATCAACCTGCCCGAGCGGTGCACGACCGGTGCCGGCGAGGTGTCCCCGCTGGTCACGGTGGACAACGAGGCGGTCGTCGTCACCGCCGTGAAGCTGGCCGACGACGGCAGCGGCGACGTGGTGGTCCGCTTCCACGAGGCCCACGGCGGCCGGGCCCGGGCGACCCTCACAGCTGGCTTCGACGTCGGGGACGTCACCGTGACCGACCTGTTGGAGCGACCGGCCGACGACGGCGAGCCGCCGGTGCGGGACGGCGACCGGATCGCCGTACGGCTGCGCCCGTTCGAACTGATGACGCTGCGGCTGCGCCGGGCGTGAACCCGCGGTGGGCAAGGGCGGCCCGGCGCACCCGCCCTTGCCCACCGGCCCCGGCTTTTCCCGGCGCCGGCACAGCCACGATGATGTGCCGATGAGACGAAGAAGGGTCCCCGACACCTCCTGGGCTGCGGAGCCGGATCCCCTGCTGGCCCTCGCCCAGCGGGAGTTGGCGTTCTACGCACGGGCCGTCGACCGGGCCAGGAAGCTGCATCACGGCACCGAGCTGGGTGCTCTTCTCACCACGTCGGTGACGGTCGTGGCCGCCGGTCTGCACGCTCCCGCCTGGCTGACCGCGCTGATCGCGGGCGGCGCCGTCTTCTTCACCGGCATGCGCCAGCTGTACGGCGCCGGGTCGCGCTGGGTGCTGGCCGCGCAGGCGAGGGAGTCGCTGCGCCGGGCACTCGACCGCTACCTGCTCCTGCCCGAGACCGAACGCGACGCAGCGGCCCGGCGGGCGCTGCAGACCGTGGTCGAGGAGGTCGGCGCGAACGAGTTGCGTGCGTGGTCCGAGGCGCAGGGAGGACGCCCGGAACCGCCTCTTCCCCCGGTGGCAGTCTGACCGAGGAGGGGGCCGGTCAGGGCCCCGGCTGGGCCCGCAGCCACTCCTCCACCTCGCCCACGTGTGCCGCCGCGGCCGCCCGGGCCGCTTCCGGGTCGCGTGCGGCCAGTGCGCGGTGGATGGCGGCGTGTTCGCGGCGGGTGCGGGTGAAGGCGCCCTCCTCCTGGTAGCCGCGCCAGACGCGGGCCCGGAAGGTGCGGGAGGACAGGCCCTCCAGGATGGCGGCCATCGTCTCGTTGCCCGCGGCGGACGCGATCTCGCGGTGGAAGGCCAGGTCGTGGGCGAGGATCTCCTCGGGATCCTCGGTGGCGTTCATCGCCGCCAAGTGCTTCTCCACCTCGACGAGTTGGTCGGCGGTGATGCGTGCCGCGGCGAGGGCGGTCGCCGTGGACTCCAGGATCCGGCGCACCTCCAGCAGCTCCACCAGACGCGGCCCCCGGGACAGGTCGGCGACCACGCCGAACGACTCCAGCAGGTCGCCGGCCTCCAGCGCGGTGACATAGATGCCGGACCCGTGCCGGGCCTCCAGGACGCCCATGACCGTCAGCGCGCGGATCGCCTCGCGCATCGAGCTGCGGGAGATGCCCAGTTGGGCCGCGAGATCGCGCTCGGTCGGCATGCGCTGGCCTGCGCGCGCTGGCCGCCCTCCCCAACACCGCCGCCAAACTCTCCGGCCTGGTCACCGAGGCCGACCCAGCCGCCTGGACGACGGACGACCTGCGCCCGTACGCGGACACCGCCCTGGAGGCCTTCGGCGCCGACCGCCTGATGTTCGGCTCCGACTGGCCGGTGTGCACACTGGCGGCCCCCTACGCCGGCGTGCGGGACATCGCGGGGGAGCTGACCTCGGGCCTCAGCGCGGTGGAGCACACCGCCGTCTACGAGGGCACCGCGAGGCGCGTCTACGACCTCTGAGCCGCCGCCAATCGTGTCGGCGGCAGATACTCCCGCACATACGTCCGCTCCCAGCACGCCCCCGTCTCCCGCAGCTCCCGCCAGGTGGTGTACCGGTAGCGGAAGAGACGCGCGCGGATGTGGCGGGGCGGGGTGTCCGGCGGGAAGGGGGAGCGGCGCAACAGCTTCAGGGTGTCGCGGTCGTTCTCCAGCAGCCGCTCCACCAGGCCGCCGAACCAGTCGCCCGCGTAGGCGGGAGACAGGGCGGCGAACCACATCAGCCAGTCCAGGCGCAGATGGTAGGGCGCGAACTGGCGCGGCCAGTGCCGGGGATCGCCGGGCTTGCCCTTGAACTCGTACTCCCGCCAGTCCGAGTCCTCCCGCGGTACGTCGTCCAGCGTGCCCTCGACCACCACCTCGTAGCGGACCCGGCTGACGCTGCCGAACGCGCCGTACGTGTTCACCAGGTGCAGCGGATCGAAGGAGCGGTTCATGACCTGGCGCCGGGAGACCATGTTCACCACCGGTCGGTAGCTCAGGAAGAGCAGCAGCGCGGCGACCGCGAGCACCATGATCGTGTACCAGAGGGGTGCCGCGGGCACGGACGGTGCCGTCGTGGGCAGCCGGAGCGCGGACAGGGCCAGGACGATGGTGATCCAGTTCAGCCAGGAGAAGTTGCCGGACAGCACCAGCCACAGCTGGGTGACGATCATCAGGGCGGCGGCGGCCGAGGCGATCGGCTGGGGAGCGAAGAGCAGGACGGGCACGACCAGTTGGGTGAAGTGGTTCGCCGCCACCTCCGCCTTGTGCAGCGGCTTCGGCAGGTGGTGGAAGAACCAGCTCAGCGGGCCCGGCATCGGCTGTGTTTCGTGGTGGTAGTACAGGCAGGTCAGCTTCCGCCAGCACGCGTCGCCCCGGAGCTTGATCAGCCCGGCGCCGAACTCGACCCGGAACAGGATCCAGCGCAGCAGGAACAGTACGACGACGGGCGGTGCGACCTCGTCGTTGCCGAGGAATGAGGCCAGGAAGCCGGTCTCGAGCAGCAGCGACTCCCAGCCGAACGCGTACCAGGTCTGCCCCACGTTGACGATCGACAGGTACAGCGCCCACGGCACCAGCCACAGCAGGATGCCGCCCCACAGCGGCAGCAGGGAGTCCGCGCCGGCGAGCAGAGCCGCCGACACCGCGCAGCCCGCCCAGGCGCAGACCGCGAAGGAGCGGTCCGAGTAGTGCAGCTGGAACAGGCTCGGGGCCCGTTTGAACGGCACCCGAGCCGCGAAGCGCGGGATCGGCAGCATGCCGCGCTCGCCCAGCAGGGGCCGGAACTGCAGGGCGGCCACCAGGAACGCGATGAGGTACACAGCGGCCAGAGCCCGCTGGAAGACCAGCCGGCTCAGCCAGTAGTCGGGTGCGGTGAACCAGTCCACGGCTGTGCGCTCCTGCCTCCATTGTGGCCGCGGGGCGAGCGAGACCCAGCGGCGCGGGAAAGGGCCCGTCACTCCGTGTACCGCACCCTTCCAGTTGCGTAACGCAAGGGAGCGAAGCAGACAATGAGAGACAAATCGGCAGCCGAGATGATTGCGGGAGAACGCGGTGCGAAGACCCCGACGGATACCCGCCGAATCCCTCGTCACGGCCTGGGCGCTCTCGACGGCGATCCTCGTCGCCGGCTGCGTCGGTGACACGGTCAAGGCGGTCGGCCCGCAGTCGGTGGTCTTCCTGCAGCCCGCAGCGGTCCCGGGGCCCGACCCCTTCACCGGCCCCACGGCCACCACGGCGCCCGCCACCCGTGCGGCGCAGTCACCGCTGCCCGTCGCCCGGGATCCGGCGCCCCCGCATCTGCCGCGCGTATTCTCCGGGGCGATCCCGGGCCTCTACGGCGGCACCGCGCATGCCGCCGGCTGCGACGTCGAGCGGCAGATCGGCCACCTGGCCGCCGACCGCGCCAAGGGCGACGCCTTCGCCCGGGTGGCGGGCGTCCCCCGCGCGTCCCTGCCCCGCTACCTGCGCGGACTGACCCCGGTCGTGCTCCGCACCGACACCAGCGTCACCAACCACTCCTACGTCGAGCACCGGGCCACCGGCTTCCAGTCCGTTCTGCAGGCCGGCACCGCCGTCCTCGTCGACGCCCGCGGCGTGCCACGCGTCCGCTGCCTGTGCGGCAACCCGCTCACGCCGCCCCAGCCCCTCTCCGGCGCCCCGAGCACCCGAGGCACCGCCTGGCCGGGGTACCGGCCCACCGAGGTGATCGTGGTGACTCCCGGGCCCCGGGCCCTCACCGACATCACCCTCTTCGACACGGCGACCGGCACCTGGATCGCACGCCGGATCGGCCCCGACGTCCACCACGACCGCGTCGTACCCGCGCCCGCCCCGGCGACCCTGTTCCCCGGCAACACCGAACCGGCGCGCACCGCTCAGCAGAGCCCGCACGAGGGTCTCCCGGGCGTCTCTTCGGGTGAGACGGGGCGGGCGCCGGGCGGTGCCGCCCCGGCCGTCGCGTAGCGGCTCGCCGCCGGCTGTGCGATCCCGTCGCCCGCCGGCCCCGACGACTGCCTCCCGCCCGCCGCCGGCAGCGACACCGGCCCGGCCGGGCGGCGCGCGGGGCGTCGGGGGCGGGCGAGCGCGGCAGGCTGAGAGCCCGGGCCCGAGAGCCGACGCGGGCACGGCGCTCCCGCAGGAGGCGTCGGAGGTCTCCGCCGACGGCGTGTCCGGCGGCCCCGCCGGCCTCGCGCCGCCCCATGCCCCACTCGAAGAATCGAACAAACCCTGGCAAGGTGGCTCCATGGCTGATCGGGGAGCGAGTGCCCCGTCACTCCCGGAGGACTGGCCCGCCCACCCGGATCCGATCCTGGCGCTCAACCACATGGGCAGCTTCGACTGGGACCTGGACACCGGTCTGTTCAGCATGGACGCCCAGGCGCACGAGATCTTCGACATGCGCCCCGAGGAATACGACGGCCACCCCGAGAACCTGTCCGTCCGGGTGCCCAGGGCGGAGGGCCACCGTCTGGACACCCTCGTGGCCCAGGCCATCAAGGACGGCCGGGAGAACTACGGCGCGTACTTCCGCGTCCGGCGCCGCGACGGCACCCTGCGCTGGACCCACACCCAGGGCTACATACGGCGGGACGATACGGGCCGCCCGCGCCGGATCATCGGGATCGTCCGGGATGCCACCGAGGAGCTCGGCGAGCGAGTGGTGCGCCGGGACGCGGCCGCCCAGGACGCCGCCCGGCGCGAGCAGACCAACATCGTCCAGATCGCCACGGCCGCCCTCGCCCACGCCCGCACCGTCCAGGACGTCATCGACGTCGTCAAGGACAGCCACGGCCTGACCCTCCTCGGTTCCACCAGCATGGTCCTCGGCCTGGTCGAGGCCGACCGTATCCGGCTGGTCGCCGAGGGCCCCGTGGGCAGCTTCGTGCCGGGCACCCGTGTCACCCGGATCGAGGAGCCGTACCCGATGAGCGAGGCGGTGCGGACCCTCAGCGCCTGCTTCATCGAGTCCCCCGAGGACTTCGCCGAGCGCTTCCCCCTCCTGTGGCGGCAGATCACCGACCTGCACATCACCTCCGCCGCCTATCTGCCGCTGATCGCCCAGGCCCGCCCCATCGGCGCGATGGGCCTGCTCTACAGCGACCGGCGCGGCTTCTCGCCGGAGGAGCGCAACGTGCTCGTCGCACTCGGCAGCAGCATCGCGCAGAGCCTGCAGCGGGCCATGCTCTACGAGCAGGAGAAGGACCTCGCCCAGGGGCTGCAGCAGGCGATGCTGCCCCGGACCATCCCGAGCGTCCGCGGCGCCGACGTGGCCGTCCGCTACCGCGCCGCCACCGTCGGCGGGGCCCTCGGCCGGGACATAGGCGGCGACTGGTACGACGTGATCCCGCTGCCCGGCGAGAAGGTCGGCGCGGTCATCGGCGACGTGCAGGGCCACGACACGCACGCGGCGGCCGTGATGGGTCAGCTGCGCATCGTGCTGCGCGCCTACGCCGCCGAGGGACACACCCCGGCCACCGTGATGGCCCGCGCCTCCGTCTTCCTGCGCGAACTCGACACCGACCGCTTCGCCACCTGCCTGTACGCGGAGGCCGACCTGTCCACCGGGGTCGTCCAGGTGGTTCGCGCCGGGCACATCGACCCGCTGGTCCGGCACGCCGACGGCAGCTGCTGCCGGGTCCCGGTCGAGGGCGGGCTGCCGCTCGGCCTGTCCGCCGAGTTCGGCCGGCTGGAGTACCCCGTCTCCACCCTCGAACTCGACCCCGGCCACACCCTGCTGCTGTTCACCGACGGGCTGGTCGAACAGCCCGGCATCGACCTCGACGACGGGATGCGCACCCTGACGGACCTGGTCGACAAGGGTCCGGACGACGTCCGCGACCTCGCCGACCGGCTGATCGAGGTGGCAGAGGAGCTGAGGGGTGACGACGACGTGGCCCTGCTCCTGCTGCGACGCCGCGCCCGGGAGGCCCCGCGGGCCGGGGGCCGGCTCCAGCAGCACGTGGCACCCGGCGACCCCGAGGCCCTCACCCAGGCCCGGCACATGATCCGCGCCGCGGTCCGGACCTGGGGCGCCCGGGACCGGGCCGACGAGATCGAGCTGGTCGCCGACGAGCTGATCACCAACGCGCTGATGCACACCGAGGGCTCCGCGATCGTCACCGTGCGCGTCCTCGAGGGCTCCGGCCGCCGGCTGCGCGTCGAGGTCGAGGACTCCTCCAGCGCTCTGCCGCGTCGCCGCGACGCCGGGGAGAACGGCGTCTCCGGCCGCGGACTGCTCCTCGTCGACCGGCTCACCGACGTGTGGGGCGTGGAGGCGCGCGGCGGCGGCAAGGCCGTGTGGTGCGAATTCGAGGTGCCGGAAGAGGCACGGGCCGGGGTCTGAGGAGCCGCTCGTCGTCGCTGCCGGATGGCACTCTGGACGTATGCCGGAACTGCCCGAGGTAGAAGCGCTGAAGGACTTCCTCACCGAGCACCTGGTCGGCCGCCGCGTGGTGCGGGTGCTGCCGGTCGCCATCAGCGTCCTGAAGACGTACGACCCCCCGGTCACCGCCGTGGAGGGAGCCGAGGTGACCGCCGTGCACCGGTACGGCAAGTTCCTCGACCTCGAGACGGGCGGCGGGCTGCACCTGGTGACCCACCTGGCCCGCGCGGGCTGGCTCCAGTGGAAGGACCGGCTGCCCGACGGCCCGCCCCGCCCGGGCAAGGGTCCGCTCGCACTGCGCGTGGCGCTGGAGACGGGCGAGGGCTTCGACCTCACCGAGGCCGGCACCCAAAAGCGCCTCGCGGTGTACGTCGTGCACGACCCGCAGGAGGTCCCCGGCATCGCCCGCCTCGGCCCCGACCCGCTCGCCGCCGGCTTCGACGAGGACCGTTTCGCCGCCCTGCTGAAGGACGAGCGACGCCAGATCAAGGGCGCGCTGCGCGACCAGAGCCTGATCGCGGGCGTCGGCAACGCCTACAGCGACGAGATCCTGCACGCCGCGAAGATGTCCCCGTTCAAACTCGCCGCGTCCCTGACCCCCGAGGAGACCCGGACGCTGTACGAGGCGCTGCGCCGGACCCTCACCGAAGCGGTCGAGCGCTCGCGGGGACTGGCCGCGGGACACCTGAAGGCGGAGAAGAAGAGTGGCCTGCGCGTCCACGGCCGCACCGGCGAGCCCTGCCCGGTCTGTGGCGACACCATCCGCGAGGTCTCCTTCAGCGACTCCTCGCTGCAGTACTGCCCCACCTGCCAGACCGGCGGCAAACCCCTCGCGGACCGCAGACTGTCCAAGCTGCTGAAGTGACTCCCGCGGCTACCGCGGCGGCAGCGACACCAGGCGCTGCCCGTCCGTGGTGCGGACGTCGTAGCGGGCGATCTCGTCGGGATGCATCGTGGAGCCGGCCGTCGTCATGGTCGTACCGGTGTCGTGAGCGGTCACGGACCAGCCGCTGACGATCTGCTCGGAGCCGTCGCGGCCCACGACGACGAGCCGGCAGGTGTGGGGGCCGGAGGCGTCCTTCACCTCGAGGCGCATGCGGCTGCCGCTGTCACCGTCCTCGGTGGTGACCCGCGCCCACACCCCGGTACCCGGGTCGGTGGCCGCGGTGACCCGCGCGGCCGGCTCGTCGTGCCCGGCGTAGACCATGACCCCCGGTCCGGCCACCGCCAGTACCACCGAGGCGGCCAGGCCGTACAGGAAACGACGGCGCCGAGCCCGGTGCCGGTGTGCCAGCTCGCCCAGGAGCCGGTCCAGCAGTCGGGGACCGGGGTGGGCCATGGGGTGCACGAAGCGCGGCGTGGCTCGGCGGTACAGCATCAACTGCCGTGCCGCGGGACCGAATTCGGTCACCTGCGCCGCGCACTGAGGGCACTCCATGAGGTGGTCCTCGAAGCGGAAGGCCTCCGCCTCGTCCAGCACGCCGAGCGCGTACGCGCCGACGTCGCGATGCCTTTCCAGGGACCTCATGCCGAATCCTCGTGCCGAAGGGTGTGGGTGGGGTTACTCCTTGCTCCCACCCGTACGCAGCGGACAACCGAATCACTCAAGGCACACACAGAATCGTGACCAAGAGATTCGGAGCGCCCGGGCCCGCGGATTGGTCGGATTTCCAGAAAGACTCGAAGGGACCGAACGTGTGGCAGGCCCGTTCTCAGAAGAGGTGGATGGCCAGATGTCCGAGGGGCAGTCCGAGCCGCCAGGCCGGGGTCCACACCTTCGGCCCGTCGTCCTCGCCGAACACCGCACCGCCGCCCGGTACCGCGTCCAGATCGGGCGCGAGCAGCTCGGTCTCCTCCAGCCAGCGCCAGGCCTCGGCCGCCAGTGCCAGGTCCGGCGACGGCGTGCCGGAGGCGGCCTCCTCGTCGGCCAGCTCGGCCATCCGCTCGCGCACCCACTCCTGCCACGGCTGGTCGTACGCCGTCAGCGACAGCCAGTTCTCCAGCTGCGAGACCACCCGGATGCCGGAGAGCTCGCCGTCGGTGTCGGAGAGGAAGACGGTCAGCGCCAGCGCGTCCCGGCCCGCCCGGAACTCGAAGGACGTCGGTGGCATCAGATCGCCGGTGCGCAGCAGCTCGTCGGCGATGTACTCGGCGTACAGCCAGGCCATGGGGACGACCAGTTGACCACCGCCGGTGCCGTCCGTGCTCTCGTGACCTCTGTGCAGCATCCCTTCCTGCCTTCCTCCGGTGCGTACGCGTCGCCCGAACCCCTGGACCCGATCCCACCGGCCCCCGTCCGGAACACGGATGAGGACAGCTGATTGCCCGAACGGGGGTCACAGCAAGGCGCTTTACCGAGGTTTGACCCAGGCCCCGGTTTCACCGCAGGTCGGCCGCATAACCCGGAAGGACTCGGCGCAGGGCGCGCAGCGCGTAGTACGCGCGGGACTTCACGGTACCGGGTGGAATTCCGAGGGTTTGCGCCGCCTCCGCCACACTGGCCCCCCGGAAGTACACGAGTATCAGAACGTCACGGTGCTCCGGAGTGAGTGTCTTCACAGCCTCCCGGACGTCGAGCGTCGCGGCGGCCCGTTCGGCGTGGTCGGCGGTCACCCGCGCGTTCTCGGGCACCTCGTCGCCGACCTCGGGAGGCCGCGCCTGGCGGGCCCGCCGGGCGTCGATCGCGAGCCGTCGGCCCACGGTCAGCAGCCAGGGCCGTACGGAGTCGAAGTCGTCCGCGTGCAGGGCCTCGGGGTGCTGCCAGGCGCGCACCAGGGTCTCCTGCACCAGGTCCTCGGCGCGCTGGCGGTCGCCGTCGCTCAGCCTCAGCAGCAGCGCGAAGAGTGGGCCGCCGTGCTCGCGCTGCAGTTCGGCGAGCTCCTGCTCGGCGGTCGTCGTCCCGTGGGGAAGTGAGGTTCCGGCCGTCATGGCCGTATGGCAGCGCAGGGTGCTGCCCCGGGACAGGGGAAGCGCACGGCTCTGCGACGGACGGTCGATCGTGTCGGCGAACGGTCGCACGAGCGGTCCGCGACTGCACGAGGACGGCACCGGATGGGTTAATTCAGGCGCCTGGGTCGTTTGCGTGAAGAGCAGGATTCATACCCATATGCCCGTCAAGGTTTTGTCGGTAAATAAGACGTCCGCACATACGAGGATCCTGGGGTGAGCTGATGATCGCACGCAGACACCAGGTGGCGCTGGCCCTGACCGCCCTCCTCGCCGCCGCGGCCGCCTGCCAGAACCAGGCGCGGCACGAGTCCGCGAGCCCGGGCCGCCCGGCGCCGCCCGTCGTCCGCGACTTCACCCTCGTCGCCTCCGGCGAGGTGTTGCCGCACGGCTCCGTCATCGAGCGGGCGGGCTTCGACGCCGGCCGCACCGGATACGACTTCCGCCCGATGCTCTCCGGCGTCGAACCCGTCGTCCGCCGTGCCGATCTGGCGCTGTGTCACATGGACACCGTCTACGGTCCCGACGGCGCCTACACGGACTTCAAGGCACCGCCACAGCTCGCCCTCGGCCTCACCACGACCGGCTACGACGGCTGCTCCACCGCCTCCAGCCACGTCCTGGACGACGGCGCCCCGGGCGTCCGGCGCACCCTGGACGCCATGGACCGGGCCGGTCTGCAGCACGCCGGAACCGCCCGCACCGAGGCCGAGGCCCGCTCCGTCACGATGCTCCAGGCCGGTCCGGCCAGGGTCGCGCACCTGTCGTACACCTACGGCACCGACGGCCACCCGCTCCCCGCGGGACAGCCCTGGGCCGTCAACCTGATCGACGCGGACCGGATGATCTCCGACGCCCGGGCCGCCCGGATGGCGGGCGCCGACGTGGTCGTCGTCTCGGTGCGCTGGGGGACCGAGTGGCAGGAGGCCCCGGACGGGCTGCAGGTCGCCCTCGCCCAGCGCCTGACCGCCTCCACGACCAAGGGCCGCCCGGACGTCGACCTGATCCTCGGCACCCACGCCCACGTTCCGCAGGCCTACGAGAAGGTCAACGGCACCTGGGTGGTCTACGGCTTGGGCGACCAGATCGCCGGCGAGATCTACAACCGCAAGGGCGTGCAGGACTCGCGCGGCAACGAGTCCACCATCGGACGGTTCACCTTCACCGCGCCCGCCCACCCCGGCGACCGCTGGCAGGTGACCAAGGCCGAGTTCCTCCCGCAGATGTACGACCTCGACGCCGGCCGGGTCCTCGACCTGGGGCGGGCGATCGCCGGCGGCGCCGAACTGGAGGGAGTGCGCGACCGCATCAGGGACGTCGTCCTCAGCCGCGGCGCCGCCGCCGACGGTCTGGTCATGGCGGAATGATCATTCGGCGGGCGGGCGTACGGCCAGCGCGGAGCGGCGGTAGGAGTAGCCGAAGTAGATCACGCAGCCGACCGCGAACCACACCGCGAACCGCACCCAGGTCTGCCACTGCAGGAACGTGATCAGCCAGATCGAGAAGACGACACCCAGCGCGGGCAGGAACGGCATCCACGGGGTGCGGAAGGAGCGCGGCAGCTCCGGCTGCCGGTAGCGCAGCACGATCACCGCCGTGCACACCACCACGAACGCCAGCAGGATGCCGATGTTGGTCAGCTCCGCCGCCTGGCCGATCGGGACGAACCCCGCGATGAGGGCCGACCCCGCCCCGACGATCCAGGTCACCCGGGTCGGCACGTGCCGCGTCGGGTGCGTCTTGGCGAACCACGCGGGCAGCAGCCCGTCACGGGACATCGAGAACCAGACACGCGTCACGCCCAGCATGAAGGTGAACATCACCGTGAGGATGCCGATGATCGCGCCGACCGCGATCACGTCCGCCAGGCCGTTCAGGCCCACCGACTTGAACGCCGAGGAGAAGCCGCTCTCCGGGTCGATGTCCTTGTAGTTCTGCATGCCCGTCAGCACCAGGCAGGCCGCGACGTAGAGCACCATCGAGATGGCCAGCGAGTAGATGATGGCCTTGGGCATGTGCCGCTGCGCGTCCTTCGACTCCTCGGCCGCGGTCGACATGGCGTCGTACCCGAACACCGCGAAGAACACGGTCGCCGCACCCGTGAACGCCCCGCTGATGCCGAAGGGGAAGAACGGGTGGTAGTTCGCCGTGTTGATGTGGAACAGGCCGACCCCGATCACCAGCAGCACCACCAGCACCTTCAGGGCGACCACGAAGGTCTCGAAGCGGGCCGCGCTGCGGATGCCCATGGTGAGCAGCCAGGCGATCAGCAGGCACAGCACGGCCGCGAACAGGTCGACGCGGTGCCCGTGCCCCGTGCCGGGCGCCCCCAGCATCCAGGCGGGCAGCTTCGCGCCCATCTCCTGGACCAGGAAGCCGAAGTAGCCGGAGATGCCGATCGCCACCACGGCCACGATCGCCGTGTACTCCAGCAGCAGGTCCCAGCCGATGAACCAGCCCGCGAACTCGCCGAGCACCGCGTAGCCGTACGTGTACGCCGACCCCGCCTTCGGGATCAGGCCCGCGAACTCGGCGTACGACAGCGCCGCGCAGGCGCTGGCGAGACCGGCGATGAGGAACGACACCACCACAGCCGGCCCGGCCGTTCCGTTGGCGACCGTGCCGGCCAGCGTGAAGATGCCCGCTCCGATGATGCCGCCCACGCCGATCGCGGTGAGCTGCCACATCCCGAGCGACCGGTCCAGCCTGGGGCCCTCGCCGAGCTCGGTCTCCTCGATGTGTTCGATGGGTTTGCGGCGGAGAATTCCTTCACCCGGATGGAGCCTGGCCATGCGCCTCACCTCTTCGCCGATGGCAAACGGCTGACGGCGGATCATGATGGCTCAGGGGAGTCTCGTACGGAAGACGCCACGCACGGCCCGGGCGGGTGTCCACGCGCGTGCCTCCGGGCGGCCCGGCAGCCGGTCGGCGAGCCGGCCGCGCGGGGCGGCGAACCGGGACGTACGGGGCCGGGTCCCGCAGTGGGAGTGCGGACAGACCGGTGCCGGTCCGGCTGAGGTCCACGTGCCTCATCGTGGACACACGACCACTGGCTGTGGCGCACGTGCCGTTGGCGCGCCGTGGGGCCTGCTGACCGCCTCACCGGCCCGCGCGCCGCGATCGCCCTGGCCGGAAGCTGCTCCTCGCGACCCCGCCGCTGCCGCGAGGGCCCGCTACGGCACGACCGTCACCGGCCACCGCCCCGCCTTCACCAGCCGGACCGCCACCGAACCGATGATGCGGTGCCCGGCCTGCTCCGAGGCGCCCACCACCACCGCGTCCGCCTTGAGTTCGTCGGCCGCCTTCACCAGCCCGTTGTACGGGTCGCCGCGGAAGGTGTGGAACTCCCAGCGCACCTCGAATATCCCCTTGAGCCGCTCGGCCGCCTCCCGGATGTATGTGACCAGGTCCTCGGCGATCTCGTCGGTCGTCTCCGCCACCGGTGCCCCGAGTGCCGCCCCGGCCGCGAGCACCGGCTGCACGTACACCACGGCCAGCAGCGCGTGCTGGCGCCGGGCCAGGCCGCCCGCGTACGCGGCGGCGCGCAGCGAGGAGTCGGAACCGTCCACCCCGACCATGATGACCTTGGGACCGTCCGTACCCCGCTCGAACTGGTGCGCGCGCTGTTCGTGCTGCTCCGTCACAGCCCGACATTATCGGAACCGACGCGTCCCGCCGAGGCCCGGGCCGTTCGACGGGCGCGCCGACCGGGCCCTTCCTAGAGTCGGAACCATGACTGCCACCGCCGAGCCGGCCGCACGCGGGGATGCCACGGGCCCGGTACACCCGCCTGCCGGCGGACGCCTCGGCTGGGTGCCCGAGGCCTTCGCGACGCTCTTCGCGGCGCTCGGCCTGCTGTGCGCCCTGCTCGCCTTCATCGCTCCGCTGCGCGTCCTGCTCCGCCCGGTCGTCCGTAGCCTCGATCTGCTCCTGGTGCCGATCAGCGCCAACCTCGCCTACGCGGTGTTCCTTTTCCTGCTGGCCGGCGCCACCGGCGCCCGGAAAAAGGTCGCCTGGTGGCTGGTCGTCGTCTACCTGGGCCTGGTGGTCCTCGCCGACGTCCTCGGCGTGGCCCCCGGCCAGTACGTCGCGTCGCTGCCGTCCCTCGTGCTGTGCGGCCTGCTGCTGCTCCTGCTGGTGCTGGCCCGCAAGGAGTTCTACGCCGCCTCCCGCCGCGGTGCCGTGTGGCGGGCCCTGGGCGTGCTGCTGGCCGGACTCGCCGCGGCCGTCGTGGTCGGCTGGGGGCTGGTCTCGCTCTTCCCGGGCACGCTGCCGCAGAGCCAGCACCTGGCGTGGGCGGCCGACCGGGTGTGCGGCGGGCTGGTCTCCAACAGCTCCTTCGACGGCCGCCCGCCGCGCAAGGTCACCTTCGTGCTCGGCCTTCTCGGCGCGCTCGCCCTGCTGAACGCCGCCGCCACGCTCTTCCGCTCACAGCGCCTGGAAGCGGCCCTGCACGACGACGAGGAGGCCCGCATCCGCGCCCTCCTCAAGGCGTACGGCTTCCGGGACTCGCTCGGCTACTTCGCCACCCGGCGTGACAAGGCCGTCGTCTTCTCCTCCAGCGGCAAGGCCGCCGTCACCTACCGCGTCGAGGCCGGCGTGTGCCTGGCCAGCGGCGACCCCGTCGGCGACCCCGAGGCCTGGCCGCACGCCATCGCCGCCTGGCTGGACGTGGCCCGCCGCCACGCCTGGGCGCCCGCGGTGATGGGCGCCTCCGAGTCCGGCGCCCGTGCCTACGCGCGCGCCGGACTCGGCGCCCTCCAGCTCGGCGACGAGGCGATCCTGCACGTGCCCGGATTCGACCTGAACGGCCGCGACATGCGCGTCACCCGCCAGGCCGTGCACCGCGTCCGCCGCACCGGCGCCACCTGCCGCATCCGGCGCCACGCCGCGCTCACCGACCGGGAGATGGAGGAGATCGTCACCAAGGCCGACGCCTGGCGGGACACCGAGACCGAACGCGGCTTCTCCATGGCCCTGGACCGGCTGGGCGACCCCTCCGACGGTGACTGTCTCCTCGTGGAGGCCCTGAGCGAGGACGGCCGGCTCCTCGCCCTGCTCTCCTTCGTGCCCTGGGGCCGTGACGGTGTCTCCCTGGACCTGATGCGCCGTGACCGCGCCGCCCCCAACGGGGTGATGGAGTTCATGGTCGCCGAACTGTGCGCGGTCGCCCCGAAACTGGGGGTGCGCGGGATCTCGCTGAACTTCGCCGTCTTCCGGTCCGTGTTCGAGGAAGGCGCCCGCATCGGCGCCGGACCGGTCCTCAGACTCTGGCGCCGGCTGCTGCTGTTCTTCTCCCGGTGGTGGCAGCTGGAGGCCCTCTACCGCTCCAACGCCAAGTACCACCCGGAGTGGTACCCGCGCTTCATCTGCTACGGCGAGACCGCCTCACTCGCCCGGATCGGCCTGGCCTCCGGCATCGCCGAGGGATTCGTCTCCGTACCTTCCTTGCGCAAACTCTGGGGAAAGGGGCACCCGAAGACGGGACAGCGGCCCGCCACCACCGCGGGGCTGCCGTCCCTGACGGCGCTGGGCCTCGACGGAGGTGACGAGGCCGGGCCCGCCGTCCCGGACGCGGGCCTGCCCGAACAGGTCCGCGTCCGGCACCGCAAGCTCGACCACCTGCGCGCCACCGGCACCGATCCCTACCCGGTCGGCGTGCCCGCCCCCACGCACGCCCTCGCCGACGTCCCGCCGGGCCAGGACGTCACCGTGGCCGGCCGCGTCATGCTGGTCCGCGACTTCGGCGGCATCGTCTTCGTCGTCCTGCGCGACTGGTCCGGGGACCATCAACTCGCCCTCACCCGGGACGGTTCCGGGGCCGCACTCGACCGCTTCCGGGCCGCGGCCGACATCGGCGACCACATCACCGCCACCGGCCACGCGGGCCCGAGCGACAAGGGCGAGCCCACCGTCTTCGTCACCTCCTGGCAGCTGACCGGCAAGTGCCTGCACCCGCTGCCCGACAAGCGCCGCGGCCTCGCCGACCCGGAGGCCAGGGTCCGCCGCCGCTACCTCGACCTGGTCACCAGCCCCGGTGCCCGCCAGGTGGTCCGCGCCCGCTCCGCCGCCGTACAGGCCCTGCGCCAGGGCCTGCTGGACCGCGGCTACCTGGAGGTCGAGACCCCGATGCTCCAGCAGATCCACGGCGGCGCCAACGCCCGCCCCTTCACCACCCACATCAACGCCTACGACCTCGACCTGTATCTGCGCATCGCCCCCGAGCTGTACCTGAAGCGGCTGTGCGTCGGCGGTCTGGAGAGGGTCTTCGAGATGGGCCGCACCTTCCGCAACGAGGGCGTCTCCTACAAGCACAACCCCGAGTTCACCATGCTGGAGGCGTACCAGGCGCACGCCGACTACGACGTGATGCTCGACCTGACCCGCGAGCTGATCCAGGGCGCCGCGACCGCCGCCTTCGGCTCCCCGGTCGCCCGCAAGGACGGACAGGAGTACGACATCTCCGGGCGGTGGCCGGTGAAGACCGTGTACGGGGCGCTCTCCGAGGTACTGGGCGAGGAGATCGGCCCGGGCACCGAACTCCTGCGGCTGCACCGGCTGTGCGACCGGACGGGGGTGCCGTACACCGCCGACGACGGCCCCGGTGACGTGGCCCTGGAGATGTACGAGCGGCTGGTCGAGGAGCGGACCCGGCTGCCCACCTTCTACAAGGACTTCCCGACCGACGTCTCCCCGCTCACCCGGCAGCACCGCACCGACCCGCGGCTCGCCGAACGCTGGGACCTCGTCGCCTTCGGCATCGAACTCGGCACCGCCTACTCCGAGCTGACCGACCCCGTCGAACAGCGCCGCCGGCTCACCGCACAGTCCCTGCTGGCCGCGGGCGGCGACCCGGAGGCCATGGAACTCGACGAGGACTTCCTCGACGCCCTCCAGTACGCGATGCCGCCGACCGGCGGTCTCGGCATCGGCGTCGACCGCCTGGTCATGTTCCTCACCGGTCTGACGATCCGGGAAACCCTGCCGTTCCCCCTGGTGCGCCGTCGCTGAAGGCTGTCTTCCGGCTCGGGTCGGCGGACCGGACGGTGCCTGACCGGCCGATCCGTGCCGCCCCGCCCCGCGCTGCGCCGACCGGGTGTATTCCCGCCGCCGCACCGGTGGCGGTGCGGTGGGGCGGCGGTTTGGCGGGCGACTGATGAGTCATGCAGAAGGATCAGTTGTTCACGCGGCGCCGGATGCTGCTCGCCGGTGCCGCCGCTCTGGGAGCCGCGGGCACCGCGGGCGTCATCGTGGCGGGCGGCGACGAAGCGGCCCGCACCGCCGCGCCCGTCGCCGGCCCGCAGGCACGCCAGGTGCTCAGGCCCTCGGCCTTCCGGCTCCAGCCGCTCACCGGGTACGGCCCGCCGCGCGCCGCGCCCCGCAAGCTCAAGGTGCGGCACGAACCCATCCTGCAGATCTCCGGACGCGGCCGGCAGATGATGCTGACGTTCGACGACGGTCCGAACCCGGACTACACCCCCCACATCCTGGACACCCTCGCCGAGTACGGCGTGCGGGCGATGTTCTTCGTGTGCGGGGAGTGTGTCGTCGACAACAAGGAGCTGCTGGCCCGGATGGCCGACGAGGGGCACGTCGTCGGCAACCACACCTGGACGCATCCGCTGCTGACCACCCTCAACCGCAAGGAGATCCGCTCCGAGATGGAGCGGACCAGCGACATCATCGAGGACACCTACGGGGAGCGCCCCCAGTGGTTCCGCGCGCCCTACGGAGCCTGGAACCGCGCGGCCTTCCAGCTCGGCGCCGAGATGGGCATGGAGCCGATGGCCTGGACCGTCGACACCACCGACTGGGAGACACCCGGCACGAGCACCATCGTCGACCGGGTGGAGAGTGGTGCCGCCCCCGGGGTCGTGGTGCTCTCCCACGACGCCGGGGGCGACCGTTCGCAGAGCGTCCACGCGATCCGCGAGTACCTGCCCTATCTGCTCGACTCCGGTTATCACCTCACCGTGCCGCCCCGCCGTACGGCGTGAAGCGGCCTTCGCCCGCCCGGTGACGGCGTCTCAGTCGACCGCGACCAGGCGGGCGAAGACCACGACATTCCCGTCGTATCCGTTCTGCTTCGAGAAACCGCCCCCGCAGGTGATCACCCGCAGTTCCGGCGTGCCCTTCGAGCCGTACACCCGGTCGCTGGGGAAATCGCTCTTGGCGAAGACCTCGACTCCGTAGATCTCGAACACCGCGGTCTTTCCGTCCTTGCGCAGGACCTCGATCCGGTTCCCCTTCTTCAGGGCCCCGAGTCCGTAGAACACCGCGGGCCCCTGCTTGTTGTCGACATGGCCGACGACGACCGCGGTGCCCTTTTCCCCGGGGGAGACCGCACCGGTGAACCAGCCCGCCAGATTGGGGTCCTCCGGCGGCGGGGCACCGACCCAGCCGTTGGCGTCCAGGCCGACCGGCACGATGGGCGCGTCGACCTGGATCGTGGGGATCCGGACCCGGTCGGCCGCCGCGAACGGCAGTGGGGCCAGGGCCGCCGCTGACGTGGCCGGAGCGGCACGGCTGTCCGCGGCCGCCGCCGACGCGGGCTGCGGCGGCCCGACGTCGAACTCCCCGGAACCGTTCCGGATGAGCGCCAGACCGGTGAGCAGAACAAGCGCTATGACGCCCCACGGGGCGCGCTTCCTCCGCCGCTCCTCCTCTTCGGCCAGCTCGAACCGCACGGACGCAGACATTCGCCATCCCCTCTCGACGCGGCGCTCGCCACGTGCCTTGCGCATGGGAAAACGCTAAGTCCCACGCGCGCGGTGGGCGACGGGACGGCGGGCGAACGGGTGGTCCGGCACCCTTTCGGTGCGCCATCCGAGTTGCAGCCGCAAGGAATTTTCTGACGCTTTGTGACCTGCGAGAATATCCGATTGTGTGGTTTTCGCTCGGCGTGTCCGCTCACCAGGACGGAGCATTCTCGACGTGCGGGCGTGTTCCGCGCGTCCGAGGGTCTTGTCGGGAGGCGCTTTCTCGCCGATCGACCGGGTACGGGACCCGGGGTGCCTCCCGCGGAGGATCACATGCGAAACCAACGTGCCCTGGCGGCCGCGTGCACAGCGGTCGCCATGCTGGGGCTCGCCGCTCCCGTGGCCGTCGCGGACGGCATGGGCAACGGGGGCGGCCCGTCCAACGACACAGGGATCATCTCCGGCACCGGGAGCACAGGGGTCGGCCCGGGCGTCGGTATCTTCCCCGGCAACGGCAACTTCCCCAACGGCAACTTCCCCAACGGCAACTTCCCCAACGGCAACTTCCCCGGGAACGGAAACTTCCCCGGCAACGGCAACGCCAATTTCAACGGCAACCTCAACGGAGATTTCAACGGCCACATCAGCGGCAACATCGGCGGCGGACGCGGCAACGACTTCGGGAACGGACGCGGCAACGATTTCGGGAACGGACGCGGCAACGACTTCGGAAACGGCAGGGGTGACGACTTCGGCAACGGACGCGGGGACGGCAACCCGCGCAACATCGTCGCCTCGCCCAGCGTGATCGCCGCCGGTGGCCGGCTCACCATCACCGTGGACGGCTGCCGTGGCGGCACGGCGTCCTCGCGGGCGTTCCGGCCCGTCCGGCTGTCGGCGGTGCGCGACGACACCTCCCGAGGCGTCGCCTCGGTCGACCGTGACGCCCGTCCGGGCCGCTACGACATCACGGTCAACTGCAACGGCCGCACCCTGACCCGTCCGTCGGCCTTCACCGTGCTCGGCGGCGTCCAGGGCGGTCTCGGCGGCAGCAGCATCAGCGGTGCCACGCCGACCGACATGGCCATCGGCGGCGGACTGGTCGCCTCGGCCATGATCGGCGGCGGTGCCTGCTGGCTGCGCCGTCGCCACGAGGATCGGATCTGACGGATCCTTGTTCCCCCGCTCGCCGCAGCACAGCGCACAGGTAACAGGCCTTCGCCCCGACTCCCTCGCGGGAACCGGGGCGAAGATCTGTGACGGGGCGCGGCCGGTCGGGCGCCGCCCGCGGGAGACCGTTCCGGCGGCCGCGGGACGTGTCCGGTACGGCGGCTATCCGCTGACGCCCGGGAACAGGCTCAGGAACGGCTCGGCGGTCGCCGCGATGCCCCGGCTGTACGGGGCGTCGAGGTCCCAGATGAGGAAGAGCATGAAGGCGATGGTCGCGGAGAACAGCCCGGCCAGGACCAGCTCCCGCCGGGTGCGCCGGATCTGCAGCGCGAACACCATGCCGATGGTGATGACCGCGCCGGCGAGCAGCCCCCACCACACCACGGCCGGCATCGTCGCCCCGGTCGAGTCGGCGCGCGCGTTGCGCGCCTGGTCCGCGGCGGCCATCTGGTCAAGCAGCGGCTGGTAGGCCTGCGCCTCGAAGTCGTTCTTCGGCTGGTAGTCCGTGACGTCGTGGCGGACCTGCGCCAGCAGCGCGGTACCGCGGTCGGTGACCCGCTCGTGCTCGGACATCGCCTTCCACTCCGTGGTCACGACGTGTCCGACATAGGCGTTGACATCGTCCCGAACGCGATCACGGACGTCGGGCGGATAGACCCGTACCCGCTCGTGGATCTCGTGCAACGCCTGGGCCTCGGCCTGTACATGGTCCTGGGCGGAGCTGCGCGCCTCCCACACGCCCGCGATGGCCAGGCCCAGGACGATGGCGTACACGACGCCGATCCACATCGTCATGTACTCGATGACGTCCGGGGTCTCGCTGGGATCCTCGTCCTCCGGAGCCCGCTTGTGCCGTACGAGGGTGATGACGACCACCACGGCACAGGCCCCCAGCATCGCGAGGACGAGAACAAGCCAATCCGACAACAGTGCCTCCAGAAGTGAGCGGCCGGTGCGTCAGCGGGGGCGCAGCGCCGCGACGGCGACGATCGCGGGAACGGTGATGAGCAGGACGTAGGTGACCGGTGAGGTGGGGGAGGGCGCGGGGTGGCCGCCGGTCCGGGGGTGGTACGCCGGGTAGCTCACCGGGGTCACCAAGGGCCGCGGGTGGGATTTTGGCGACGGGGTGGGCTTCGGCTTCGGCGCCGGGGCGGGCGGGGGAGGCGGGGCCGGCCGGGGCGCGGGTGGCGCCGGGGTGGGCCGGGCGGGCGGCCGCGGTGTCGGCGGGGCCTTCGGCGGGGGCGTCGGCCGCGGCCTGGGCGTCGGCTTCGGCGGCGGAGTGGGCGGCGGAGTGGGCGGCGGAGTGGGCGTAGGTGTGGGCGGGCGCGGTGGCGGGGTGGGCTCAGGGCACGGCGGGGGAATGGGCCAGCGGTCGCCGCCTCCCGCCACGGCCACCGCCACCGTGCCGTCCGGGCCCGTCGAGGCGGCGGCGCAGGCGTCGGCCGACGCGGTCCCGACCGGGCAGCCCACCAGGGTCCAGGTCAGGGTCAGGAGGGCCAACGCCCTTGTCGCGGGCGCGCATCGGGTCACTTCGGGTCCATGCACGACCGAGATCATGAGCCCCGGAACGTGGTCGCACTCCGCAGTGCGCCTGGATTGCCCCGAAGGAAGGACAAAGCGTGATCAGTGGTTTGACAAGCGGAATCTCACAATTGGTCCGATTTCTATGCCCGTACGCCCCCGGACGCCGGACGCGTCACTGGATCCGGAAAGAATTTCGCGCCCCGATTGAACACTCCGACCCCTTCGCCCCGTACCCATGACCGTGCGGCGGCCCAGCAAGGCGCTGCAATATCCAGGCAGATTTGGAGAGTTGCGATGAAGACCTCCTGGCGGACCGCCTCACTGGTGGCCACAGCCGCTTCGGTGCTGGCGCTGACGACGGCGTGCGGTCAGGACAACAACACCACGCCGGCGTCGGCGGCCCAGAACGTGGGGGCCACGGCCGCGGCGGGTGACTACGGCAACTCGGGCACCGTGGCCGGTACGGGTACCGGTGCGGGCAATGGCTACGGCGCCGACGGCAACCAGAGCTCCAGCTCCCCGACCCAGGCCGCCCCCGCGGGCAAGCTGACCGTGGCCGCCAACCCCGACCTGGGCAAAGTGCTGACGGACGGCTCCGGCCTCACGCTCTACCGGTTCGACAAGGACACCGCCAATCCGCCCAAGTCGAACTGTGACGGCGACTGCGCCACCACCTGGCCGCCGGTGCCCGCCGACGACGCCACCGCCGGTGCCGGCATCGACAAGGCCCTGCTCGGCGAGGTCACCCGTGCCGACGGATCCAAGCAGCTGACCATCGGCGGCTGGCCCGCCTACCGCTACGCCAAGGACGTCAACTCCGGTGACGTCAACGGCCAGGGCGTGGGCGGCAAGTGGTTCGCGCTCGCCCCCAACGGCAAGAAGGCCGCACTGTCCTCCCTGCCCGGTCTGTCCGTGCGCAAGGACCCCAAGTTGGGCGACGTCGTCGTCGACAGGAACGGCATGACGGTCTACCGCTTCCTGAAGGACAAGGCGTGGCCGAAGTCCGTCTCGAACTGCGCCGGTGCCTGCCTGGAGAAGTGGCCCGCGGTCGCCCCGGTCAAGACCGAGGACACCAAGGGTGTGCAGAAGAAGGGCCTGATGGGCTTCACCCGGCCCGACGGGGTGAAGCAGATGACGGTCAACTGCTGGCCGATCTACACCTTCTCCGGTGACAAGGCTCCCGGTGACACCAACGGTCAGGGCGTGGGCGGCACGTGGTACGCCGTCTCGCCCGACGGCAAGCCGGTCGGCGCGCCGGGCAAGTAGAGATCACCTCCCCAGGGTCGATCGTCCCGCCCACCGGCGCCTGACCGAAGGTCCGCCCCCTCCGCACCGCACGGAGGGGGCGGACCGTTGTGTCATGTGGACCGGCGATTCGAGCGGACTGTCGTGGCATGCCGGACAGTTGTCACACAACGGGGTCACACGGGCACTTGCCGCAGGCAGTGACCGGGAACGGATGGTCAATTTCCGTTTCGGGTCGCTCCTTTGGCGGGCGATCAGTAGCCTCAGCTCGAACACCGGATCGCCTACACCTGTCGTCCACGCCTTGGAGAGATACATGGAGCGTCCCGCCTGGGCCCCCCGGAGCATCGACATCTCGGTGCCGAGCGTTTCGCGTATCTACGACTTCTACCTGGGCGGTTCGCACAACTTCGAGGTCGACCGGGAGGCGGCCCGCAAGGCCATGGAGTTCATGCCGGGCCTGCCGAAGATCATGCAGGCCAACCGGGCGTTCATGCGCCGGGCCGTGCGCTTCGCGGCCGGGGAGGGCATCACCCAGTACCTCGACATCGGCTCCGGCATCCCGACGTTCGGCAACGTCCACGAGGTGGCCCGGGCCGCCGCACCGGACGCCCGGGTGGTCTACGTCGACCACGATCCGGTGGCGGTGGCGCACAGCCAGGCGGTGCTGGCGGGCAACGACGCCGTCGACGTGCTCGCCGCGGACCTGTGCAAGCCCCAGGAGATCCTCGCGAGCCCCCAACTGGACCGCCTCATCGACCTGAATCGGCCAGTGGCGCTCCTGCTCGTTGCCATACTGCACTTCGTGGAAGACGCGGACGACCCGTACGCTGCGGTGGCCGAGCTGCGCGACGCGCTCGCGCCCGGCAGCCTGCTGATCCTGACGCATGCCTCGTACGAGGGAATCCCGCTGCCAGTGGAGCGGGCCGAGGGCGCGGTGGACGTATACAAGGACATTCGCAACCCGCTGATCATGCGCTCGCGCGAGCAGATCGCGCGGTTCTTCGAGGGGTACGACATGGTGGAACCCGGACTGGTGCCGATGCCGCACTGGCGCCCGGAGTCGGCGCCCGAGGACGAGGATCCGTACGCCTTCTCCGGATTCGCCGGCGTGGGGCGTACGGCGTGAGCGCGGAGCCGGACGGGCCGGAGGACAGACTGCGCCGTCTGACGACGATCTGGAGCCGGGCGGTCTTCCCGGTCACCTCCACGTCGGCGACCCGCGCGGAGTTCGAGGAACAACTGCTCCCGCTCGCACGCCGGTTGAGCGGTCTGCTGCGGGCCCGCAGCTTCGACGCCGAGGAGGCCAGGGCGGTCGGCGCCGCACTGGTCGGGGCGCACTGCACCGATCCCGAGGCGCTCACCCGCACCCTGGACTGCGTCGACGCCTACCTGGTCCTGTACTGCGGCGAGGACGGCCCCCAGGACGAACTGCGCATGCGTTCCTCGCGGTTGCAGCACGCGATGGCCGCCGGATACGCCCAGGCGCTGCGCGAGCGCACCCTCGCCGAGCAGGAGGCCATCGCCCAGGCCGCGCTGCAGGCCCAGGGCGTGGTGGCGCAGGCACTGCACGCCAGCGAGGCCCGCTTCCGGGCGGTGTTCGAGGGCGCGGCCATAGGAATCGGCATCGCGGACCTGGACGGAAACGTGCTCCAGGTCAACCAGGCGCTGATGCGCATGTTCGGCGGCTCCGAGCAGACCGTGCGCGGCCGCAATGTCATGGAGTGGACGCACCCCGAGGATGCACCCCAGACCTGGAAGCTCTACGAGGAACTCGTCCGCGGCGAGCGGGAGCACTTCCACGTCGAGAAGGCCTTCAACCGATCCGACGGCACGGTCCTGTGGACCAACCTGACGGTCTCCCTGCTGCGTGACGCCGACGGCAGGCCGCAGTACCAGCTGGCCCTCATGGAGGACACCACCGAGCGGCGCCTGCTCAATCTGCGGCTGCGCTACGAGGCCACGCACGACGCGCTGACCGGCCTGCCCAACCGCACCCTGTTCTTCGAACGTCTGGAGAAGGCCCTGGGGGCGGGCGCCGGCCAGCGCTTCGGCCTGTGCTACCTGGACCTGGACGGGTTCAAGACCATCAACGACAGCCTCGGCCACGCGGCGGGCGACCGGCTGCTGGTGGAGGTCGCCGACCGGCTGCAGTCCTGCGCGACCGCCCCCGGTGAGATGGTCGCCCGGCTCGGCGGCGACGAGTTCGTGGCGCTGACCACCGGTCCCGGAACCGAGCGCGAGGTCGACGAACTCGCCGAGCGCATCATGAGCGCCCTCGTCACGCCCATCAGCATCGACGGCCGTGACCTGCTGGTGCGTGGCAGCCTCGGCATCGTGGAGGGCCCGGCGGGCGAGCGCACCGCGGCCGAGGTGCTGCGCAGCGCGGACATCACCATGTACCGGGCCAAGTCGGCGGGCGGCAACCGCTCCGAACTCGCCGACCCGGAGGCCGACGCCCGCGCGATCACCCGGCACGGCCTCACCACCGCCCTGCCGACGGCCCTGGAACGCGGTGAGTTCTTCATCGAGTACCAGCCCCTCGTCCACCTCGGCGACGGCAGCGTGCGCGGTGCCGAGGCGCTCGTCCGCTGGCTGCACCCGCAGCACGGTGTCCTCGGCCCCGACCGGTTCATCCCGCTTGCCGAGCACACGGGCCTGATCGTTCCGCTCGGCCGCTGGGTCCTGGAGGAGTCCATCCGGCAGGCCCGCGAATGGCGAGAACGGCACGGCGAGCAGACGACCGCCGGCCCGCTGCGCATCAACGTCAACCTCTCCCCGTGCCAGCTCAGCCATCCCGGCCTCGTCCAGGACACGGTGGACATCCTCGAACGCGCGGGCGTCGCCCCGGACGCCCTCTGCCTGGAAGTCACCGAGTCCGCACTGATCGGCGCGGACGACGACCTCCTCAAACCCCTGCGCCGGCTGGCCGAGATGGGCGTCGACATCGCCCTGGACGACTTCGGCACCGGCTACTCCAACCTCGCCAACCTGCGCCGTCTCCCGGTGAGCATCCTCAAACTGGATCGCTCCTTCACCCAGGGCATGCAGCAGTTCCCGGCCGACCCCGTCGACCTGAAGATCGTCGAGGGCATCGTCTCGCTGGCCCACAGCCTCGACCTCGCGGTCACCGTCGAGGGTGTGGAGACCGGCGCCCAGGCGGAACAGCTCCGCGTCCTGGGCTGCGACACGGCCCAGGGCTGGTACTACGCCCGCCCGGGCCCCCCGGAGAGGCTGCACGACCTGGCTTTGGTGGACGCGACGGGCTGAGTGGCGGGGGCGTGGGGGCGCAGCCGCGGCGCGGGGAACTGCGCGAGCGACCACAAACCACCCGCCCCCCCAACGGTGCGACGCAGGCAGCCGCACCCGGGCACCGGGCACCTCACCGTTCCAGCAGCATCCGCTGCAGCTCCCGCGCCGCGCGAGGCGGGGCGACGTCACTTCGGTGGGCCAGCGCGATGGTCCGGTGCAACCCCGGCCGAGCCAGCGCAGTCACCCGCAAGCCCCGCCCGGCCCGAGTGGCCACCATCCGCGGTACGACGGCCACGCCCAGCCCCGCCCGCACGAACCCCAGCACCGCGTCCATCTCACCTCCCTCCACCGCGAAGTCCGGTTCGAACCCGGCGGAGCGACACGCGGCCACCGTCAGCTCCCGCAGGTCATAGCCGTGCCGGAACATCACCAGGCGCTCGCCCTCGAGATCGCCGATGTCGACCGCCCGGCCGCCCCGCCCGGGCGCCGGTGCCTCCGGTGAGGACACCACCACGAGATCCTCCCGCAGCAGCTCCACCGTGGTCAGCGCGGGCGCGGGCGTCGGCAGCGGCAGGACGACCAGCGCGAGGTCGAGGGCACCACGGGCCAGCTCCCGCACCAGGTCGTGCGACCCGCCCTCCTCGATCAGCAGCTGGATGCCCGGGTAGCGGTCGTGGAAGGCGCGCAGGACGTCCGGCAGCAGGCCGGTGCACAGGCTCGGCGTGGCGCCCAGGCGGACCCGTCCCCGCCGCAGCTGCACCAGCTCCTGCACCTCGTGCCGGGCGGTGTCCGCGTCCGCGAGGATCCGCCGGGCCAGCGGCAGCAGCGCCTCGCCCGCGTCGGTCAGCGTGATGTTGCCCCGTGCGCGCAGGAACAGGTCGGCGCCCAGTTCCCGCTCCAGCGCCTTGATCTGCTGGGACAGGGACGGCTGGGCGACATGGACCAGCTCCGCGGCCCGGGTGAAGTGCCGGGTCTCGGCGACGGCCACGAAGTACTGGAGTTGCTGGAACTGCATACCTGCAGAATAGTCTCTGCCTATGGAAACGAGCCGGACCATGTCTTGGACCGATCGGGTTCCCCGGCCCTAGCGTTCTGAGACATGGCACTGGCAACGCGGACGGACCGACGGCCGTCCATGGCGCGCACGATGTGGGACAGCACCGTCGGCAAGAAGACGGTCATGGCCGTCAGCGGCCTGGTCATGCTGCTGTACCTGGTCGCGCACCTGATCGGGGACCTGAAGATCTACTTCGGGGCCGGCGAGTTCAACCACTACGCGCACTGGCTGCGCACCGTCGGCGAACCCTTCATGCACTACGAGTGGACGCTCTGGCTCATCCGGATCGTGCTCGTCGTGGCCGTGGTGGCCCACGCCACCTCCGCCTACCAGCTCAGCCGTCGCGACCTCAACGCCCGGCCCAGCAAGTACGTGCACAGCAAGCCGCGGGCCAGTTACGCCACGCGGACCATGCGCTGGGGCGGGATCATCCTCGGCCTGTTCATCGTCTGGCACGTCCTGGACCTGACCACCGGCACCGTGCACTCCGGCGGGTTCCAGGAGGGCCACCCCTACCAGAACGTGGTGGACACCTTCTCCACCTGGTACGGCAACGTCATCTACATCGTCGCGATGCTCGCGCTCGGCCTGCACATCCGGCACGGCTTCTGGAGCGCCGCGCAGACCCTCGGCGTCGGCAGCCGCGCCCGCGACCGCGCCCTGAAGACCGTCGCCAACGTCCTCGCGCTGCTGCTCACGGCCGGCTTCATCGCCATACCCGTGGGCGTCATGACCGGAGTGGTGAGCTGACCATGACTTCCTACGTCGACTACGAGACCGGCGAACCCCTGGCCGACACCAAGGCGCCTGCCGGGCCCGTCCACGAGCGCTGGGACAAGCGCCGCTTCGAGGCCAAGCTGGTCAACCCCGCCAACCGCCGCAAGCACACGATCATCGTGGTCGGCACCGGCCTGGCCGGCGGTTCCGCGGGCGCCACGCTCGCCGAACAGGGCTACCACGTCGTCCAGTTCTGCTACCAGGACTCCCCGCGCCGGGCCCACTCGATCGCCGCGCAGGGCGGCATCAACGCGGCGAAGAACTACCGCAACGACGGCGACTCGATCCACCGGCTGTTCTACGACACCGTCAAGGGCGGCGACTTCCGCGCCCGCGAGTCGAACGTGCACCGGCTCGCGCAGATCTCCGTGGAGATCATCGACCAGTGCGTGGCGCAGGGCGTCCCGTTCGCCCGCGAGTACGGCGGCCTCCTCGACACCCGCTCCTTCGGCGGCGTCCAGGTGTCCCGTACCTTCTACGCCCGCGGCCAGACGGGTCAGCAGCTGCTGCTGGGCGCCTACCAGGCGCTGTCCCGGCAGATCGCCGCGGGGAACGTGGAGATGCACCCGCGCACCGAGATGCTCGACCTGATCGTGGTGGACGGCCGGGCGCGCGGGATCGTGGCCCGGGACCTGATCACCGGGAATATCTCCACGTACTTCGCGGACGCCGTCGTCCTGGCGAGCGGCGGCTACGGCAACGTCTTCTACCTGTCGACGAACGCCATGAACTCCAACGCCACCGCCATCTGGCGGGCGCACCGGCGCGGCGCCTACTTCGCCAACCCCTGCTTCACGCAGATCCACCCGACCTGCATCCCGCGCACCGGCGACCACCAGTCCAAGCTCACCCTGATGAGCGAGTCGCTGCGCAACGACGGCCGGATCTGGGTGCCGAAGGCGAAGGGCGACGAACGGCCGCCGGACCGGATCCCCGAGGACGAGCGCGACTACTACCTGGAGCGCATCTACCCCTCCTTCGGCAACCTGGTCCCGCGGGACATCGCCTCGCGCGCCGCGAAGAACGTCTGCGACGAGGGCAGGGGCGTGGGCCCCGGCGGTCAGGGCGTCTACCTGGACTTCGCCGACGCCATCGAGCGGATGGGGCGCAAGGCGGTCGAGGCCAGGTACGGCAACCTCTTCGACATGTACCAGCGGATCACCGACGAGGATCCGTACGAGGTGCCGATGCGGATCTACCCGGCCGTGCACTACACGATGGGCGGCCTGTGGGTCGACTACGACCTCCAGACCACGATCCCGGGCCTGTTCGCGATCGGCGAGGCCAACTTCTCCGACCACGGCGCCAACCGGCTCGGCGCGTCCGCACTGATGCAGGGCCTGGCCGACGGCTACTTCGTGCTGCCGGCCACCATCAACGACTACCTGGCGCGCCATCCGCACCAGGACCCGGTGACCGCCGAACACCCGGTGGTCCAGGAGGTGCTGGCCGAGACCGAGGACCGGCTCAACCTGCTCCTCGCCGTCGACGGCGACCGTACCCCCGACTCCTTCCACCGTGAACTCGGCGAGCTGATGTGGGAGTTCTGCGGCATGGCCCGCAGCGACTCCGGTCTGCGCAAGGCGCTGGAACGCATCCCGCAGATCAGGGAGGAGTTCTGGCGGCGCATCAAGGTGCCCGGCACCGGCGAGGAGTTCAACCAGTCGCTGGAGAAGGCCAACCGGATCGTCGACTACCTGGAGCTCGCCGAGCTGATGTGCCTCGACGCGCTGCACCGCGCCGAGTCCTGCGGCGGCCACTTCCGCGAGGAGTCCCAGACGCCGGACGGCGAGGCCGCCCGCAAGGACGACGCGTTCGCCTACGCGGCCGCCTGGCAGTTCACCGGTACGGGCTCTGCGCCCGTCCTGCACAAGGAAGACCTGGTCTTCGAGTACGTCCACCCCACCCAGCGGAGCTACGCATGAAGCTCACCCTGCGCGTCTGGCGGCAGAAGAACGCCGACGCCGACGGCGCGATGTCCACATACGTGGTGGACGGCATCTCGTCCGACATGTCCTTCCTGGAGATGCTGGACGTCCTCAACGAACAGCTCATCCTCTCCGGCGAGGAGCCGGTCGCCTTCGACCACGACTGCCGCGAGGGGATCTGCGGAGCCTGTTCCCTCGTCATCAACGGCGAGGCGCACGGGCCCGAGCGCACCACCACCTGCCAGCTGCACATGCGGTCCTTCAAAGACGGCGACACGATCGACGTCGAGCCGTGGCGGGCCGCCGCCTTCCCGGTGGTCAAGGACCTGGTCGTCGACCGGTCCGCCTTCGACCGGATCATCCAGGCCGGCGGCTACATCACCGCCCCGACCGGATCGGCGCCGGAGGCCCACGCCACACCGGTGCCGAAGGCCGACGCCGACTTCGCGTTCGAGCACGCGGAGTGCATCGGCTGCGGGGCATGTGTGGCCGCGTGTCCGAACGGCGCGGCGATGCTGTTCACCTCCGCCAAGGTCAACCATCTGAACGTGCTGCCCCAGGGCGCGCCCGAGCGGGAGACCCGGGTGCTGGACATGGTGGCGCAGATGGACGCCGAGGGGTTCGGCGGGTGCACGCTGACCGGTGAGTGCGCGACCGCCTGCCCCAAGGGGATCCCCCTCGTGTCCATCACCAGCATGAACAGGGAGTGGCTGCGGGCCACCCGGAAAGCGGGCAAGCGCTAGGCCGGTGAACCTGTCCGGTCACCGCACCAGCAGCGCGACAACTGAAACGTTCGCCGACAGGCAGGCGGACGGGCGGGACCGGGATCGGTGCTCATCCCGGTCCCGTCTGGGTTTCCCGCTGCGCCGCCCACGGCGTTCAACAACCCCACACCCGCTCTCCCGCCCTCGGTCACGTGCACGCCAACCGGCGTCGGAAGAACAGGAGCGGCAGCCCGGACCGCCGGGCTGCCGCCCCCGCCGACCCCGGCCCGTGACCATGGAGTGAGCCATGACCGGCGTCACCACGCTCGACCGTCCTCCGCAGCCCGCGGCACCCACCCGCTACACCGTCACCCTCGCCCGCGACGAGGACGACGTGCGTGCCGCGCAGCGGCTGCGGCACGACGTCTTCGCCGGGGAGATGGGCGCGCTGCTCGCCACCCCCGAGCCGGGGTACGACGTCGACCCGTTCGACGCCTACTGCGACCACCTGCTGGTGCACGACACCGTCACCGGGCAGGTCGTCGGCACCTACCGGCTGCTGCCGCCCGAGCGGGCCGCGGTCGCCGGCCGGCTGTACTCGGAGGGCGAGTTCGACCTGGCCCGGCTCGACGGGATCCGGCCCGGGCTGGTCGAGGTCGGCCGCTCCTGTGTGCACCCCGACCACCGCGACGGCGCCGTCATCGGCCTGATCTGGGCCGGGATAGCCCGCTACATGGTCGACCGGGGCCACGAGTGGCTGGCCGGCTGCTGCTCCATCCCGCTCGCCGACGGGGGCACCCTGGCGAGCGCCACCTGGGACCGGGTGCGGGACAAGCACATGGCTCCGGAGGAGTTCCGGGTACGGCCGCTGCTGCCCTGGGCCCCGGACACCGGGGCGCCGGCCGCCAGGACCGAACTCCCCGCCCTGCTGCGCGGCTACCTCCGCCTGGGCGCCTGGGTGTGCGGGGAACCGGCGCACGATGCGGACTTCGGGGTCGCCGACCTGTACGTGCTGCTGTCGATGCGCCAGGTCAACCCGCGCTATCTGCGGCACTTCCTCTCCCTCGTGCCGGCCTGATGAGCGTCTGGCTGCCCAGCGCCCCCTGCACCCCGAACGCCTGCGTGGAACCGGCCGCACCCGCCGCGGCCGCACCCCGCGCGGTGCTGCGGCTCACCGCGGTCGCGGTCCTGGTGCTGGCCGGGGTCATGCTGTCCCCGCTCGGCTGGGGGTGCCCCCGCCTGCGGGGGAAGATCCCCGCCGAGTGGGTCGGGTGGTGGTGCCGGACGATCGTGCGGGCCATCGGGGTCCAGGTCCGCTTCACCGGCACCGCCGCACCGGCCGGCGGGCTGCTGCTGGTCGCCAACCACGTGTCCTGGCTGGACATCCCGCTGCTGGCCGCCGTACGCCCCGCCCGGATGCTCGCCAAGACCGAGATCCGGCAGTGGCCCGTGGCGGGCGCGCTGGCCGCGCGGGGCGGGGCGCTGTTCATCGAGCGCGACCGGCTGCGCTCACTGCCCGACACGGTCGCCCGGATCGCGCACGCCCTGAGCCAGGGCGCGGCAGTAGTCGCCTTTCCCGAGGGCAGCACCTGGTGCGGGCGGGCGCACGGCCGCTTCCACCGGGCCGTCTTCCAGTCCGCGCTGGACGCGGGCGTGCCGGTGCAGCCGGTCCGGCTGCGCTACCGGCAGGACGGGGGAGGGGCGAGCACCGCGGCCGCGTTCGTCGGCGAGGACACCCTGCTCGCCTCGCTGTGGCGGGTCGCCCGCGCGCGGGGCCTGGTGGCCGAGGTGGACGTACGGCCGGTGATACCGCCCGGTACCCATCCCGACCGCCGCACTCTCGCCCGCGCCGCCCAGCCGGTCACGCCCGAGCCGGCCCGCACCCATGGGCTCCCCTGTCCCCGCGGGTCTCCCGGGCTCAGGGCATGACCCGGGCCAGATAGGGCGCCGTGGCGCTGCCCTCCGCCCGCGCCACCCGCTGCGGCGGCCCGGCCGCCACGATGCGCCCGCCCCGGTCGCCGCCGCCCGGCCCCAGGTCGATCACCCAGTCCGCCTCCGCGACCACGCTCATGTCGTGCTCGACCACGACGACCGTGTGCCCGGCGTCGACGAGACCGTGCAGCCGGTCCATCAGCACCTCGACGTCGGCCGGGTGCAGCCCGGTCGTCGGCTCGTCCAGCAGGTAGAGGGTGTGCGCGCGGCGGCCGCGCTGCAGCTCGCTCGCCAGCTTGATCCGCTGGGCCTCCCCGCCGGACAGCTCGGTGGCGGGCCGGCCCAGGCTCAGATAGCCGAGGCCCACGTCCAGCAGCGTGCCCAGGCTGCGGGCCGCGGCCGGGGTGTCCGCGAAGAACTCCGCAGCGTCCTCGACGGTGAGGTCGAGCACTTCGGCGATGTTCCGTCCCCGGTACGACACCCGGAGGGTTTCCGGGTTGTAGCGGGCGCCGCCGCAGTCCGGACAGGGCGCGTGGGTGCTTGGCAGGAACAGCAGTTCGACGCTGACGAACCCCTCGCCCTGGCAGGTCTCGCAGCGCCCTCCCGGCATGTTGAAGGAGAACCGCCCGACGCCGTACCCGCGTTCCCGTGCCTCGCCGGTGGCGGCGAACACCTTCCGTACGACGTCGAACAGGCCGGTGTAGGTGGCCAGGTTGGAGCGTGGCGTGCGCCCGATCGGCTTCTGGTCCACCCGGACCAGACGGCCGACCCCGTCCAGATCCTCGGTGAGTTCGCCGATGAGCGTGGACTTCCCGGAGCCGGAGACACCGGTGACGGCGGTGAACGCGCCGAGCGGGAATGCGGCCGTCACTGCGCGCAGGTTGTGCCGGTTCACCGGGCCCACCTCCAGCCATCCGCGCGGCTCACGGAGCTCCCGCGCCGGCCCCGGGGCCTCGTCGAAGAGGTAGCGGGCCGTGGCCGACTCCTCGACCGAGGCCAGCTCGGCCACCGGGCCGCTGTACAGCACCCGGCCGCCGTGCTCGCCGGCGCCGGGGCCGACGTCCACCAGCCAGTCGGCGCCGCGCACCACCTCCAGGTGGTGCTCGACCACGAACACCGAGTTCCCGGCCGCCTTGAGCCGGTCCAGCACCGTGAGCAGGGCCTCGGTGTCCGCCGGGTGCAGCCCGGCCGACGGCTCGTCCAGCACGTACACCACGCCGAACAGGCCCGAGCGCAACTGGGTGGCGAGCCGCAGCCGCTGCAGCTCGCCTGCCGACAGGGTGGGCGTGGCCCGGTCCAGGCTGAGATAGCCGAGGCCCAGCTCGACCACGGGCGCGATCCTTGACTTCAGGTCCTGCGTGAGGATCCGGGCGGTCTCCGTGGCGCCGTCGAGCAGGCCGGCCAGGTCGGTCAGGGGCAGTGCGGCCAGGTCGGCGATGGTCCGGCCGCCGACGGTGACCGCCAGCGCCTCCGGCCGCAGTCTGCTGCCCCCGCACACCCGGCAGGGCGCGCTGGTGAGGAAGCGCTCCGCCTTGGCCCGCAGGGTGGGGGACTTGGTGTCGGAGAACGTCTTCAGCACGTAGCGGCGGGCGCTCATGTACGTGCCCTGGTACGGCCGTTGGATGCGGTCGGCGTCCCGGACCGGATGGACGGTGACCACCGGCTGCTCGTCGGTGAAGAGGATCCACTCCCGCTGCCCGGCGGGCAGTTCGCGCCAGGGCCGGTCCACGTCGTACCCGAGCGCGTCGAGGATGTCGCGCAGGTTCTTGCCCTGCCAGGCGCCCGGCCATGCGGCGATCGCACCCTCGCGGATCGACAGCGACGGGTCGGGGACCAGCAACTCCTCGGTGGTGCCGTGCACGTGGCCGAGGCCGTGGCACTGCGGGCAGGCGCCGGCCGCGGTGTTGGGGGAGAACGCGTCCGAGTCGAGCCGCTCGGCGCCGGGCGGATACCGGCCGGCCCGCGAGAACAGCATGCGCAGGGAGTTGGACAGGTTGGTGACCGTGCCCACCGAGGAGCGCGAGGTGGGGGCCGAGCGGCGCTGCTGCAGCGAGACGGCGGGCGGCAGCCCGGTGATCTCGCCGACCTTGGGCGCCCCGACCTGGTGGATCAGCCTGCGCGCGTACGGCGCGACCGACTCGAAGTAGCGTCGCTGCGCCTCGGCGTAGACGGTGCCGAACGCCAGGGACGACTTGCCCGAGCCGGACACGCCGGTGAACACGGCCAGTACGTCCCGCGGGATGTCCACGTCGACGCCCTTGAGGTTGTGCTCGCGGGCGCCGCGCACGCGGACGTACGGATCATGGGAGCTGTGCATCTGGAGGACCGTACGGGCCTGCCGGGGCGGGGACAAACCCTGCGATCCCAGCCCGGGGCCCGTGCGGCGGCGGGGCCGGCCCGCCCGCTGCTAGCCCGGAGGGTTGTTCGGGTCCTGGGGCCTGGTGCCGAACTCGTCCCTCGCCCTCTCCTGGGCGGTGTCGACCTGCGACTGGTACTTCTTCCCGGTCCGCTGGTCGACGGAGTCGCCGCCCTTGTCGATGCCCTTGTCGGCCATGCCTTCGTGGCCCTTGAGCATCCCCTTGATCTTGTCCATGAAGGACATGACAGCCCTCCTCGTCGCTTGAGGCTTGCCCCCCCAGCCTCCCGGCCCCGGGAGGGATCCGCATCTCGAGCCCACCCTGCGACACGTTCATGCGGTTGCCTGCCGCATGAACACTTCCGGCTTCGGATTCGGACGCAGCCCCTTCGAGGAGTTCGACGAGCTGATGTCCCGGTTCTTCGGCGAGGGCGGACCGGCAACCGCCGCCGCGGCCGCCCGCCGGCCCCAGCGCGTCGACATCGGCAGTCTGCTCTCCGAGCGGGCCCGGGAGCTGGTGGCGGAGGCCAGGGACATGGCCGGCGCCGAGGGCAGCGAGGAGCTCGACGCCCGGCACCTGCTGGCCGCCGCCACCCGGCACGAGTCCACCCGGCGCCTGCTCACCGAGGTCGGCGCCGACCCCGACCGCCTCCGCGAGCAGCTCGACAGCGCCACGGGCGGCGGCGAGAGGACCGAGCCCACCACGCTCATCCCGTCCGCCAAGCGCGCCCTGCTCGACGCCTACCGGATCTCCCGCGCCGAAGGCGCCTCCTGCATCGGCCCCGGCCATCTCCTGCGGGCCCTCGCCGCCAGCCAGGAGTCGGCCGCCGGGCAGGCGCTCGGCGACGGCGGCTGGGAGCCCACCCGGCTGCCCACCGAGGGCACGGCCGAGCGGAAGAAGCCCAGCAGCACCCCGACCGTGGACGAGTACGGCCGCGTCCTCACCGAGGACGCCCGCGACGGGCGCCTCGACCCGGTGATCGGGCGCGACGACGAGGTCGAGCAGACCATCGAGGCCTTCTCCCGGCGCAGCGGACCTGCTCCTGGAGCACACCCGGCACCGACTGCACGCCCAGGACGTCTCCCTCGAGGTCACCGACGCGGCCGCCGATCTGCTCGCGGACATCGGCTACCAGCCCGACTTCGGCGCCCGTCCGCTGCGCCGCACCATCCAGCGCGAGGTGGACGACCGCCACGCAGACCTGCTGCTCTCCGGCCAACTCACCCCGGGCGACCGCGGTGGACGCGGCGGACGGCTCCGTGGTGATCCGCGCGGACAAGTCGGCCGGTGTCGAGGGCTGAGCCCGGGCCGCTCAGCGACCCGGCGAGAAGAGCGCGGCGAGACGTCGGTAGGAGTCCAGCAGCGCCGTACGGTCGTAGGTGCTGGTGGTGACCAGGACCTCGTCGGCGCCCGTCTCCTTCAGCACCGTCTCCAGTTCGTGGGCGACCCGGTCCGCGGTGCCGGCGATGTGACCGCCGAGACCGGACTCGTAGAAGTCGCGTTCCTTCGCGGTCATCGTGCGGTCCTGGATCTCCTCGGCCGGGGTCAGCGGCGGGAAGGTGCCGTGGGTCCGCGAGTACGCCATGGCCCAGGCCTCCGGGACCAGCAGCCGCCGCGCGGCTTGCGGAGTTCCGGCGACCGCGACCGTGCCGGAGATGACGACGTACGGCTCGGACGCCCACGGGGAGGGGCGGAACAGTGAGCGGTACTGGTCGATCCCGCGCAGCATCCGCTCGCGGCTCCTGAGGTCGCCGATGACCATCGGCAGGCCGGCGCGGGCCGCGATCCGCGCGCCCTCACCCATGGCCAGCACGAACGGCGGCACGCGCAGGCCTTCCGCCGGCCGGGCGCGCACCCCGGTCGGCGAGGTGCCGGCGAACCAGCCGAGCAGCTCGCCGAGCTGCGCCGCGAAGTCCTCGGCATCGTCCTTGTGCCGCCCGAGGGCCTTGCGCACCCCGCCGGTGAAGCCCACGGAACGGCCCAGCCCCATGTCGATCCGGCCCGGGAAGAGCGACTCCAGCACGCCGAACTGCTCGGCAACCACCAGGGGTTGGTGGTTGGGCAGCATGACCCCGCCGGTGCCGACCCGGATCGTGCGGGTCGCGGCGGCCACGGCGGCGGCGAGCACGGTCGGCGCGGATCCGGCGACGCCGGGCACGCCGTGGTGCTCGGAGACCCAGAAACGGTGGTAGCCGAGCGCCTCCGCCTCCCGTGCCAGCGCGACGGTGTCCCGCAGCGCCTCGGCGGGCGGGTGGCCCTCGCGGGTGCGGGAGCGGTCGAGGACGGAGAACCTGGTCCGGGCTGTCACTGCACTCACGCAGGGTTCAACACCGTGGCGGCCAGGGGATTCCCTCGTCACGAGCCGCCAGCGGGCGGCCACCGGCGGTTCGCTCGGGCAGATGCCGACCGCGGCGGTACGAGGCGCCGGACGTCCCGGCCGGCCGTCAGCGCCCCGTCCGGGCCCGGGCGCCCCGGGGGGCCCGGATCATCTGCAACTCCAGCGCGAGCGGCGGCTCGGCGAACCCCGGGCCGCCCGCCCGGGCCCACTCGGCCACCTCGGCCGTGCACTCGTCGTCCAGGGCGAACCCGATCCACGCCGGCCGGCCGCCCGCCCGCCGCCCCTCGGCCGAGGGGCGCACCACCATCACGTTCGCCTGGTCGCACGGCCCCAGACAGTCGCTCGTACACACCTCGAAGCCACCCTCGGCCGCGGCGGCCCGCAACCGCGCCAACCCGCCCAGATGATCGGCGCCGGGGTACTTGGCCGGGTTGCCGCAGCAGCAGCCCCGGCAGACGACGACGGTGCAGGGGCGGGCGGAGGCGTCCCGGAGAGCCCGGGGAACGGAAGACGGGGGAACGGAAGACATGGGAGAAGCATGAGCCCCGCGGCCCCCGGACGTTGACGCAGGGGTGGCTACAGTTGGCCCCGTGACAGAGAGCAGCGAGCGTCCGGTTGCCGTGTTCGACCTCGACAACACCCTTGCCGACACCGCCCACCGGCAGCATTTCCTGGAGGGCAGGCCGCGGGACTGGAACGGGTTCTTCGCGGCCGCGCCCGCGGATCCGCCGCTCGCCGAGGGTGTCTCGCTCGCTCTGGAGACGGCCCGGGAGTGCGAGATCGTGTACCTCACCGGGCGGCCCGAGCGCTGCCGCCGCGACACGCTGGACTGGCTCGCCGCCCAGGGGCTGCCCGAGGGACGCGTCCACATGCGGAGCAACACCGACCGCAGGCCCGCCCGGTTCACCAAGCTGGAGATCCTGCGCCGGCTCGCCCGGGACCGCGAGGTCCGATTTCTCGTCGATGACGACGAACTCGTGTGCGACGATGCCGAGCGCGCCGGATTCCCGGTCGTGCGGGCCCGCTGGGCCGCCGAGTCCGCAGCACTGCGGGACGCGCAGGAACGCGAGGGGCGGACCTGAGGTCCTACTCGCCGTCCTCGATGCGGAAACCCACCTTCAGGCCCACCTGGTAGTGCTCGATCCGGCCGTTCTCGATCTGACCGCGGACCTGGGTCACCTCGAACCAGTCCAGGTTCCGCAGGGTCTGGCCGGCACGCGCGATGCCGTTGCGGATGGCCTGGTCGATGCCCTCGTGCGAGGTGCCGACGATCTCGGTGACCCGGTAGGTGTGGTTCGTCATGCGGGTGCTCCTCTTCGCCATGAGGCCGCGCGCGGCGCACCTCACGTCCGTGGTGACCGGAATGTCACGCCCTACTCCACCGTGCCGTATCCGCGCCCGGCGCGCGAGACGACGCCCCCATACCCGGGGTAGCGCTTGACGTATGCATTGGTCCATACCAAAATCCGGTACACCCGTACGAGCCTTCCGCTCGTCCCCCCACGTCGGGCCCCCTTCCCTGTCCGCACCGCCCATGCCAGACAGAACAGGACCCCTCGTGAGACGCCGTCTGCTCGCCCTCATGTGTGTCACCGGCTCCCTCGTCAGCGCCTGCGGCCTCCTCCCGGGAGGGCACGACCGGCACACCGTGACCGTGTGGTTGATGAAGGACAGTGCCTCGAAGGGGTTTCTGCGGCGCTTCACCGAGGACTTCGAGCGCACCCACACGGACCTGCGCCTCGACATCCGCATCCAGGAGTGGACCGGCATCGTGGAGAAGGTCCGCAAGGCGCTCGAGAGCCACGCCGAGGACGCCCCCGACGTCATCGAGGTGGGCAACACCCAGGTCCCCCAGTACGTCGACGACGGCCGGCTCGCCAACCTGACGCTGGAGGCGGTGCGCGACTGGGGCAAGGACCAGTGGCTTCGCGGCCTCGCCGAACCCGGCCAGGAGGGCAGCAAACAGTACGGCGTGCCCTGGTACGCGGCCAACCGGGTCGTCGTCTACCGCAAGGACCTCTTCGAGCGGGCCGGCATCGCCGCCCCGCCGAGGACCCGCGACAAGTGGCTCGCCGACACCGAGAGACTCAACTCGGGCGGCGACCAGGGGATCTACCTCGCCGGACAGGACTGGTACACGCTCTCCGGCTTCATCTGGGACGAGGGCGGCGAACTCGCCGAGGAGAAGGACTACGAGTGGCGGGGCACCCTGGACACGCCGGCCGCCCTGCGCGGCATGGACTTCTACCGGCGGCTCCAGGCGCTGGGTGCGGGGCCTGTGGACTCGGACGAGGAACATCCGCCCCAGGCGGGGGTGTTCGCGGGCGGCAAGGTCGCGCAGATCATCGCCGTACCGGGGGTCGCCCAGTCGATCGTGCAGCAGAACCCCGGCCTCAAGGACAAGCTCGGCTTCTTCCCCGTGCCCGGAAAGACCGCCGCCCGGCCCGGTACGGTCTTCACCGGCGGCTCCGACCTCGTCGTCCCGCAGCACACCGACGACCAGTTCGCCGCGACCGCCGTCATCGGGGCCCTCACCGGCGCCAAGTGGGACACCGAACTCGCCCGGACCATGAACTACGTGCCCAACAAGACCACTCTGGCGGGCGCGGTCGCGGGGGAGGAGGGGGTCGCCGCCATGGCGGCGGGCGCCGCACACGGCCGGGCGACCCCCAACACCCCTCAGTGGGCCGTCGTCGAGGCCGACAACCCGATCAAGGGGTACATGACCAAGGTGCTCGGTGGGGCCGACCCGGCGACCGAGGCCCGCCGGGCCTCCCGCCGGATCACCGGAGCCCTCGCCACCGACCTGGGCTGACTCGGCGCAGCACGCTCGGCCACAGCGCTGGGCTGAGTCAGCGCAGCACGCTCAGCGACAGCGCGAAGCGGCTCTCGGCGTCCGTCCACCAGTGGGTCAACTCCAGTCCCGAGGCCGCGAGTTCGGCGGTCACTCCCTCCCTGTGGAACTTCGCCGACACCTCCGTGCGCAGTTCCTCGCCCGCCGCGAAGTGCACGGCGAGGTCCAGCGCGGGCACCTTGACGGTCTGCGCGGTGCGGGAGCGCAGCCGCATCTCGATCCACTCCTGCTCCGCGTCCCACAGCGCCACATGGTCGAAGGCTCCGGGGTCGAAGTCGGCGCCCAGCTCACGGTTCACGACGGCCAGGACGTTCTTGTTGAAGGTGGCCGTCACCCCCGCCGCGTCGTCGTACGCCCGGACCAGCGCCCGCTCGTCCTTGACCAGGTCCGTGCCGAGCAGCAGTCCGTCACCGGGTGCGAGCAGCGCGCGCACCGAGGCCAGGAACTTCTCCCGCTCGGCGGGCAGCAGATTGCCGATCGTGCCGCCGAGGAAGGCCAGCAGCCGCGGCCCCGGCGTGTCGGGCAGGGTCAGCGGGGCGGTGAAGTCGGCGATCAGCGCGTGCACGTCGAGCCGGGGCCGCTCCTCGACGAGCGCCTGCCCGGCCTGGGTGAGGGCGCTCTCGCTGACGTCGACGGCAACGTACGACCGCAGCGAGGTGAGCGCGTCGATCAGGAAGCGGGTCTTCTCCGAGGAGCCGGAACCCAGCTCGATCAGGGTGCGGGCGCCGCTGGCCGCGGCGATCTCGCCGGACCGGGCGGCGAGGATCTCGCGTTCGGCCCGCGTCGGGTAGTACTCGGGCAGTTCCGTGATCTGCTCGAACAGCTCGCTGCCCAGGGCGTCGTAGAACCACTTCGGGGGCAGCGACTTGGGGCTGACGTTGAGGCCGTGCAGGACGTCGGCGCGCAGCGCGGCGTCCGTCGCGTCCTCGGGGAGGGTGCGGGTGACGTGCAGGGGACTCACGAACAGGGCTCCTTCGGTGATGGGGGCGCCCCCGCTCGAGCGGAGTCGAGAGTGGGGGAGGACGCCGGGTCCTCGAGCGGGGCGAGCAGCACGCCGGCGCGGCTCGCCGTGAGCACGGTGCGGTCGGGGACCTCCTGCCAGAGCGGGTCGTCGTCGTAGGGCTCGGAGGCGACGACCGTGGTCAGGCCGGGCTCCGTGCGGTACCAGAGGCTGTCGCCCCAGGCGGTGGCGGCGATGGTGGCACCGTCGGTGAGCAGCAGGTTCAGCCGGGAGGCGGGGGCCGCCTCGGCGAGGCGGCGAACCGTTTCAGCGAGGGCCTGGGCGGGGTCGTCCCCGGTGCGCAGCCGGTGCAGGACCAGCGCCCACACGAACGCCGAGTCGGTGCGCGCCTGCAGCGACAGCAGGTCGACCGGGGGCAGGGCGGACACCAGCGGCGCCGCCGCGTCCGGCCAGCCGGCGATGGCGCCGTTGTGGCTGAACAGCCACCGCCCGGCGGCGAAGGGCGCCGCCGCGGCCTCGGCGTCCGCGCCCGCGAGGGTCGCGTCGCGCACCGCGGCGAGCACGGCGCCGGTGCGCACGACCCGGGCCAGGTCGGCGAAGGACAGGTCCGCCCAGATCGGCCCGGCCCGCCGGTAGCGGGCCGGCGCCGGATCGTCCGGAGCGTACCAACCCACCCCGAAACCATCGGCGTTGACCGTCCCGTACCGCTGCCGCCGGGGCGCCCACGACTGCCGGTACAGGCTGTGCGGCGGCTCCACGAGGAGCCGCCCGAGCGGCTCCTCGGCTCCCAGGTACGCCAGGTGACGGCACATCAGACCGACTCCGAGCGGGCGGTGCGGAACCCGGAGAAGATCTGCCGCCGGATCGGGTAGTCCCAGTTGCGGAACGTGCCCCGGCAGGCCACCGGGTCCACGGCGAACGAACCGCCGCGCAGCACCTTGTGGTCGGAGCCGAAGAACACTTCCGAGTACTCCTTGTACGGGAACGCCGTGAACCCCGGGTACGGCAGGAAGTCGCTCGCCGTCCACTCCCACACGTCCCCGATCAACTGCCGCACGCCGAGCGGCGAAGCACCGGCCGGGTAGCTGCCGGCGGGAGCGGGCCTGAGGTGCCGCTGACCCAGGTTGGCGTGCTCCGGCCCCGGGTCGGCGTCGCCCCACGGGTAGCGGGTCGAGCGGCCGGTGGCCGGGTCGTACCGGGCGGCCTTCTCCCACTCCGCCTCGGTGGGCAGCCGGCGACCCGCCCAGCGGGCGTAGGCGTCCGCCTCGTACCAGCACACGTGCAGCACCGGCTCGTCGGGCGGCACCACCTCGGTGACCCCGAAGCGGCGCCTGAGCCACTGGCTGCCCTCACGACGCCAGAACAGCGGGGCCGTGAGGGAGTGCTGCCGGACGTGCGCCCAGCCCGCCGGTGTCCACCAGCGCTCGGAGTCGTAGCCGCCGTCCTCGATGAACGCCAGGTAGGCCGCGTTCGTCACCGGCGCGGTGTCGAACCAGAACGGCGCCACGTCCACCGGGTGCGCCGGGCGCTCGTTGTCCAGCGCCCACGGCTCGGTGGAGGTGCCCATGGTGAACGGACCGCCGGGAACGAGGACTTCGGCCGGGCCGGGGAACAGCGGGCCCGGTTCGGGGTCGGGGGCGGTCAGGGCCGGCGGGCCCTTGCGCAGCTGATGGGTGATCAGCATCGTCTCGTCGTGCTGCTGTTCGTGCTGCGCGATCATCCCGAAGGTGAACCCGGCCTCGGTGAGTCGGGTGCCGTGGAAGTCCGCGGCCGCCAGCAGGTCCAGCGCCCGGCCGCGCACCTCGGCCGCGTAACCGCGGGCCTCGGCGGGCGGCAGCAGCGGCAGCGAGGGCCGCTCGGAACGAGGGTGTTCGAAGGCGTCGTACAGGCCGTCGATCTCGGGCCGCAGCGCCTCCCGGCCGCCGACCGCCCGCAGCAGCCACAGCTCCTCCTGGTTGCCGATGTGCGCGAGGTCCCACACCAGCGGCGACATCAGCGGGGAGTGCTGTGCGGTGAGGTCCGGTTCCTCCACGCAGCTCGTCAGCAGCGTGGTGCGGGAGCGGGCGGTGGTGAGGGAGGCGAGCGCGCGCTCGCGCAGCGCCTCGGCGTCCGGCTCCGTGGCCGTGACGTCGGTCTCGGGCGCGGTCATGTGCGGATGTCCTTCCTCCCGTGGGCAGTGCGGGTGCCCCCGGTCGAGCGAGGTCGAGATGCGGGGCCCGTGCCGCGCAGGCGGTCCAGCAGGTCGTCCGCCGGGCAGCGGCCCCGGACGACGTAGCGGTCCAGGTACGCCGCCACGGCGTCGACGACCGCGGGGGTGGCGCCGAGCCGGGGCAGCGCCTGCAGCGCCGCGGTGAAACAGGCGACGGCGGCCTCGCGCAGATCGGGGTCGCCGAGCCCCTGCCGGGCCGCGTCGATCCACAGCGGATTGAGCGGGGCGGGCAGGTTCAGGGACCGCTCCAGCAGGGGTTTCACCGCCTGGTGCGCGGCGTCGGCGGCCTCCGGGTCGTCGAACAGCGCCGCAGTCACCGCGAGCGGCACGATCCAGCCGTGGTCGCCGGGCTGCGCGTCGATCATGCGCAGCTCCAGATGACCGCGCGGCCGGACCGGCGGGAACAGGGTGGTCAGGTGGTAGTCGAGATCCGCCCGGGTGGGCGGCCGGGGCGCCCGCGAGCGGGTCCATTCGCGGAAGGTCAGGCCCTCGGGAACGTCCCACGGGCCGCCGTCGCGGCGGACGCACATCACCGGGGCGTCCAGGACGTGCCGGGCCCAGGCGGCCCGTGGCTCCCCGTCCGGCGGGGGAGCGCCCGCCCGGCCGGCGCCGATCTCCATCCACAGCAGCTGCCGGGTGGACATCCATCCCGTGGGCTCCCGGCCGACGAGCGGCGAGTTGGCGAACGCGGCCACCAGCACCGCGCCCAGCTGGTGGGCCAGCCACCAGCGCCGCTCGTGCCCGAGGGGCCCGGGGTCCTCGTGGCCGGCGTCCACGCACACCTGCACGGAGGCGGAGGCGCACATCATGTGCCGGCCGGCCGTACCGGTGCGGTCGAGGCTGGTCTCCATGGCGTCGTAGCGCGGCTCGCGCAGGAACCGGCGGGGTGCGTGCCAGGGGTCATGGCCGAAGCCGACGAGCCCGAGGCCGTCCTCGGCGAGGACAGCGCGGACGATGTCCAGGTCGGCCGAGACGGTGTCTATGCACTCCATCAGGGAGGCGGCGGGCGGCGAACTCAGCTCCAGCTGGCCGCCGGGTTCGATCGTCAGCGGCGACCGCAGCGGCACGGTCCGCAGGGTGGCGTAGGCCGCTTCGAGTCGTTCGGGTGTCACCGGGAGCTGCGGCAGCCGCAGCTCGTGGACGAGCCACTCCACTTCGACCCCGAGCGTGCGGGGCGGGCCGGTCTTGAAGCAGATGCCCCGGACCAGGGCCTCCACCTCGGCTTCGGTGACCACGGTGCGGTGCTCCGTACAGTCACCACCATCGCGTATTGAGTCGGACATGTCGGGATCCTCCTGAGATTCCACCATGCCACCGGCCCGGCCACCGGTGGGCCGCGCCGGCACTCGTTCCACCCAAGACCCTCGCGCCGAATGGCACAAGAGTGCCCAGCGGGACGTTCGGGATCGGTAATCTCCGTTTTCTCGCGCGTTTCCAGACCGTTCCGGGGGCCGGGAAACTCCGTTGCACCGCATCACCAGCATCACCCAGGATGCGTCCATGAGCACGACGGGGGATTCCGCGCGGGCCGCGGTCGTGGCGCCCACGGGGGTGGCGCCATGAGCGCGCGTCTGCGCGGAATCGCGACGGAGACCGAGCAGATCGTGGCGGCGGGCGCGTACCGCCTGGCGGACGGCCGGCAGGTGTCCGTGGCGGCGGCGATCGAGGCCGCCCGGGCGGGCACGCGGATGTACGGGCCCGAGCCGGTGCAGGTGCCCCCGGCAGCGGACGCGGAGCCGATCTTCGAGGTCACGGGCGAGAGCAGCCTGGAAGCCGCCCGCCGCTCGGCGGACGCACCGGTCGCCGTCCTGAACTTCGCCTCGGCCCGCAATCCCGGCGGCGGCTACCTGAACGGCGCCCAGGCCCAGGAGGAGGCCCTGTGCCGCGCCTCGGCGCTGTACACCTGCCTCCTGCGGGGCCGGGAGTTCTACGACCACCACCGCGCCCACCGTGACCCGTTCTACACGGACCGGGTGATCCACAGCCCTGCCGTGCCGGTGTTCCGCGACGACCGGGGCCGGCTGCTGCCGGAGCCGTACCTGGCGGGCTTCCTGACCGCCGCCGCCCCCAACGCGGGCGTCGTACGGCGTACGGCACCGGAGCGCGCCGGTGAACTGCCGGCCGCCCTGGCCCGGCGGGCCGAACGGGTCCTGGAGACCGCCGCCGCCCAGGGCTACCGGCGGCTCGTGCTCGGCGCCTGGGGCTGCGGGGTCTTCCGGAACGACCCCGCGCAGGTCGCGGGGGTTTTCCGGGCGCTGCTCGGGCCCGGCGGCCGGTTCGCGCGGTCGTTCGAACGCGTGGTGTTCGGCATCCTGGACCGCACCCAGGGATCGCCGGTCCGGGAGGCCTTCGTACGGGCGTTCCCGGAGCGCACGCATCCGGTCGCGCGGTAGTGCCGGTCAGGTCCAGCCGTACCGCTCGTGGAGCCGCTGCCGGACCAGGCTGAACCTCATCCGGTCGAGCGCGCACGCCTCACGGCGCATGCCCGTTTCGTGCAGCCGCAGTACGCGGTCCACGTCCACCCACGAGTCGCGGCCCGACCGGTCCCACGGGCCGCTGCCGATCGCCACCCACTCCCGGTCGCCGTCGTGCCGCTTGCTGGACAGCTGGACGGCGAGGAAGGTGCCCGCCGCCTCCCGTGCGACGACGAGCACCGGGCGGTCCTTGCCACGGCCGTCGTTCTCCTCGAAGGGCACCCACGTCCAGACGATCTCCCCGGGGTCCGGGTCGCCGTCGTGCGCGGGGGAGTACTCGGTGCGCACCGTGCCGACCTCACGCGGGTCGGCCTCGGCGGTGGCGTGGGGGCCGTAACGGCCCGGGACGTTCTCATCGGTGTACGTGCTCACGCAGGCACCCTAGAGCCTGCCCGGCCATGTCCGCCCGCCCCCTCCGGGCGGACGACGGGAATTGCCGGAGAGGCCTGAATGGTCCGGTCTTGGAGCGCAACGGGCGCCCGCCGGCTCAGGGTTGCGCCGGTGAGGTGTTCGCGCGGGACTGGATCCGCATGCCGGGGCGGCGGCTGTGCGCGGTGAGGGAGGCGAGGCCGCTCCCGCCGGCGGTGATGCTGCGCGTGGAGCCGTGCGGCAGCCGGAGCAGGGTGCCCCCGGTGAGCGGCTCGGGCTTCTCCGAGGGGCCCTTGCCGAGCCCGCCGTCCCCGGAGACGATGAGGAGCAGGACGTCCAGGTGCGGCTCGCAGTGGGACGTGATGCGGTCGCCCGGGGCGAGCCGGATGACGTTGGCGTCCAACTGGCGCCCGCTCTCGGTCAGTTTCCACAGCACCCCGGCCGGTACCGGCGGGGCGCCGACCAGTGCGCGGGTGTCGCACAGGACCTGCGGATCCGTCCGCCCCCGCCTCAACCACAGGTCCGATCGCGTCCTCGCGGGCGAGGACCTGCCCCGCTCGCGCTGTCACCTCCGGTACATGGCGCTGGGGGGCGGCAACGTCGTGGTCCTGCTCGTCCTGGGGACCGGCCTGCTCGGCGCGTGACCTGGTCGGCACAGGGACCCGTACGGCCGCCTCTCACACGGGGGGACGTGCCGCATGCCCACCCCGAGCGGATAGGGAAGAAGCGCCCGTTCGCCGGGCTCACCCTCGACCCCGCGCCGACCCCGGCCGCGACCGACCGGCCGCTGACGACGGCCGGGCCGGGGCCCCCTGGTGCGGGCCCCGGCCCGGCCGCCTAGTTCTCCTGCTCCACCGGAACCTTCTGCGAGGCAGGAGCCGCCACCCCGTTGAGGGACGGTGCGGTGTCCTCCGCCGTCCGGCCGTTCTGATTCATCGACGCGAGCAGCTGACGGGCGAGGCCGAGGCCCGTGCCGCCCATCGTGAGCGCCTTGGCGAACAACTCGGTCATGCCGTCGGCGCCGTTGAGCAGCACCATGTTGTCCACGTTGCCGAACGCGGACGCGCCGGCCTGGACGATCTCCGGCCAGTTCTCGGCGAGTTGCTGGGCGACGACCGCCTCCTGGTTCTCGGCGAGGGCGGCGGCCCGGGCCTTGAGGGCCTCCGCCTCCGCGAGGCCCTTGGCCCTGGTCGCCTCGGCCGCGGCCAGGCCCTTGGCCTGCGCGGCAGCGGCCTCCGCCTCACCGGTGGCCCGGGTCGCCGAGGCCGTGGCCTCACCTCGCGTCCTGGTGGCCTCCGCCTCGGCACCCGCGGCCGTCTTCACCCGGGTCGCCTCGGCCGCCGCCGCGAGTTCCGTCTCCTTCGCCTTGGCCTGTGCCGCCGAGATGCGCGCGTCGCGCTCGGCCTCGGCCAGCGTCCGCTTCTCGTAGGCCTGGGCGTCGGCGGGCTTGCGGACGTCCGCCTGCAGCTGCTGTTCCCTGCGGTGCGCCTCCAGTTCGGCGACCCGGGTCTCCTGGACGACGACCTCCTGCCGGGCGCCCGCGTCGGCGAGCGGACCGGCCTGCCGGGCCTTCGCCGCCGCCTTGTCCCGTTCGGCCTGGTAGCCGGCCTGGAGGATCTCGCTGTCCCTGGTGGCCTCCGCCATCCGGGCGAACGACTGCTGCTCGGCCTCGGTGGCGAGACGATTCGCCTCCGCCTGTGCGATGCGCGCGTCCCGCTGCACGGCCGCCGCGTGCGGGGCGGCCAGGTTCTGGATGTATCCCGTCGGGTCCTCGATCTCGTGGATCTGCAGCGAGTCGACGATCAGGCCGAGCTTCTCCATCTCCGAACCACAGGCCGCCCGGGTCTGCCCGGTCAGCTTCTCCCGGTCACGGATCATGTCCTCGACCGTCAACCCGCCCACGATCGACCGGAGATGACCGGCGAAGACGTTGTGCACCCGCTCCGCCATCATCTTCTGCTGGTCCAGGAAACGGCGGGCCGCGTTCGCGATCGACACGAAGTCGTCGCCCACCTTGAAGATGACCACGCCCCGCACCTTGAGCGGGATGCCCTGGTGGGTCACGCAGTCCACGTGCAGTTCGGTCTCGTTCAGGTCGAGGGAGAGCTTGCGCACCGCCTGCACGCCGGGCAGCACCAGCGTGCCGCGCCCCGTGACGATGCGGAAGCCCATGCCCTCCTCAAGGCCCTCGGTGCGGTGCTTGGAACCGGAGATGACGAGCGCCTCGTTCGGCTCGGCGACCCGCCACATCATCTTGAACAGACCGATCAATACGAGAACGGCAGCGACTGCCACCCCCGCAACGACGCCGACAACCATCGGCATACGCCCCCTTTGCATGGTGCCCTCTCGGCACCGAACGAAGGGAGTGTGCTCTCGCGGGGGCCCCGGGAGAAGACGCTGAGGGATCCTTGTTGCAATCTTGACGCGTACCGCCCTCACCTGCGGCGGAGCGCGCTCAGTTGTCGTAGGCGGCGGTGACGTACACCGTCCTCGGTGGCAGGTACTCCACCACCATTACCACCGTGCCCCGCTCGATCCGGGCCGTACTGTCGGCCGCGTAGGCGAGGAAGTGCTCGGCGCCGCCGCGCACCCGGACGATCACCTCGCCGACCAGCCCGGGCCCGACCGTCCCCGTCACCCGCCCCATGAGCCCGACCATCGACGCATCGTCCATGGTCACAGCGTACGGGCGCAACGTGCTCCTGCCGCCGCTCGCGAATCGCCGACCGCCGCGCTGCCAGGGGCGTGTGCCCTCACACCACCGCCGAGTCCATGTCCGCCTCCCGCGGCGGCCACAGCTCGTGCCAGCGCAGCTCCGCCTCCAGCTGGGCGGCGAGGGCGACCAGCAGCGGCTCGCTGTTGGCCGGGCCGAGCAGTTGGGCGCCCACTGGGAGGCCTTCGCCGACGAAGCCGGCGGGCACGTTGACGCCGGGCCAGCCGAGGACGTTCCACGGCCAGGCGTACGGGCAGGCGGCGATCATGGCGCGGTCGGTGGCAAGTCCGCCGAGCCGGGACAGGGCGCCGATCGCGGGCGGGGGAGCGGCCGTCGTGGGGGCGAGGACCACGTCGTACGACTCGAAGAACGCGCCGATCCGCCGGTGCAGGACGGCCTCGGCGCGCCGGGCCGCCCGCAGCGGGGCCCCGCCGAGCAGCCGGCCCAGCCGGGCCGCGCCCCGGGTGCGCGGGTCGAGCAGTGCGGGGTCGGGGGACTCGCGGACCCAGTCGGCGATGCCGGCGGTGGCGCGCGGCACGAAGGTCAGCCCGATCTGTCCGTAGGGCGGGTCGGCCTCCTCGACGGCGTGCCCCGACGCGGCGAGCCGTTCGGCGACTTCGAGGATCCGGTCCCGGACTTCCGGGCGCAGCCGCGCGGGTACCGCGGTGAACGGCGGCTTCAGGGACAGCGCGATGCGCAGCCGGCCGGGATCGCGGCCGACCGCCTCCGACACCGTGAGCGCGGGCGGCCGGTGCGGGTCCCGCTCGTGGTTGCCGCCGGCCGCGTCCAGCAGCAGGGCGGCGTCGGCGACCGTACGGGCCAGCGTGCCGTTGACCGTGATGCCGTGGAAGGACTCGCCGCGCGGCCAGGTGGAGATGCGCCCGCGCTGTGGCTTGATGCCGATCAGATGGGTCCAGGACGCCGGGATCCGCACCGAGCCGGCCCCGTCCGAGCCGAGCGCGGCCGGGACCAGACCGGCGGCCACCGCCGCAGCCGAGCCCCCCGAGGAGCCGCCCGGGGTGTGGCCGGTGTGCCAAGGGTTGCGGGTCTCCCCGAACGCGGGGCCCTCCGTGAACGGCCACTGCCCCAGCTCGCAGGTGTTCGTCTTGCCGATGATCACGGCCCCGGCCGCCCGCAGCCGGCGTACCGCCTCTCCGTCCTGCGCGACCGGCGGGAAGTCGCCGCGGCAGCCGAACGCGGTCGGCTCGCCCGCCACGTCCATGTCGTCCTTCACCGCCACCGGCACCCCGAGCAGCGGCCGGCGCGCTCCGCCGGCCAACTCGCGGTCGGCGGCGTCCGCTTCGGCGAGCGCGGCCTCGGCGCGTACGACCCGGAAGGCGTTCAGGGTCGGCTGGGTGGCCTCGATCCGGGCCAGGGCCTGCTCCACCAGCGTGCGTGAGGTCACCTCCCCGTCGGCGAGCGCGCGGACGGACTCCGCGAGGCCTGCGGCACGGTCTGGCATCATGGCGGGAGCACCTCCGGGAGCACGATGTCTACCGAACGGTAACCTCTGGAGGGTGGGGGCCGTACGGGTTTCGCACAGGTGGCGTCCAGCCGGGTTCGAACCGCGGTCTTGCGCTCCTCCGCGCGGTGGCCGCACTCGCGCCGAACGCTGGGGCCGCCCCACTCCCGCCGAACACCGGGGGTCGCCTCACCCCACCGAAAACCTGCCGGGCGAGAGCGGAACGGATCCGTCAGGCAACCGGCGTGGGACCGCACCCCTCCTATCTGTCGAGTGAGCCGTACCGGGCCACGCGCCGCCCTCCGTGCCATGCCCTTGCCCGCCCCACGCGCCGACAGGAGCTCTCGTTTGGACCGCACCGAGCCCCCGCCCTCCGCAGGGCCGTCCCGCCGCAGGTTCATCGTGTACACGGTGGCCGCGACCACCCTGACGGTCGCCGCCCCGCTCGCCTGCACCCCCTCTCCCGCGGAAGGCGCCGAGCCCGTCCGCACGGACCCGGGCTCCGGCGTCCTGGTGACCGGCACCGACGAGGAGATGCTGGTCCTGGAGGTCACGGCGGCCAATCACGTCGTCGTACGACTGCCTCGGGCCGAGGTCGGACAGGGCATCACCACCGCCGTCGCCATGATGATCGCCGAGGAGCTGGACGCCCGCCTCACCGACGTCCGCATGCCGCTCGCCGACGCCCGCACCAAGGGCAACCAGTACACCGGTGGGTCGAGTTCGGTGAGTTCGCTGTACGGGCCGGCCCGGCAGCTCGCCGCCACCGCCCGGGCCAGGCTGGTGACCGCCGCCGCCCGCCGCTGGCACCTGCCCGCCCGGTCCCTGCGCACCCGGGACACCATGGTCGTCGCCCCGGACGGGCGCACCGCCACCTTCGGCTCACTGACCCGGAGCGCCTCCCGGATCCACCGCCCCGACGTCCCGGACCGGCCCAAGCCGCCGTCCCGGCACCGGGTGATCGGCCGGCCGACGACCAGGATCGACGCGCGGGACATCGTCACCGGACGGGCGAAGTACGCCGGGGACCTGGCGGTCGCCGGGGTGAAGCCCACGGTGGTGGCCCGGCCGCCGACGATCCGGGGCAGGCTCGTCTCGGTCGACGACCGGGCCGCCCGCGCCCTGCCCGGCGTCCACGCGGTGGTCCGGCTGCCCGGCGGGGTCGCCGTCGTCGCGGACACCTTTCACCACGCCTTCCGCGCCCGGGACGCCCTCCGCCTCACCTGGGCGCCGGGCCCGCTCGCCGCCCTGTCGGACGCACAGATACGCGCCCGGCTGAAGGCCGCCGTTCCCCGGCTCGGCACCCCGCCCCACGGATCGGCCCCGGTCTCGGGCGAGTTCGCGTTCGCCTTCGTCGGCCATGCCCCGATGGAGGTGCTCACGGCGGTGGCGGACGTCCGTGCCGACCGCGCGGAGCTGTGGTTCTCCTCCCAGACCCCGATGGAGGCGCGGGACGCCGTCGCCGAGGCGGTCGGCCTGCGGCCCTCGGCGGTCCAGGTCCATGTCGTGCGCGCCGGTGGCTCGTTCGGCCGCCGGCTGAACTTCGATGCGGCGATCGAGGCGGCGCTGGTCTCCAAGGCGGCCCGTCGCCCGGTGAAGCTGATGTGGAGCCGGGGCGACGACATCCGGCACGGCCGTATGCGCCCCGCCAGCCACCACCGGATCCGGGCCAGTGTGGCCGGCGGCCGGGTGGTGGCCTTCGAACAGGTGATGGCCTCGGTTTCGGAGTCGTACGACGACAGGGGACTGTCCGCGCAGGGCGGCATCGCCACCCGGTCCGGTCCGCTGCCCAGCGGCACGGGCCTGTACAACTTCGGCCGCGTCTCCGGCGATTCGGGCGGCATCGAGCTGGCCGTGCCGCTCGGCGCATGGCGGTCCGTGGACTCCGGGACCGTGCGCACCGCGGAGGAGATCGTCGTGGACGAGATCGCCCGCAGTCTCGGCAAGGACCCGGTGGCCTTCCGCCGGACGACCCTGCGGAGCAAGGCGGTCAGGGCGGTGCTCGACAAGGTGGCGAGCGCCGGCCACTGGGGCCGCGCCATGCCCGAGGGCCTCGCCCAGGGCGTCGCCGTGCACGAGGAGTACGGCTCCTGCGTGGCCTGCCTCGCCGAGATCGACGCGAGCGATCCGAAGAACCCCCGGGTGACCAAGGTGGTGATGGCCGCCGATGTGGGCCTCGCGGTCAACCCCCGTGGTCTGGAGGCCCAGTTGATGGGTGCGGCGACCGACGGGATCTCCGTCGTCCTGCAGGCGGGCCTGCACATCGACAAGGGTGCCGTGCGCGAAGGCAGCTTCGCCGACTTCCGCTACGCCCGGCAGCGCAACGCCCCGCTCGCCTTCGAGGCGCACATCCTGCCCTCGACCGGGGAGCCGGGCGGCGCCGGCGAGCTCGGCGTCCCCGCGGCGTCCGGAGCGGTCGCCAACGCCTACGCCCGCGCGACCGGCACCGTACCCCGCCGGTTTCCGCTCACCTTCTGACCGGCGCCGCACCCTCCGCCCCTCCGACGCTCCGCCCCTCCGACGCTCCACCGACGACCCGAAGGCCCCCATGCGTTCGTACTCCTTCACCCTCAACGGCAGACCGGTGACCGTACAGGCCCCCGCCGACATGCCCCTGCTGTGGGTCCTGCGCGACCTCCTCGGTGTCACCGGCCCCAAGTACGGCTGCGGAGTGGGCGTGTGCCGCGCCTGCACCAGCCACCTGGACGGCGCCGAGATCCAGCCCTGCGTGGTCCCGCTCGCCGACTGCGCGGACCGCACCGTCACCACCATCGAGGGCCTCGCCGACGGCGACACCCTCCACCCGGTCCAAGAGGCCTGGCTGGCCTGCGACGTGGCCCAGTGCGGCTTCTGCCAGCCGGGCCAGATCATGGCCGCCGCAGCCCTCCTCAAAAGCACTCCCCGTCCCACGGACGCCGACATCGACGCCATCGAGAACATCTGTCGCTGCGGCACCTACGCCCGCATCCGGGAGGCGATCAAGAAGGCGGCGGAGAGCGGTGGTTGAGCGTCAGCTGGCCAACAGCCTGCGTATCCAGTCCAGTTGCGCCGCCCGGGCCGCCTGGGACAGGGACGCCTGGGGGGTGAAGCCGTCGAAGCCGTGGAAGCCGCCGGGCCAGACGTGGAGTTCGGCGACGCCGCCGGACTGCCAGATGCGGGAGGCGTAGTCGACGACCTCGTCCCGGAAGGTCTCCGCCGAGCCGACGTCGAGGAAGGCCGGGGGCAGGCCGGACAGGTCCCGGGCGCGGGCGGGGGCGGCGTAGGGGGAGACGTCGGGGCCGCCCCGGCGCTTGCCGAGCAGGGCCGTCCAGCCCGTCTCGTTGGCGGTGCGGTCCCAGACGCCGACGCCCGCCATCTGGTGGCTGGAGACGGTGTCGTTGCGGTCGTCGAGCATCGGGCACAGCAGGAGCTGGCCGATGACCGGCGGACCCTGGCGGTCCCGCAGGAGGAGGGCGAGCGCGGCGGTCAGGCCGCCGCCCGCGCTGGCGCCCGCGATGACGATCCGGTCCGGGTCGCCGCCGATCTCCTTGGCGTGCCCGGCTGTCCACAGGAGACCGGCGTACACGTCGTCGATCGGGGCCGGGTGCGGGTGTTCGGGGGCGAGACGGTACTCCACCGACACGACGACCGCGCCCAGTTCGCGCGCCCAGGTCAGCGGGCCGTCCACGCCGGCCCGGTTGTTGCCGAGGACCATGCCGCCGCCGTGGACGTGGTAGATCACCGGCAGTGGGGTGGCGGGGTCGGCGGACACGGGGCGGCAGACGAGGAGGGAGATGTCCGGCGCTCCCTCGGGGCCCGGCACCGTACGGTCCTCCACCTCGAAGGCCCCGCCCATCGTGAGGTCCAGCAACCCGAGCAGCTCGATGCCCGCGCCCTGCCGGGCGGTGGCGATCTCGTCCAGGGTGAACCCCGGCGAGAGCACGTCCTTGCTCAGCTCCAGCGAGGCGGCGAGTTCCGGATCGAACGGGGGCGGGGGCGGGATGGGGGCCACGGCTTCTCCTCATCTGAACTCATGCGCTGCGGGTCACCGTCCCGCGCCGTGCGCGGCACGGCGGCTCGGGCGACCGTATGCGGCTCCTACGGCCATGATCCGCATACCCCGAGGAGCCCGGAGGCCGACGGATGACGGAACGTGCCCGCCGCACGGCGGGTGCCCGGACCGGGGGCGTCTTACTCCGGGGTGCCGTAGCGGGACCGCCGCGGAAGTGGGGCGACCGGCCACGCCCGCGCCCGGGCGACCGGCCACGCCCGTGCCGCCCCCGGCCCACCGGACCGCGCTCAGCGACGACGCGTACCCAGTCATGACCCCAGGCTGCCACCGGGGTGGGCGCCCGTCATGCGCGCGGTGTCGAGCAGCGGCAATGCCCTCGTGGTGCGGACGGCACGCCACCCACAGACGATCCGGCGGCACGGTGACAGCCTTGTCCAACGACCCGAGTATCTGAGCCAGTTGGTCAGCGGTCGCCTGGGTGTCCCGCAGATCCGGGCAACCCGGACCGCCGACGGGCCGGTCGCAAACGGCCGGACCCTCGCCGACGGGGCGGTCCGAGTCTGCTGCGGCTGTAGCGGAGATCCGGTCCCTGGTGGCTTTCCGGTACCCCGCTCAGTGGTATCGCCGCAGCCTGCCGGTGCGCGGCCGGGGTCCGCTTGGCCTCGAGCGTGCTCCAAGACGTAGCGTCGTGCTGTCGGTGACCGTCCGGACGAACGGAGACGGACATGCGGGTGGGCGTGCACATCAACCGGTTCGACGACTCCGGAGGCGGTCCCGCGCTCGGCGGTGAACTCGCCGCCGCGGGGGGCGCCGCCGAGGCGGCCGGGGTGAGCCGGCTGTCGGTGATGGACCACTACTTCCAGATGGAGTTCAACGGCGGCGCCGAGGCTCCCATGCTGGAGGCCTGGACGACCCTCGGCTTCCTCGCCGCCCACACCTCCACCGTGCGGCTCGGCGCCCTGGTCACGGGGGTGACGTACCGCCATCCGGGACTCCTGGCCAAGATCACCACCACGCTCGACGTGCTTTCCGGCGGCCGGGCCACGCTCGGTCTCGGGGCCGCCTGGTACGAACGCGAGCACCACGGGCTCGGCGTGCCTTTCCCGCCGCTCGCCGAGCGCTTCGAGCGGCTGGAGGAGACTCTGCGGGTCTGCCTGCAGATGTGGGACCCGGACAACAACGGCCCCTTCGAGGGCCGCCACTACCGGCTCGCCGAGACGCTGTGCGTGCCGGCGCCGGTGAGCGAGCCGCACCCCGAGATCATGATCGGCGGCGGGGGAGAGAGGAAGACACTGCGTCTGGTGGCGCGGTACGCCGACGCCTGCAACCTCATCCCGTCCTCGCCCGAGGAACTGCGGCACAAGCTGGACGTGCTGCGCGGACACTGCGAGGCCGTGGGGCGGGACTACGACACGATCCGCAAGACGATCGCCTACACGGGCGAGTCCGCGACCGAGGGGGACCTCGACGCCTTCCTGCGGGACATCGAGGGCTACACCAAGCTCGGGATCGACACCGTAATTCTCGCCCCGCGGCTGGCCCGGACCTCCGAGTGGATGGAGCGGTTCGCGGCCCCCGTGGTGGAGCGGCTGGCCGGGCTCGACTGAGCGGGACGCGAAAGAGGCCGGAGCTCGGTGAGGCTCCGGCCCCTCTCGCGACGGCTGGGGCTCAGGCGGCCGCGGCCTCGCCCACGGTGCCGTGCAGGCGGGCGACGACCTCGGTCAGCTGGGCGGCGACCTCGGCGTCGTCGACCGGGTGGGTCTCGGCGAAGCGGGTCACGGAGCCCGGGATGGACAGCTTGATGTCCTCGATCACCTTGCCGCCGGCGATGCCCACGGCCTTGCGGGTGTCGTCCTGCGCCCACACGCCGCCGTACTGGCCGAAGGCGGTGCCGACCACGGCGACGGGCTTGCCGCCGAAGGCGCCGGCGCCGTACGGGCGGGACAGCCAGTCGATGGCGTTCTTCAGGACGGCCGGGATGGTGCCGTTGTACTCGGGCGAGAAGAGCAGGAACGCATCGGCGGCCTGGGCGGCCTCACGCAGCTTGGCGGCGGCGGCCGGGACGCTGCCCTCGACGTCGAGGTCCTCGTTGTAGAAGGGAACGTCGGCCAGGCCCTCGAAGAGGTCGACCTCGGCACCCTCGGGGGCGAGCTTGACGGCCGCCTCGGCGAGCTGGCGGTTGTGCGAACCGGCACGAAGGCTGCCGACGAGCGCGAGGATGCGGACAGACATGGTGGGACTCCAAAGGGGCTGAAACATCGCTGCTACCATCCGGACCGAGGTCCGCTTAGCTTTTGTATCAGGCTAACCGGACCGCGGTCCAGTTTTGTTCCCGATGCTTTACGCTGTCTTCATGTCCAGCGCGCTGCCGCCCTTCCCGAAGTCTCAGGGGCCCCTCGAACCCCCCCAGTTGCTGGAGGTCGGAGCGGGCCCCGACGAGCCGTGCCTGCGCGCCGACGCGGCCCGCAACCGGGCCCGGCTGCTGGAGGCGGCCGCCCGGCTGATCGCGGAGCACGGCGTGGCCGGGGTGACGATGGAGGCGGTGGCCGCGGCGGCCCAGGTCGGCAAGGGGACGGTGTTCCGCCGCTTCGGCGACCGCACGGGGCTGCTGATGGCGCTGCTCGACCACTCGGGCAGGCAGCTGCAGGCAGACTTTCTCGGCGGACCGCCGCCGCTGGGCCCGGGGGCACCGCCCCTGGAGCGGCTGCGGGCGTTCGGCGTGGCGGTGCTGTACCGCTCGGCCGAGCAGCTGGATCTGCAGCTGGCCGCCCAGCCGGAGCCGGACCGCCGGTTCTCGCATCCTGCGGTCCGGGCGCTGCGCACCCACGTCACGATGCTGCTGCGGCAGATCGTGCCGGACGCCGACTGCGATCTTCTCTCCCAGACCCTGATGGCGTCCCTCGACCCCGCCCTGATCCACCATCTGACCCGGCAGTGCGGCATGCCCATGGAGCGGCTGGAGGCCGCCTGGATCGACCTCGTGGCCCTCGTGACCCGCACGGAGCGGCCCCGCTGAGTGCCGTTCAGCCCTCGTGGGCGGCGAACATGTCGAGCAGGCCCTGCGGCGCGTCGGCGCGGAACAGCATCGCGCCGTTGCGCGCGGAGTCGGCGGCGGACGTCTCGCCGCGCGGGAACAGCCTCGCCTCGTAGGCGGCCAGGGCGGCCTCGGTGTCCCCGGGGAGCGCGGCGAGCGCGAGGCCCAGTTCGGCTCCGTCGAGCAGCGCGAGGTTGGCGCCCTCGCCCGCGAACGGCGACATCAGGTGCGCGGCGTCGCCGAGCAGGGTGACCCCGGGGACCCGGTCCCAGCGGTGCCCGACCGGCAGGGCGTGGATCCGCCGTGGCACCAGCGCGCCGTCCGCGTCCGTGACCAGCGCCGTCAGGCTCTCGTGCCAGCCGTCGAACTCCTTCAGCACGGCCGCTTTGGCCGCCTCGGTGTCCGCGAAGTCGATGCCGTCCAGCCAGTCCTCCGGCGCCTCGACGGCGGCGTAGACATGGAGGCTGCCGTCGGACTCGCGGTGCGCGAGGAAGCCCCGGCCCGCCCCGAGCGCGAACAGCATGCCGCCGCCGACCACCCCGGCGCTCACCGGGTGGCGCGCATCGGCATCCAGCAGGTCCGCCTCGACGAAGGACACGCCGGTGTAGGCCGGTTCGGCGGACGAGAGCAGCGGGCGCACGCGGGACCAGGCGCCGTCCGCGCCCACCAGCAGACCGGTGGTGAAGGCGCTGCCGTCCGCGAGCGTCACCTCGTGCCGGCCGTCGCCGAGCGGGCGCGCGCCGGTCACCTTCACGTTCCAGCGGACGGTGCCCTGCGGCAGGGAGTCCAGCAGCAGGTCGCGCAGCTCGCCGCGGTCGATCTCGGGGCGCCCGCCGGTGCCGACGTCCGGCTCGTCCATCCGGACCGCCCCGTGCTGGTCGAGGACGCGCGTCGCCTGGCCGCCCGCGTGCACCCGGGCCAGGAATTCCTCGTGCAGCCCGGCCGCGCGCAGCGCCTCCTGGCCGGAGTCGTCGTGGATGTCGAGCATGCCGCCCTGGCTGCGCGCGGCCGGCGAGGCGTCCAGGTCGAACACCGCCGCCTCGATGCCGTGCACGTGCAGCACCCGGGCGAGCGCGAGCCCGCCCAGTCCGGCACCGATGACGGCGATGCCGTGGTGGGGGGTGGTCATGGGGTCTCCTGAGGGGCTGAGAGGGATCGGTCGGGTACGGCCGTGTGCTCGATGCCGTTGATCAGTGCCTGGAAGGCCCAGGACAGCCGGGCCTCGGGGGCGCCCGACAGCAGGTCGCCGGCGGTGGCCGCGATGTGCGGGTGGGTGTCCCTGGACGCTCCGCGCAGGGCACGGTCCAGCGCCTGCCAGTCGCCCGGGGACTCCTGCCCGGCGTGCTCGGCGGCGGTCGCGGTGACGTGCTGCAGCAGCAGGTCGACCCCCCACGCCGCCCGCTCGCGCGGCACCCCGCCCTCGTCCAGGAGGGCGAGCAGCGTCTCGATCAGGTTCAGATAGTGCGGGCCGCTCGGCCGTGCGGTCAGCGCCGAGCGGGCGAGGCTCGGATGCTCCAGGAGCATCCGCGTGCAGGCGGTGAGCACCTGCTCCAGTCGCTCCCGCCAGGTGCCCTCGGCCGGGGCGGGCCCGACCGTGCCGAGCAGTTCGTCCAGGACGGCCGCGTGCAGCTCGTCGGTGTTGCGGACGTAGACGTACAGCGAGGCGGGACCCGTGTCGAGCTCCTGCGCCAGCCGCCGCATGGTCACCTTGCGCAGGCCCTCTGTGCGCAGGATCGCGACCGCGGTGGCGACGATGCCCTCCCGGGTCAGAGCGGGCTTGGCCGGACGTTCGCGACGGGAGCGGGGGGATGCGGTCATGCTCCGACTGTAACGAACATGTTCGACACGAACAAGTTCGGAGCGAACACGTTCGGTTCACGGAGAGCCGGCCCTGACCTCCGACAAGACGGAGAAATGGTCCAGGGCTGAACGACGCCGCCCCGGTCGCTCCCGGCCCCGATCCCTCTGCCAGGATGCGGTCTGTCATGGTGCAGATACCGAACAAGCCCCCGTCCGCGGCGCCCGCATCGCACTCCGTCCCCACGAGTGCCGATGTGGCCCGGCTGGCCGGCGTCTCGCGCGCGACCGTCTCCTACGTCCTCAACAACACCAGCGCCGTACGGATCAGCGAGCCGACGCGCCGCCGTGTCCACGAGGCCGCGCGCGAACTGGGATACGTGCCCCACGCGGCCGCCCGCAGCCTGCGGGCCGGGCACAGCCGTATGGTCCTGATGCCCGCCCCGACCATCCCGGTCGGCCCCCTCTACAGCCGTTTCCTCAGTGAACTCCAGTCGGCCCTCGGCCGCCTCGAGTACACCGTCGTCCAGTACGGCACCGTCGGCCTCCAGGGTGACGAAGCCGCCCGCGCCTGGGCGGAGTTGCGCCCTGTCGCCGTCCTGGTACCCGGTACGGGGCTCGGCCCGCAGGGCGTCGCGGTCCTCAAGCGGTCCGGCGCCCGCGCCGTGGTGACCCTGGGCCCCGATCGCGTCGAGGGCGCGCACGCCCTGCTGATGGACCACGATGCCGTGGGCCACTGCGCGGGCGCCCATCTGTACGCCCGCGGCCGCCGCCGTATCGGCGTGGTCGTTCCCGAGGAGCCGGGCCTGGAGGCCTTCTCCCGGCCCCGGCTCGCCGGTGTGCACCAGAGCCTGCACGGCACGGACGCGAGTGTGACCGCGCTGCCGCTCGCGTACACGGAGCAGGCCGCTGCCGAACTCGCCGCACGCTGGCCCCGGTTGGGGCTGGACGCGGTGTTCGCGTACAACGACGAGTACGCGATGCTGCTGATGCGCGCCCTGCAGGACGAGGGCGTGCGCATCCCGGAGGACGTCGCCGTCGTCGGCGCCGACAACCTGATGCTCGGCCGGCTGCTGCGACCCCGGCTCAGCACCGTCCACATCGAACTGCCCTCCGGTCGCGACCTGGCGGAACTGGTCGACCGGGCGGTGCGCGACCCCGGCGGGGAGCCCGAGGTACGCAGGGTGCTGGGCGCCTCGCTCGTGCGGCGCGAGTCCAGCTGACCCGGCCGCCGACGTCGGCGTGGGTTTCAAGTGCTGTGCAGGGCAGGGGAGTTGTGCATCGAGCACGCCGACGAACTGCGCACGTGGCTGGTCCGCGAGTCCGGATCCGTACCCGGCAAGGCGGACTTCGAACTGCATGTCGCCGCCCAGGAGTACACCGAGGCCGCCGCCCTCGCCTCCCGCCCCGCCCGACAGGCGCTGCCCGGCGAGGCGCCCCGGCTGTCGTACACCCGCCGGGTTCCCGTCGGCGTGGTGGGCGTCATCTCACCGTTCAGCGCCCCGCTGATCCTCTCCATCCGCTCCGTCGCGTCCGCCCTCGCACTCGGCAACGCCGTCGTCCTGAAACCCGATCCGCGCACCGCGGTCTGCGGCGGACCGGCTGGTGGCGACGAGTGCCGCCCGCGGGGCGAAACCCGCCGCGGGCGGCATCCACGAAGACCAGACGGTGAACGACGAGGCGGTGGCATGGCACGCCTTGGGCGGCGTCGCCGGGTCCGGCACCGGAGCACGCTTCGGAGGCAACCCGGAGGCCTTCGCGGCGCTGCGCCGGACGACCGTACGCGGCGACGTGGCGCCATACCCGTTCCGAGGACTACTGGGCGATGCCCTCCTGGGCGGCGATGCTCTTGCGGACCTCGTCCATGTCCAGCTCCCGGGCCTGTCCGATGACGTCCGTGAGGGCGGCCTCGGGCAGGGCGCCCGGCTGCGCGAAGATCGCGACCTGGTCGCGGACGATCATCAGCGTGGGGATCGACTGGATGCCGAAGGCCTGGGCCAGCTCCGGCTGGGCCTCCGTGTCCACCTTGGCGAACACCAGGTCCGGGTTCTCTTCGGCGGCCTTCTCGTACACCGGCGCGAACTGACGGCACGGCCCGCACCAGGACGCCCAGAAGTCGATGAGAACGAACTCGTTCTCGGTGACCGTCTGGTCGAAGTTCTCCTTGGTCAGCTCCATAGTGTTGCTCATGGCGTGATTCCCTCATTCCTGGTGTGGGGGTTGTGCCGACGGCGGAAACACGGCGACCCGGCCGCCTATTCCGAACCCGTTCCGTGCCCGTTCCGTGCCTGTTCCGCGCCTGTTCCGTGCGTGCACGCTTGTATCCCGCGCGCGTACCCGTGTGGCCCTCCCGTCAACCACCCACCAGACTGACCCCATGACGGAAACGGAATCCATCGCGTACGACGTCGTGGTGCTCGGGGCCGGGCCCGTGGGGGAGAACGTCGCCGACCGCACCCGTGCGGCCGGTCTCACCACCGCCGTCGTGGAGAGCGAACTGGTCGGCGGCGAGTGCTCCTACTGGGCCTGCATGCCCAGCAAGGCGCTGCTCAGGCCGGTGATCGCCCAGGCGGACGCCCGGCGCCTGCCCGGCTTGAGCCAGGCGGTCCAGGGCCCCCTCGACACACCCGCCGTCCTCGCCCGCCGGGACACCTACACCTCCCATTGGAAGGACGACGGCCAGGTCGGCTGGCTGGACGGCGTCGGCGCCGAGCTGTACCGCGGCCACGGCCGCCTCGCCGGCCCCCGCACGGTCACCGTGACCGGCCCCGACGGCACCGTGACCACCCTGACCGCCCGGCACGCCGTCGCCGTCAGCACCGGCACCCGCGCCCAGCTGCCCGACCTGCCCGGTCTGGCCGACGTCAAGCCCTGGACCAGCCGCGAGGCGACCAGCGCCAAGGCGGCCCCGGGCCGGCTGATCGTGGTCGGCGGTGGTGTCGTCGCCACCGAGATGGCCACCGCCTGGCAGGCCCTGGGCTCGCGGGTCACCCTGCTGGTGCGCGGCAAGGGCCTGCTCAACCGCATGGAGCCGTTCGCCGGGGAACTGGTCGCCGAGGCCCTCACCGAGGCGGGCGTCGACATCCGCACCGGCACCTCCGTGGAGTCCGTCAGCCGCGAGAACGGCACCGTCGTGGCCCTCACCGGCACCGGTGACCGCATCGAGGCCGACGAGATCCTCTTCGCCACCGGCCGGACCCCGCACACCGACGACATCGGCCTGGACACCATCGGCCTGGAACCGGGCTCCTGGCTGGACGTCGACGACAGCATGCGGGTCACCGGCACCGACTGGCTCTACGCGGTCGGCGACGTCAACCACCGCGCGCTCCTGACCCACCAGGGCAAGTACCAGGCCCGCATCGCCGGCGCCGCCATCGCCGCCCGCGCCGCAGGGGGTGCCCTCCGGGAGGAGCCCTGGGGCGCCCACGTGGCCACCGCCGACCACGACGCCGTCCCGCAGGTCGTCTTCACCGACCCGGAGGCTGCCGCGGTCGGCCTCTCCCTCGCCGAGGCCGAACAGGCCGGGCACCGCGTGCGCGCCGTCGACGTCGAGTTCTCCTCCGTCGCCGGGGCCGGCCTGTACGGCGACGGCTACAAGGGCCGCGCCCGCATGGTGGTCGACCTGGAGGAGGAGGTCCTGCGCGGTGTCACCTTCGTCGGCCCCGGCGTCGGCGAACTGATCCACTCCGCGACCGTCGCGGTCGTCGGCCGCGTCCCGGTCGGCCGCCTGTGGCACGCCGTCCCGTCGTACCCGACGCTGAGCGAGGTGTGGCTGCGGTTGCTGGAGGCGTACCGGGACAACTGAGCACGCCTCTACGGCAGTTCGAAGCCGAGGGCCCGGGCCGCCGCCTCCGGTGTCGGCTGGGTCCACAGCGCCGCCACCGCCTCGTTCGTGGACAGGGAGCGCAGTTCCGCGCGGTCGAGGTAGAGGGTGCCGTCGAGATGGTCCGTCTCGTGCTGGACGATACGGGCCGGCCAGCCGGTGAACACCTCGTCCAGCGCGCGGCCGTGCTCGTCCTCGCCGCGCAGCCGCACCTCGGCGTGCCGGGCCACCACGGCCTGCCAGCCCGGCACGCTCAGGCAGCCCTCGAAGAACGCGGCGCGGGCGCTGCCGACGGGCTCGTACGAGGGGTTGACCAGGACGCGGAACGGCTGAGGGACTCGGCCCCGGGCCAGCGCCACCTCCTCGGGCACCGGCGCAGGGTCCTCGATGACCGCGATCCGCAGCGGGATCCCGACCTGCGGGGCGGCTAGGCCCACGCCGGGCGCCGCGTGCATCGTGACGCGCAGGGCCTCGACGAAGCGGGCCAGCAGGGCGGGGGCGAGCTGGCCGTCGTAGGGTTCACCGCCGCGCCGCAGGACCGGTTGGCCGGCCGCGACGATGGGCAAGGGGCCGCCGGCGGCGAGGAGTTCCTCGACCCGCTCGGCCAGGGCGGCGCGATCAGTGGGAGGTGCCATCGCGTCAGAATGCCATGCCCGCCCACCACTCCGTGTGGTACAGGTCACCAACACCCCGGGGAACTCGGTGCCCTCCCGGCCCGACCACTGGACCGTCAACGCTCCGGACCCGAGCCCCGGGAGAAGCCCACCGATGCCCACCGCCCCCTTGCCCACCACGGATGAGGCGCCCGCCCCGGCCCCCACCCCGAGCCTCTGGGCCCCGCTGCGTCCCCTCGTGCTGCGCCTGCACTTCTACGCCGGCCTGCTCGTCGCCCCCTTCCTGCTGACGGCCGCCGTCACGGGGCTGCTGTACGCGGGCTCCTTCCAGGCCGAGAAGATCGTCTACGGCCATGAACTCACCGCGCCCGTAGGGGAGCGGGAGCTGCCCGTCTCCGCCCAGGTCGCCGCGGCCCGCACGGCCCACCCCGAGGGCACCGTCTCGGCGGTACGGCCCGCCCCCCGACCCGGTACGACCACCAGGGTGCTGCTCTCCGGCGTCAAGGGCGTCGACCCCGACCACACCCTCGCCGTGTTCGTGGACCCCTGTACGGGCAACGTGCGCGGGGCCCTGGAACAGTACGGCTCGACCGGCGCGCTGCCCCTGCGCACCTGGCTCGACGAACTCCACCGCGACCTCCACCTCGGCGACACCGGCCGGCTCTACAGCGAGCTGGCGGCCAGCTGGCTGTGGGTGATCACGGGCGGCGGCCTGGTGCTGTGGTTCTCCCGGCGGCGCGCCCTGCGCAGGGTGCGCGGAACCAGCGGACGGCACCGCACCCTCGGCCTGCACGGCACGATCGGCGTGTGGACCGCCGCCGGGTTCCTGTTCCTGTCCGCGACCGGCCTGACCTGGTCGACGTACGCGGGCGCGACCATCGATGAACTGCGCACCTCACTCGGCCAGGCGACGCCGTCCGTCTCGGCGGCCGCGCCCGGCGGTGAGCACGCGGGCCACGGCACGGCGGCCGGCGCCGGTGGGGAAGCCGGGCACGGGGTGGGCCTCGACCAGGTGCTCGCGGCGGCACGCGCGAAGGGCCTCGGCGACCCCGTGGAGATCGTCCCGCCCGCCGACGCGCACAACGCCTACGTCGTCAAGCAGATCCAGCGCAGCTGGCCCGAGAAGCAGGACGCCGTCGCCGTCGACCCGGCCACCGGCAAGGTCACCGACGAACTGCGGTTCGCCGACCACCCGGTGCTCGCCAAGCTCACCCGCTGGGGCATCGACCTGCACACCGGCGTCCTCTTCGGGCTCGTCAACCAGATCGGCCTCGCCCTGCTCGCGCTCGCCCTGATCCTGCTCATCGTGTGGGGCTACCGCATGTGGTGGCAGCGCGGCCGCGGCTCGGCCTTCGGCAGGCCGGTCCCGCGGGGCGGCTGGGCGCAGGTGCCGCCGTACCTTCTCGTAGCGGCCCTGGCGGTGATCGCCGTGCTCGGGTACTTCGTGCCGCTGCTCGGCATCCCGCTGGCCGCCTTCATCGCCGTCGACGTCGCCCTCGGGGAGATCGCGCACCGGCGCGGGCGCCGTACCTACGGGAGCACGGCCGGCGTGAAGTAGCGTGATCCGCCCCGCCCATCCCGGAGGGAGACGGACATGACGCGGGCAGGCGGCGGGGGCGGGGGCAAGTGGAGGGGGACTTCGATGACGTACGCGGTACGGCCCCTGGACGCGGACGGCGTGGCGTCCGCCGCGCTCGACGGCGCCCGGCGCGGATCGCCCGGCTCGGCGCAGGCACCGTCGAGAGCTACCCGCAGGACACGGAGGGCGGCTCGGTGTCGGCGTCCTTCCTGTACAACGGCACCCTGGCGAGGTTCGAGAGCCGGGGGTTCTCCCGCGCCCGCCGCCTGGGGAAGAACCACTGGGTGGTCACGTGCGGGGTACGTCCGTCGGCCTGAAGCGCGCCAAGGGCCGGGTTCCTCGAGGGAACCGGGCCCTTGGGCGTGCCGGTCACTCCCGCGGGAAGTCACCCGCGAGCGCCGAGGCGATCCGCAGGTGCTGTTCCGCCTCGTCGTGCCGTGCCTGCCGCTGCAGCGTGCGGCCCAGCATCAGCCGGGCGTAGTGCTCCACGGGGTCGCGCTCCACGACGATCCGCAACTCGGCCTCCGCGCGCTGCAGTTGTGCCGAGTGGTAGTAGGCGCGGGCCAGCAGCAGCCGGGGTCCGGTCTGCTCCGGCACCTCCTCGACCAGTCCGGCCAGCACCCGCGCCGCGCCGGCGTAGTCCTTGGCGTCGAAGAACAGCTGCGCGCGCTCCCAGCGCTCGGCGGGGCTGCCGTGGTCGAAGTACGTGATCGTGCGTTGAGTGTCCACTCGTGACCTCCTCCGCGGGCCACAACGGAAGGCGGTTATTCAATATTCCACTACTTGGTGGGTGTGCTCGCTGCGGCCGGATCCAGGGGTGCGTCCAGCAGCGCCGTGAGGTCGCGGGTCAGCTCGCGGGCCCGTGCGCTGTCCCGCCCGCCGAGCGGTTCCAGCAACTGCGTCAGCAGGTCCTGGACGATCCCGATCGCCCGCCGGGTGGTCTCCTGGCGGGGCCGGTTGTGGGGGAGCTTGGCGAGCACGGCGGCCATGCCGCAGGTGTTGGTCACGGCGGAGAAGATCAGACCGCCGGCGATACCGGCGGACAGCAGCCGGAAGGCCGGGTGGACCACCTCGCCCAGCGCCAGGCCTAGCAGGACGACCGAACCGGCGACGAGGCGGACCTGACGCTCCACTTCCCACGTCGCCTTCCGGGTGCCCTCGGGGCGGTGCAGGTCATGGCCCTGGGCGGCCCAGGCGCCGGTGCCTCCGGCGAGCGTGGCGGTGTGGATGCCGTTCTGCGCGAGTGTCCGGCACGCGTTCTCGGAGCGGGCGCCCGAGGCGCAGACGACGAGGACCTCGCCGCGCCGGGCGGCGGTGCGGATGTCGGGCAGGGCCCGGTCGAGTTGGTCCAGGGGGATGTTGAGGGCGCCCGGGATGTGACCGGCGGCGTACTCGCCGGGGGTGCGGACGTCGATGACGGTGGGTTCGTGCAGGCGGCCGCGGGCCTGGCGGGGGTCGAGGGTGGTGGGGGTGGTCATGGCGAATGTCATCCTTGGGTATCGAGGGTGCCCTGGTGGGGGAGCGCTTTACCCCCGGGGATGTCTGCGAGGAGTGGTCGTGGAATTTGATCCGGCGGGTGCGGAGTCGTGGTCGGTGCTGAAACGGCTGCGCCGGGCGCAGGGGCAGATCTCCGGGGTGATCCGGATGAGCGAGGAGGCCCGCGACTGCGAGGAGGCCGTCCCCCGACTGGCGGCGTGTCCCGCGCGCTCGACCGCGCGGGATCCGCGGTCATCGCGACCGGCCCGCGGCAGTGCTCGCCGACGCCGACGAGGGTGGGGAACCCGGAGCGGACCGTGAGCAGGTGCGCGGCCGGCCGGAGAGGCCTTTTCCCTCCCTGGCCCGGCACCCTGCCGCCCGAGTGTCCGAACTGCGCCGACATGGTCAGAGGAGCACATCGACGAGCATGAAGGCGGCGACCGCGAGGAGCACGTAGGCGAAGATCCGCTGAAGTGTCCTGCCCTTGATCCTGCGCGACAGGCGCTTGCCGTCCCAGGCGCCCAGGATCGCCGCCGCGGTGAACGGTGCGATGACCGCCCAGTCCAGGTGCATGCCGGTGCCGGCCCGGGCGCCCAGGGCGGCCAGAGAGTTGATCGTAATGACCGACAGGCTGGTGCCGACCGCCCGGCGCATGCTCAGTCCGAGCACGCTCACCAGCGCAGGCACGGCGAGGAAACCGCCGCCCACGCCGAGGAACCCGGTGATCAAGCCGAGTCCGGCGCCGGCCGCTCCGGCCTTGCCGGGGTTCACCTCGCCGGGCGGCTCGGTACGCGCGGGCCGCAGCATGCGCAGGGCGGCGAGCGCGGCTATGACGGCGAAGGCGCCGGTCAGCATGGTGTCGGGCAGGTGGCCGGAGGCGGCCCCGGCGAGCATCGCGGGGACGATGCCCGCCGTGGCGAAGAGCAGCCCCGTGCGCCAGGCGACGTTGCCGTCCCGGGCGTGGGCGGTCAGAGCCGTGACCGATGTGAGCATGACGATGACCAGGCCGGCCGTCGTCGCTTCCGCCGGGGTGAAATGGAGCAGGTAGATCAGTGCGGGTACGGCGAGGACGCTGCCGCCCCCGCCGAGGCCGCCCAGGGCCAGGCCGATGACGGCACCGGCGATGAGCGCGAGGATCAGGGCGGTCATGCTATCGAGCCGTTGTTCCCGTGTTCGTCGATGACCGGGTGGCCGGCAGCGGCCCACGCCTGCATGCCGCCCTTCACATCGACGGTGTCGGAGCCGCGTGCGGCCAGCAGTTCGGCGGCCTGCTGAGAGCGGTGCCCGCTCCGGCAGATCACCACCAGGGGCCGTGCCTGGGCCACGCTGGGCAGCGCCTCGCCCGCGGCCAGACGGGACAGCGGGGCGTGGACGGCGCCGGGCGCGTGCCCGGCCCTCCACTCGAGTCGCTCGCGTACGTCCAGCAGGACGGCCGCAGCGTCCGGGCTCTGGGTGCGCCGGTGGGCCTCGTCCACGGTGACGCGGTCGGCGCCACGACGGAAAAGGGGCATCACACAACCTCTCGAAAGTTCTGGGGGCCGGCCGAACGGGTGGGGTCAGCCGGTGACGACGGTCAGTCCGGCGCTCTCGGCGGCATCGAAGCCGTCGTCGACGGCCACGACGTCACGGCCCGCGGCGTCCAGCAGCGAGGCGGCGATACCGGCCCGCATCCCGCCGGCGCAGTGCACCCAGACGGTGCCGGCCGGCACCTCTGCGAGCCGCTTGTGCAGCTGGTGGATCGGGATGTGGACGGAGCCCTCGATGTAGCCGACGGCTCGCTCGGAGTCGCGCCGCACGTCCAGGACGACGATGTCGCCCGTGCCGTGCTCGGCCAGGCCCGCGAACGTGGAGCGGGAGAAGGAGGCGGGGCTGTCACCCGCAGGCACCCATTCCAGCGGTGTGCCGGTCGCGGCGGCGGCGGGCCGGTCGATGCCGACCCGGACGAGTTCGCGCTGGACGGCGGCCAGTTGGTCGGGGGACTCGGCGAGCAGCGTCACAGGTCTGCCCCACGGGACCACCCAGGCCAGGTACGTGGCGATCTTGCCGTCGGCCTCGAAGTTGAAGGACCCCGCGACGTGGCCCCCGGCGAACGCGACCCGGTTACGCACGTCCACGATCCACTCGCCGGCCGCGAGCCGGGCGGCGATCTCCTCGGCGTCCGCGACGGCCGGCGGGGTCAGGTCCACGGACGCCGGACCCGCGGCATTGGCCGGACCCATGTGCGTGTAGTACGCGGGGATGTCGTCGAGCTCGGCGAGCAGTCGGGCGACGAAGGAGTCGACGTCCATGGTCAGCGCCGCGTTGACCGATTTCTCCTTGCCGATGGTGGTGGCGTCGCCCTCGGCCTGCGCCGAGGAGCAGAAGCTGCCGAAGCCGTGCGTGGGCAGCACGGACGTCTCGTCCGGCAGCTCGGCCGCCAGGCGGTGCGCGGAGGAGTGCTGAGCGCGGGCCAGCTGCTCGGTCAGTCGCGGCTCGACCAGGTCCGGCCGGCCCACCGTGCCGATCAGCAGCGATCCCCCGGTGAACGCCGCCACCGGCTGCCCACGCTCCTGCAGGACGTAGGAGGTGTGGTGCGGGGTGTGGCCGGGCGTGGCGACGGCGCGGAGCTCCAGCTCGCCGTCGAGGATGACGGTGTCGCCGTCGGCCACCGGCACCCGCGCGAACGACACGCGCGCCCCGGCAGGCACCAGGTAGGCGGCACCGGTCACCCGGGCCAGCCCCAGACCGCCCGTGACGTAGTCGTTGTGGAGGTGAGTCTCCACCACATGCGAGATCCGAACGCCGCGGCGCGCGGCCACCGCCAGCACCCGGTCGAAGTCGCGCGGCGGGTCGACGGCTATGGCGGCCTGCCGGCCTCCGGCGAGGTAGCTGCGGTTGCCGAGGCCCTCGATCCCAATGGTGTCGATGAAGAACACGGAGATCTTTCCTTCCTGCCGAAATTACCCCCCGGGGTATGTGCGTCACCATAGCACCGATACCCCCCAGGGTATTTTGCGCGTGTGTGCCCCCTGGGACGGGTGCGTCGGCCGGCGTTCGTCATCTGCCACGCGCTGCGTTCGCCGAGCACGAAAAGACCGGCCCGGGTCGGGGGCAGCCCGGGCCGGTCGGTCAGAGGCGGCCGGTCAGCATTCCGTGCCAGTGCACCTGTTGCAGGACGTACCGCTTGAGGGCCCACACGTCGCGCCGTTCCTTGAACGTGTCGATCAGCGGGAAGGTGGGCGAGGGCTTGAGGTCGTAGCGAACTCAGGTAAGTCCTGTATCGCGACAGTGTTCAACACGCACGTGACCGGGAGTGCGCCGAGCACCTGGAGGTGTACGCCGACGCCGGGCCGATCCCGGTGGGCTGGTCTGGTCGCTGACTTCGTCCCCGCTGGGTGCCGGCCCGGTGCACCGTGTGCAGTTCAACGCGGTGGACACCGCGGAGTACGGGGCCGGGGGGCGCGTTGCCCTGCTGAACGAGGACGGTGCCCGGGTCGGGCGCGCTGGACGTGACTCAGGCTCGCTTGTCCGCGGCGCGGAGCCCAGGCCTTCCGTCGAGGGGGTGGCCTTGCTGCGGACTGCACACCAGTCGGTCCTGGCGGGCGTCCCCGAGCCGGTGATCGGAGTCGGGGAGGTGGACTATCCGCCGCAGCCCTAGCCGCCCCGCCCGCGAGAGGGCCACCGGCCGGTCCTCTCTCCACCGCACCGCGGACCAGGCCACCGAGTGGTGGGCGGCGTGCGACCCAGAGCGGGCGGGGCGGTCCATGCCCACGGGAGCCACTCCGTCATGGAGGTGTCGCTGAGTGGGACGGGTGGTGACTGGCCCGACGTGATCCCGCTGTCCGGGCCCGGGTTGGCCTTGCTGGTCGGCCTGCTGACCATGGTCGGGGTCCTGCTTGGTCGACGCGGTCGAGTGATGACCGCCCAGGACGTCCTCAGGCCAGGGACAGGAACAGCTTCCCCAGCCGCGCGCGCATCGCCTCCGTGCACCGTTCTTGCGGCCGGACTCGATGTCCGCCACGCACTGCTGCAGGGCGGTGGCGATGATCGCGAAACCGGCACGGTCGAGTGCCCGCGAGGCCGCGGCCAGTTGCGTGACGACGTCCTCGCAGTCCCGCCCCTCCTCGATCATCCGGATCACGCCGGAGATCTGGCCCTGCGCACGCCGCAGCCGGTTCAGCACGGCCCTCAGGGACGCGCCCTCAAGCTCCAGTTCCACGTCACTCCTCGAAAATACCCCTGGGGGTACTGCGCGTCCCGGTTGGGCACGGCGGCGACCATCAAGGATCGGAACTGCCACGACCAGCCTCGTCATCCCCGTGACGCTCAGCACCGCCCAGGTCCGCGCCCCAGCTGCACAAACTCACCGTCATCGACGTACGCCCCCTGGCGAGGACGCCTGCGGCCACCTGCCCGAAGCCCCTGGACCGGATACGGCGGGGTCTGCGGCCAGGTCTGAGCGTGCCCGCTCTGCCGCCCTGTGAGCCGCCCTGGCCAAGGAGTTCGCCCGGCGCGCCCGGGCCGACTGACCTGCGTTCCGTGGGGCGCGGGCAGACCTGCCTCAGCGCCCCCACGTCCCCGTACGAACCACCGCGCCCAACGGCCAGAACGCGAGGTGCTGCCGGCACGGACATGGCCCTGCGGCGCCACCAGCACACACAGTCACTGCACGATCGGTTTCCACGAATCTTCATCGCGCCCCACCCGACCGTGGAACGGGTGGGGGTGACAGCTATGCGGACGCCCCGGACGCGCCGGCTGCCACGGAGGCCACTACCGACCATGGCGGAAGTCCGGGGAGGCGTTCGCCGCCCGCCCGCCCGCCCGCCCAACCCGGCCGGAGCCGGGGCGATCGCCACCCGTCGGCCGGACCGGTCCGGGGAAACGGACGGGACGGCGCCCCCAGGTCTCTTACCGCTTGTGGCCGTTGCCGTGTCCGTTCGGATGCAGGACCACCTTGGTCCAGCCCTCGTCACGGGCGTCGAAGTGCTCGTAGCCGGTGGGGGCCTCGTCCAGGCTGAGTTCGTGGGAGACGACGAAGCTCGGCTTTGCCTTCCCTCCGGCGATCAGGTCCCGCAGCGCCCGGTTGTACCTCTTCACCGGCGCCTGCCCGGTGCCCATGTGCTGGCCCTTGAACCACATCATGCCGAAGTCGATCGGGACCTTGCCGTGCGCCTCCAGCTCCCCCTGGGCCTCGGCACCGCCGGGGTCCTCGGGCAGGAACACGCCCACCACGCCGATGTCGCCCGTGAACCTGACCGAGTCGATCAGTCCGTTGAGCGTGAGGCTGGCGTCCTCATGTCCCTGGGGGTCGTGTGCCTGGTAGCCGACGCACTCACAGCCGTTGTCGGCGCCCAGACCGAGGGTGGCCTCCTTGACGACCTCCGCCGGGTTCTGCTCGGCGGTGTTGATCGGGATGGCTCCGATCTCCTCCGCCTTGCGCAGCCGGTCGGGCTGGTAGTCGGCCGTCCAGACGCGGCCGGCGCCCTTGATGAGGGCGGAGTAGGTCGCCATCAGCCCGACGGGACCGGCCCCGAAGACGATGGTCTGGTCGCCCGGTTTGACGTGGGCCATCTCGGTGGCGTGGTAGCCGGTGGGGAAGATGTCCGCGAGCATCACGTAGTCGGTCTGCCGCTCGGCGGCGTCCTCGCCCAGACGCAGCGCGTTGAAGTCGCCGTAGGGCACGCGCAGCAGTTCCGCCTGGCCGCCCTGGTAGGGGCCCATGTCGGCGAATCCGTAGGCGGCTCCGGCGAGGGCCGGTTCCGGCTGCATGGTCAGGCAGTAGTTGGTGAAACCCCGCTCGCACTGCTTGCAGAAGCCGCAGGCGATGTTGAAGGGCAGGACCACGTACTCGCCGACCTGGACCTTGCGGACGGCCGAGCCGACCTCCACGACCTGGCCCATGTTCTCGTGTCCCAGGGTGCGGCCGGACTCGAACGAGGTGCGGCCCTCGTACATGTGCAGGTCCGAACCGCAGATGTTGGTGGTGGTGATCTTGACGATGATGTCGCAGGGGTGTTCGATCTTCGCGTCCGGTACGTCCTTCACCGTGACCGTTCGCGGTCCTTCATATACCGCTGCTTTCATGATGACTTCCCTTGGTGCCGCGGCAAGAGCGTGGCACGGCAGTGATGGAGGCGGCGCAAAGAGCCTGACTCTCGGAAGTTGGTACGACGGGGTGTGTGGCTCCGGCATGCCTCTGCGGGCCGTTCACCCGGATCAGGTGGAACGGGTGGTGCCGCCACCGGCCCGCCAGGTGGCGCTTCGGCGCTCCGGCGGCGTGCCGCCCGGGTCCCCGTCGGCCCCGACGCGAAACAACCACGCACGATCGATCAGCGGAATCTTCGTACCCGGACGACCACCCACCACCGACGAATCTCCGACTCAGGTCACCAGCTGGTCACCGTCGTCGTCTTGGAGCATGTGGCGACGTTCCTGTTCGCGCTTGGAGTAGGCGGCTGTCCGGATCGCCTCGTCGCTCTCCAAGCCCGATCCCAGCGCGCCGCCCACCGTGGCGACCGAAGCGACGAACCAGGACAACGTCCAGTATTCCGTGGCGTGCAGCGGGGCTCGTGTCATGGAGGCGAACACTCGGTCGTTGAGGAGGAACAGCGCCCACACGAAGTTGATGACGATCAAACCCACGTAGCAGACGAGCACCCCGATACCCACGGTCATGACCGTCGAGGTGTTGTAGAGCCTCGCTCGCTGCCTCGCCTCCCGCGAGACCTCTGCTGATCGATGCCACAGCTGCGCGTCCACGATCAACCAGCCGATCATGAGCGCGACAGACCCCACCGTGGCGATCACGAGGCGCGGCGCGCTCAGGGACTCGGCCAGGCTCCAGATGGTGGAGTTCACGGTGGCGACTGCTCCCGTGGCGAGTGCGGCCGCCAGGGCTTTCGACAAGCCCGGCACCAACCGCCACGGCCGGTTGGCGCGGACCATACCGAGGAGCACCCTCAGGTGACCGCGCGGCCCGCTGACGACGTACCGAAGATCAGCGGTCTCCTCCTCACCGACCGGGCACGGGTGAATAGGCGCGAGACGACTGACGAAGGGCCCCAACAGCCACTGACTCTGCGCAGGTCCTTCAGCCCCGGTGGCCCGCGGACCCGCCAAGCCAAGCACGGCTTCTTCCACGGCCCGCCGGGCCCTCGTCTGCAGACGCAAGCCCCCCAGTGAAGGAAGAGACAGCAGCGCCAAGCCGTGTTCGTGACTCAGATCCACAACGACCTTGCGCCCGTGCGAGTGCAGCGGAAGGTCGGTGAGCGCCACGACGATGTCCCAATTCTCCGCTCTCCCACGGTCCATGATCCGGCGCATCAAGGTGTGCGGGTCCTCCGTTCCTGCGGTGAAGGGCTCACTGACCACCTCGACGTCGAACCGTCGCCCCTGGCCTGACCTGTCGGCGAGCCGAGCGGGAAGTATCCGGGCCATGCGTTGTGCGATTTCCGTGGGCGCGTCCGGATCCGCCAGGAGAGCTACGACCGTAACGCCCTGAGACGACACCCGCATGGCTGGACCCTTCTCGTCGGCTGCCCCCGCGATCGCAAGTGCCCACAGGATGCCCCCGGGGTAACGTCGACGCCGTGTGACACGCTGGCCCCCGCCGGCAGGCGCGGGGGTACGGCCAGATCCCCTCGTCCTCCCAGTACAGGGCCTGCTCCCACCACCGGGCCACGATCGCGTGCGCCACCGCGAACACCCGCTCCGGCCCCACCCCGGCCCGCACCCCACCCCGCGCCACCGGCCACCCCGCTTCGGTGTCCGGCCCGGGAGTAACGGCTCGATCCGCGCCCACGGCGCGTCAGTACGGCACACCCGGGCCAACGATCAAACGGCCTAGGTGGTGGCCGCCTGGTAGGCGCCGTACTCCGGAACATCCCCGCCTCGGCGGGGAGGACGTGGAGGTCCTCACAGAAGTTGTTGATCATGTGACTGGGGGGCCTGTCCGCTCGCTGGTCCGGTCCTGGGAAGAGACAGTCGCGGCCGTAGGTCGTGTCGGACGAACTACGGGCGCTGAGCGAGCCGTTGCCGCCCGAGCCGGGTCCGAAGCCGGTGGGGGGTCGGTCGCGGGTGCCGGACCGGCAGACGTTGTGCGGGACCCTGTTCGTGAGCAAGCGTCCGTGGTCCTGGACGAGGAACACTCGGTCGGTGAAGTCGGCGCTGTCCCCTTCGGGTTGCTCGTGCTCCAGCCACGTGCCGGAGTAGTGCTTCTGGTGGTGTTCAAGGTGAACTGGCGCGGCTGACCAGGTGGGAACGAGCGCTTCCGGTTCCAGGGAGCCGAAAAGCGCCCGTCCGCTCGGCGAGCCCGCGTGCCGCCCCGGGAGACCTCGGTCAGCCCGGTTCGCCGAGCATGATCTTCCATACGCGCGTCGCCACCTGCAGATTGAGCCGGGTGTCCACGTCCGCGAGGTCGCGGCCGCCGATCTCGCGGATGCGCTGGAGCCGGTAGCGCAGCGTGCTGCGGTGGACGGTCAGAGCGGCGGCGGTCTCGTCGTAGTTGCCACCGCAGTCGAAGTACTGGGCGAGCGTCTGCACCATGTCCGTGCCGTGCCGTTTGTCGTAGTCGATGAGCAGCCCGAGCCACTCACGGACGAAGGCCTCCAGCTCGTGGAGGTCGTTCCCGGGCCCCAGTATCCGGTAGAGCCCCAGGTCGTCGAAGAAGGTCGTTCCGTCCTGTTCACGGGAGTGCTGCCGCACCTCCAGGGCCCGCAGCGCCTCCTGGTAGCAGCGGGGGATGCTGCCGGGGGAGTCGCAGCGGGCACTCACCCCGACCGACCAGCTGCGCCTGCCGGACTCCCGCTCCAGCGCCGCGTGCAGCGTGTCGCCGTTCGGTCTCGTCTCGGTCAGCAGGACTACGCAGTCCTCCCCGCGCCGGGTGGTCAGCGGCCGCAGGTTCAGGGCTGCCGCCGCCCGCTCGATGGGCCGCGAGAGGGATTCGTCCGCCGCCCTGCCCCTGCGGTGCACCACCATCACGTAGTGCGGCCGGTGCAGGTCGTGGCCGACGGCGTCGCACCTGGCGTACGCGCTCGCCTCGTCAGCGCCCTCCAGCAGGTCGTTGGCCAACTCGCGATGCAGCCGCAGCTCGACCTCGGCCAGGTTGCGCAGATGCGTCAGCTCCAGGGAGAGCGACCGCACGGCGTGGTCCAGTGCGAACACGGTGTGGGCGTCCGCAGTCCCGTCGGGGTCCACCAGGGCAAGCACGCCCAGCACCTCGCCACGTGGCCGGGCCAGGGCGATCAGCCGGCCCTTGACCCGGACCGGTCCCGTCTCGAGGGCCACCTCGCGAAGCATCTCCTCCCGACAGGCGGTGACCGGCACCGGATAGGGGGTCGGACGGCCTGGGCCCGCCCAGGACCGCAGGTTGCCGAAGCGGTCCTCGACGAGTGCCGGAAGACCGGTCAGTGCGTACAGCGCCTGGGTGAGGGCGTCCTCATCGCCCCCGAGGACAGCGACACGGGCGAATGCCTCGTGGACGATCCGCTGCTGCTGGATTTCGGTCCGCAGGGCGTCCAGTTGCCCGAGGACGGCGGCCCGCTGGCTGCGCAGCATGCTCAGCTCCCGGGCGTCGTCGCGCTGCCGGCGTCGCGCGCTCGCCAGGGACAGGGCCGCCGCGGTGAGCTGCACGAGCGTGGAGAGGAGGAAGTGGTCCTGCTCCCCGGGTGGGAACCGGGACGACACCACCAAGTGGCCGAGCACACCTGCGGAGCTGCGCAGACCGAACGCCCAGCACCAGGGTCGCTCGGGAAGGATCACGGGGCCGTCCGTCTGCTCCAGCTTCTGCAGTTGCACCTCGACCTCGACCCCGTCCGCGGATCCGGTGGCGCCGACGAGCGAGTCGTCGTTCGACAGAAGACCGGCCTCGGCGTGGTACGGCCCGAGGGCAGTGACGTGAGCCAGGGCAGCCTTGAGGATCTCGCGCTCGTCCGCGCCGTCGAACAGGGCGTGGGACAGTGCCAGCAGCCCGTGAGGGTCCGCTGCGCCCCGGGCCACGGCGGCCGTTCGGCCGGGGCTGTGCGGCTGATCGTCCGCGGGCACGGCGGTATCCGCTTCCTGAGCGTCGAAGCCGAGAGACAGTCCTTGCGCCGGACGGCCGGCCATGGGATAACTCCGTTCTCCCCCGGGCTTCGAAGAAGTACATCCGTGAGCCCCGTATCTCATGCTAGGCCCCGAGTGCCCCGCTGCGAGCCGCCAACCCGAATCGTTCGTCCCGTCTCTTGTCCTCGCAGACCGACCGCCGGTGCCACTTTTCGACCCGCCGGGCGCAGGCGGGGTGACCGCGCGAACAGCCACTGTGGGGGCCGTAGGGATCGCTCGGCGGTCGCCGTCGAAAGGGCTGGCCCTGAGCATGCAGGCCCGTTGCCTCGTTGAGGTACCAGGAAGCCGAATATGTCGTCGATCACCTCATCTACCAGGGTTTTCCCGTTCAAAAGGTGGCGATCATCGGTCGGAACACGAGCCTGGGCGAACAGATGAGCGATCGAGCCGCCGGGACGTCGTCCCGGTCCGCTCCATGCAGCCCAGCCGGTGCGACGTCGTGCACGGACGAGGAGGTCGCCGAAGAGGCCGTCCGGCGGGTCGCCGGGCTGGACAGCAGGGTCGGCGCGAAGACGGGGAGCGCCCCTCTCGAACGGCGGCCGCCGGCGCAGCGGCTCCGTCCCAGCTGAACGAGTGTCGAAGCCGGGCGGACAGGGCCCGGAGGGTGAACGGTCGCCGACGGACGTCGACCGCCGCGGAAGGAGCTCCTCATGGCCAAGGCAGTGGGCATCGACCTGGGCACCACCAACTCGGTGATCGCCGTGTGGGAGGGCGGCGAGCCGACCGTCGTGCCCAACAGCGAGGGCCACCGGACCACGCCGTCCGTGGTGGCCTTCACCGACACCGGTGAGCGCCTGGTGGGCCAGCTGGCCCGGCGCCAGGCCATCCTCAACCCCAAGGGCACCATCTACTCGGCCAAGCGGTTCATCGGCCGGCACTTCGACGAGGTCCCCGACGAGGCCAAGGCCGTCGCCTACGACGTCGTCGCGGGAGAGAACGGCGAGGCCCGCTTCAAGGTGCGTGACAAGCTGTACGCGCCCGAGGAGATCAGCGCCCTGGTGCTGCGCAAGCTCGCCGACGACGCCTCCAAGCAGCTGGGGGAGCGGGTCACCGAGGCGGTCATCACCGTGCCCGCCTACTTCAACGACGCCCAGCGCACCGCGACCCGTGACGCCGGCCGGATAGCGGGCCTGGAAGTGCTGCGGATCATCAACGAGCCGACCGCGGCCGCCCTCGCCTACGGCATGGACAACAAGCAGCACGAGACCGTCCTCGTCTTCGACCTGGGCGGCGGCACCTTCGACGTGAGCATCCTCGACGTCGGCGACGGCGTGGTCGAGGTGCGCTCCACGGCGGGCGACAGCCATCTGGGCGGCGACGACTTCGACCGGCGCCTGGTCGACTACCTCGCGGACGAATTCCAGAAGGACAACGGCATCGACCTGCGCCAGGACCCGCAGGCACTGCAACGCCTGTTCGAGGCGGCGGAAAAGGCCAAGACCGAGCTCAGCTCCGTCACTCAGACCCAGGTCAGCCTGCCGTTCATCACCGCCGACGCCTCCGGGCCCAAGCACCTGACCACGACGATCATGCGGTCCACCTTCGAGCAGATCACCGGCGACCTGGTGGAGCGCTGCCTCGGTCCGGTCAAGCAGGCCATGGGAGACGCCAAGGTCAGCGAGAGCGACATCGACGAGGTCATCCTCGTCGGCGGCTCCACCCGCATCCCCGCCGTCCAGGCCCTGGTGCGACGGCTGACCGGCGGCAAGGACCCCAACATGAGCGTCAACCCCGACGAGGTCGTGGCCCTGGGCGCCGCGATCCAGGCCGGGGTGCTCAAGGGCGAGGTCAAGGACGTCCTGCTGCTCGACGTCACCCCGCTGTCGCTGGGCGTGGAGACCCGCGGCGGAGTGATGACGAAGATCATCGAGCGGAACACCACCATCCCGGTGCGCCGCAGTGAGACCTTCTCCACCGCCGAGGACAACCAGCCGGCCGTCGATGTGGTGGCCCTCCAGGGCGAGCGCGAGCGGGCCGCCGACAACCGGGTCCTCGGCCGCTTCCAGCTCACCGACATCCGCCCGGCGCCGCGGGGCGAACCCCAGGTCGAGGTCACCTTCGACATCGACGCCAACGGCATCCTCAACGTCAGCGCTCGCGACAAGGACACCGGCAAGGAACAGGGCATCACCATCAGCGAGAGCTCCAACCTCGACCGCAGTGAGGTCGAGCGCATGGTCCAGGAGGCCGAGCGCAACCAGAACCAGGACCAGGCGCTGCGCGAGGCCGTCGACGCGCGCAACGAGCTCGACGCCGTCGCCTACCAGGTCGAGAAGCGCCTGAACGAACTGGGCGACGCCGCACCCGCGCACGAAAAGGCACGCGCCGAGATGCTCGTGTCCGAGGCCCGCGACGCGGTCAAGAACGAGGCCGGAGTGGACAAGGTCAGGCCGCTGATCTCCGAACTCCAGCAGGTCTACGCCGGGCTCGCCGCCCACGGGGCCGAAGCCGCGGCGGCGAGTGGTCCGTCGGACACCACCGGGCCGGACGGCTCCGGGCAGGGCGGGGCCGGCGACGACGAAGACGTGGTCGACGCCGAGTTCGACAAGGGCTGAGGTAGCCGCCATGCCGATCCCTCCCCAGGACCGAGCGTCCGACCCGCCGCCCGAAGGCGCCGTACAACCGCCGCAGGGCGACCTGCCCGAGCCCGCGCCGCCGACCACGGAGGCCGAACCGGGGCCCGACGCGGCCACCGGTCCGGCCGGTGTCGAGGACGAGTACACGGCCGCGCTGAAAGAGGTCGAAGACCGCTGGCGGCGTGCCCTCGCCGACCTCGACAACCTGCGCAAGCGGCACGCCCGGGAACTGGACCGGGAGCGCGCGGTCGAACGCGCCCGTACGGCCGCGGTCTTCCTTCCCGTCATCGACAACCTCGAACTCGCCCTGAACCACGCGGGCTCCGACCCCGGGGCGATCGTCGAGGGGGTCCGCGCCGTGCGCGACCAGGCCGTGTCGATCCTCGGACGCCTCGGCTACGAGCGTCACGCCGAGACCGGCGTCCCGTTCGACCCCTCCCGGCACGAGGTCGTCGGCGTGGTCCAGGACCCCGACGCCGAACCGAACACCGTGGCGCAGGTGCTGCGCCCCGGCTACGGCGAGGCCGAGCGGCAGCTGAGGCCGGCCGCCGTGACCGTCGCCAAGCGGGAGTGACCGGCCATGGCACGCGACTTCTACGAGGTTCTCGGGGTACCGCGCAACGCCGACAAGGACGAGATCCAGCGGGCGTACCGCAAGCTGGCCCGCAAGTACCACCCCGACGTCAACAAGGACCCCACGGCGGAGGAGCGGTTCAAGGAGATCAACGACGCCTTCAGTGTCCTGTCCGACCCGGACCAGCGGGCCCGTTACGACCGCTTCGGCGAGGACTTCCGGCAGGTTCCCGAGGACTGGGAGGAGCGGGTCGGTGCCGGCGCGGGACCCGGCGGCGGCTTCCGCTGGTCCACCGGGGGCGGCCCCGGGGTCCGGTACTCCACCAGCGGCTTCGGCGCGGAGGGCATCGACGTCGACGACCTGTTCGGCTCGCTCTTCGGGGGCGCCGGACGGGTGCGTGTCCCCGGTGCCGACCAGGAGGCCGAACTGCCGCTCACCGTCGAGGAGGCCTACCGCGGCGGCCGCCGCACCGTCACCCTCGCCGGGCCCGCCGCGCAGCGGCGCTACGAGGTGGACGTGCCACCCGGCGTCGTCGACGGGCAACGCATCCGGCTGGCGGGCGAGGGCGGCCGCGGCAGCGGCGACGGCTCGGCGGGGGACCTGTACCTGCGGGTGCGAATCCAGCCGCACCCCCAGTTCCGCCTCGACGGCCGGGACGTGTACGTGCAGCTTTCGGTCACCCCCTGGGAGGCGGCGCTGGGCGCCACGGTTCCGGTGCCCACGCCGAGCGGGGCGACGGCCAAGGTGACCGTGCCCGCCGGGTCCTCCAGTGGTCGGCGGCTGCGGCTGCGCGGCGAGGGCATGCCGGGACCGCGCGGCGCCAACGGCAACCTCTACGCCGAGCTCCGGATCATGGTGCCGCCCAAGCTCAGCGACCGGGAGCGCGAACTGTTCGAGGAGCTCGCCGCCGTCTCCTCGTTCGACCCCAGGAGGACACGATGAGCGACCCACCGGTCGAGGCGCGCCAGGCGTCTTGGCTGACAGCCCCCGCGTCGGTACGTGTTCAGTACGCGCTCGTGCCGGTGCCCAGGCTCTCCCTGCAGACCGTGGCCCGCCGCTCCGGCGTCCATCCCGACCTCATCCGTCGGTTCGTCGCACTGGGACTGGTCGAGGCCGAGCGGGACGCCTACGGAGGGCTGGTGTTCGAGCCCACGGCACCGGCCGCCCTCGCCCGCGTCCAGCGGCTGCGCACCGGGTTGTGCCTCAACTACGCATCCATCGGCCTGGTGCTCGATCTGCTGGACCGCATCAGCCTGCTCGAAGCGGCGCTGCGCCGCGCCGGTACGAGGAGTGACATACCGCCATGGACATGAACCGCCTCACCCAGAAGTCCCAGGAGGCCCTGCAGGAGGCCCAGACGGTGGCCGTCCGCATGGGGCACACCGAGGTCGACGGTGAGCACCTGCTGCTCGCTCTCCTCGACCAGGAAAACGGCCTCGTCCCGCGACTGGTGCAACAGGCGGGCGGCGAACCCAAGGAACTGCGGGCTGCCGTGCGTGAGGAACTGGCCCGGCGTCCCAGGGTCACCGGCCCCGGCGCGGCACCCGGGCAGGTCTTCGTCACCCAGCGCCTGTCCCGCCTGCTGGACACGGCCGAGCGGGAGGCCAAACGCCTCAAGGACGAGTACGTGTCGGTGGAGCACCTGGTGCTCGCCCTGGCCGAGGAGGGCTCGGCGACCGCGGCCGGGCGACTGCTCAAAGAGGCCGGCATCACCACGGACTCGTTCCTGAGCGCGCTGACCCAGGTCCGCGGCAACCAGCGTGTCACCTCCGCCAACCCCGAAGTGGCCTACGAGGCGCTGGAGAAGTACGGCCGCGACCTGGTCCTCGAGGCTCGGTCCGGACGGCTGGACCCCGTCATCGGCCGTGACGCGGAGATTCGCCGCGTCACCCAGATCCTCAGCCGCAAGACCAAGAACAACCCCGTCCTCATCGGCGACCCCGGCGTCGGCAAGACCGCCATCGTGGAGGGCCTGGCCCAGCGCATCGTGCGCGGCGACGTCCCCGAGGGCCTGCGCGACAAGACGGTGTTCGCCCTCGACATGGGATCACTGGTGGCCGGCGCCAAGTACCGCGGTGAGTTCGAGGAACGGCTGCGGGCCGTGCTCAGCGAGGTCAAGGCGGCCGAGGGCAGGATCCTGCTCTTCGTCGACGAGCTGCACACCGTCGTCGGCGCGGGGGCAGCCGAGGGCGCCATGGACGCGGGCAACATGCTCAAGCCCATGCTGGCCCGCGGTGAACTGCACATGATCGGCGCGACCACCCTCGACGAGTACCGCAAGCACATCGAGAAGGACGCCGCGCTCGAACGCCGCTTCCAGCAGGTGCTGGTCGATGAGCCGAACGTGGAGGACACCATCTCCATCCTGCGCGGCCTGCGCGAACGCCTGGAGGTGTTCCACGGCGTCAAGATCCAGGACACGGCACTGGTCGCGGCGGCGACGCTGTCGCACCGCTACATCACCGACCGCTTCCTGCCCGACAAGGCCATCGACCTCGTCGACGAGGCGTGTGCCCGGCTGCGGACCGAGATCGACTCCATGCCCGCCGAACTCGACGAGATCACCCGGCGGGTGACCCGCCTGGAGATCGAGGAGGCGGCCCTGTCCAAGGAGACCGACCCGGCCAGCAGGGCCCGCCTGGAGGAGCTGCGCAAGGAACTCGTCGACCTGCGGGCCGAGGCCGACGCCAAACACGCCCAGTGGGAGGCCGAACGCCAGGCGATCCGCCGGGTGCAGGAACTGCGCCAGGAACTGGAGCAGGTGCGTCACGAGGCGGAGGAGGCCGAGCGCAACTACGACCTCAACCGTGCCGCCGAACTCCGCTACGGCAAACTCCGGGAACTGGAGCGCCGGCTGACGGCAGAGGAGGAGCAACTGGCCGCGAAGCAGGGCCAGAACCGGCTGCTGCGGGAGGTCGTCACCGAGGAGGAGATCGCCGAGATCGTCGCCGCCTGGACCGGCATCCCCGTCGCCCGCCTCCAGGAAGGCGAGCGGGAGAAGCTGCTGCGTCTGGACGAGATCCTGCGCGAGCGCGTCATCGGCCAGGACGAGGCCGTCAAGCTCGTGGCCGACGCGATCATCCGGGCCCGCTCCGGCATCCGCGATCCTCGCCGGCCGATCGGTTCGTTCGTCTTCCTCGGCCCCACCGGCGTCGGGAAGACAGAGCTGGCCAAGACGCTCGCGGCGGCCCTGTTCGACTCCGAGGAGAACATGGTCCGCCTCGACATGAGCGAGTACCAGGAGCGGCACACCGTCAGCCGGCTGGTCGGCGCACCGCCCGGGTACGTAGGCTACGAGGAGGGCGGCCAGCTCACCGAGGCCGTGCGCCGCAAGCCGTACTCGGTCGTGCTGTTCGACGAGATCGAGAAGGCGCACACCGACGTCTTCAACACCCTGCTGCAGGTCCTCGACGACGGCCGGATCACCGACTCCCAGGGCCGCACGGTCGACTTCCGCAACACCGTGATCATCATGACGTCCAACATCGGCTCCGAGCACCTCCTCGACGGCGTCACCGCCGAGGGCGAGATCAAGCCGGACGCGCGGGCTCTGGTCATGGCCGAGCTGCGCGGCCACTTCCGCCCGGAGTTCCTCAACCGCGTCGACGACATCGTGCTGTTCAAGCCACTCGGCGAGGCACAGATCGAGCAGATCGTGGAGCTGCAGTTCGACGAGCTGCGCCGCCGGCTCGCCGAGCGCCGCATCGCCGTCGAGCTCACCAGCAGTGCAAAGGAGTTCATCGCCAAGCAGGGCTACGACCCGGTGTACGGCGCGCGACCGCTGCGCCGCTACATCTCCCACGAGGTCGAAACTCTCGTCGGACGGGCCCTGCTGCGCGGCGACGTGCAGGACGGCGCCACCATCCGGGTCGACGCCCAGGCGGGCGAACTGGTGGTCACCTACGACCAGCCCGAGGCGGCGGAGGAAGCGAGGGCGGCATGAGCACGATGCAGGCGGTGACCGTCACATGTCCGAACTGCGGGCGCAAGAACCGGGTGCCCGTGGCCGCGGAGGGGCACCCCAAGTGTGGCAACTGCAAGCAACCCATACCGTGGATGGTGGACGCGGGCGACGACGACTTCGCCGAGGTCGCCGAGCGGGCCGACGTCCCCGTCGTGGTCGACCTGTGGGCCACCTGGTGCGGTCCCTGCCGCATGGTCAGCCCGGCGCTGGAGCAGGTGGCCACCGACCTCGCCGGACGGATCAAACTCGTCAAGGTCGACGTAGACAAGAACCCGCGGCTGTCGCAGCGTTTCGAGGTACAGGCGGTGCCGACCCTGCTCGTCCTCGACAAGGGCAGGACCGTCGCCCGGCAGGCCGGGGCGGCGCCCGCCCCCGTCCTGCGCCAGTGGGTGGAACAGTCGATCATGGCCCGGGAAGGGTGATCCGGATGACTCTGCACGCAGACCCCCACCTCGCGCTCGTCCGGCCGGTCCAGCCGCTGACTCCAGAAGGATGTCAGGAGTGTCTGCTGCTCGGCTCCCCGTGGGTCCACCTGAGGCTCTGCCTGACCTGCGGGCACGTCGGCTGCTGTGACTCCTCGCCGAACAAGCACGCGCGCAGGCACGCCGCTTCCGACGGCCATCCGATCGTGGAGTCGTTCGAGGCCGGCGAGGAATGGCGCTGGTGCTACGTCCACGAGGCGTTCGTCTGATGTCCGGCGACCAGTCGCTGCCGGGCGAAGAACCGGTGCCGGAGGCAGCGGACGAGGCCGTCTCCTGGGAGACCCCGGACATCTACGGCGCGTATCCGCGCCTTACGGAGGACCAGATAGCGCGTCTGGCGGAGCACGGGGAACGCAGGAGCATGGCTCCGAACGACGTGCTGATCCGGGAGGGGGAGCGCTGCGAGACATTCTTCGTCGTCCTCAGCGGTTCCGTCGCCGTCGTCGAGGACTACGGCACTCCCGAGGAGCACGTGCTGCGCGTGCACGGCCCCGGTCGCTTCATCGGCGAACTCGGGCTGCTGCACGGGCAGGTGGCCTTCTACACCGCTGTCGCCAGGGAGCCGGGCGAGGTCCTCGTCGTCTCCTTGGATCGGCTGCGCCGCCTGGTGGCCCAGGACTCCACCATCGGGGACGTCGTGCTGCGCGCCTGTCTGGGCCGTCGCGCGCTGCTCGTCGGACAGGGCGCCGGCTTCCGCATCATCGGCTCGCGCTACTCGCCCGACACCAGGCGGCTGCGCGAGTTCGCCATCCGCAACCGGTTGCCGCACCGGTGGCTCGACCTGGAGACCGACGAGGAGGCCGAGGAGCTGCTGCGCCGCTTCGGCGTCGGCCCGGAGGAGACACCGCTCGTCATCTGGCGGGACACCACCCTGTTGCGCAACCCCAGCAACGCCGAACTGGCCCGTCTCATCGGTCTGCCGTCACTGACTGCCGGAAACCGTCACGGCGACGTCCTCATCGTTGGCTCCGGACCCGCCGGCCTCGCTGCCGCGGTGTACGCCGCCTCCGAGGGCCTGAGCACCACCGTGGTGGAGGCGTTGGCCACCGGCGGCCAGGCCGCCACGTCGTCCCGCATCGAGAATCTGCTCGGCTTCCCCTCCGGCATCTCCGGCGCCGAACTCGCCGAACGTGCCCTGCTCCAGGCCGACAAGTTCGGCGCCAGGATCAGCATTCCGGCGGAGGTGACCGGTCTCCATCCCAAGGACGACGACCACTACGTGGTGGCGTTCGCCGACGGCAGCGAGATCGCCGCCCGCGCCGTCGTCCTGGCCACGGGTGCCCGCTACCGCCGGCTCCAGGTGCCCGGCATCGAACGCCTGGAGGGAACGAGCGTCCACTATTCGGCGACCGTCTACGAGGCCCAGCAGTGTCGCACCGACCCGGTGGCCGTGGTCGGCGGCGGCAATTCGGCGGGCCAGGCGGTGCTGTTCCTCGCCGGGTACGCGCCGAAGGTGTACCTGCTGGTCCGGGGATCCAGCCTTGAGGCCAACATGTCCCGCTACCTGGTCGACCAGATCGAGCGCCATTCGCGGGTGGAGGTCATGCTGCACACCGAGGTCACCGAGGCCGTCGGCCAGGAGGTGTTGGAGGAGCTCGACGTGGTCGACAACCGCACGGGCCGGCACCGCCGGCTCGCCGTAAGGAGCCTGTTCGTCTTCACCGGCGCCGACCCCCACACCGAGTGGCTCACCGGCACCATCGCCCTCGACTCCCGCGGCTTCGTCCTCACCGGGCCGGAGGCCCAGGAAGCCTGCGCCTCCCCCGAGGTGTGGCACGGTCGCGGGCGCTCCTGCATGACCCTGGAGACCAGCCTGCCCGGGGTCTTCGCGGCCGGGGACGTCCGTAGCGGCTCGGTGAAGCGGGTGGCCTCGGCGGCCGGGGAGGGCGCGATGGCCATCCACTTCGTCCACCGGCACCTGGGGCACTCGGCCGCACCCGGCACCACGGGCACGCCTGCTCCCGCGGGCGGCTCGGACGTCGCCCCACACATACGTCACAAGGAGTCCGCATGGCTCGCATGACACATGGTGGGCGATGAGATCACGAGAAGGAAGAAGGAGGCGATGGCGATGGCCACGCCCGTCCGGCGCCACCGCGGTGGCGGAATGCAGGAACGGCCCGTCGTCTGGGCACACACCCCTCTCAATCCCCTGGTCGAGTTCGACGAACTGCTCAACCAGATGAGCGGTCTGCTGGAGTCGACGGTGGGCGCGGCACCCGCGGCCGCGTGGACGCCTCTCGCGGACGTGTCGGAGTCCGAGGACGCGTTCCACATAGAGATCGAACTCCCCGGTGTGAAGAGCAAGGACATCAACGTCGAGGCCAACGGTCCCGAACTCGTGGTCACCGGAGAGATCAAGGAGCGGGAACGCAAGGGCGTCCTGCGCCGCAGCACCCGCCGCGTCGGAGCCTTCGAGTACCGTTTGCGGCTGCCCGGAGAGCTGGACACCGACAAGATCAAGGCCGACATGCACGACGGAGTGCTCAGCATCACCGTCCCCAAGGCCGAAGCCGCCAGGCCCCGCCGGGTCCAGATCAGTGAGTCCGGCGAGGGCGCGCGCGAAGAGGCCGCCCAGAGCGGCGCTGCGGCGGGCGGCGGCACCACCGCCGCCTGAGAGACCCCGCCGAGCCGGCGGTGCCGGACCACTGTCCGCCACCGCCGCCGTCGAGACGGAGGCGACGGCCTGCACGGCGCGGTTGGTCGGTAGGGTTTCGACGCGCCCGTCAGAGCCCGGCCTGCCGACCGATCATGGCCTCAGGATCATGCAGCTCTACGGCCTTCGCACAGGGTCGATCAGCCGGAATCCGCGCGGGCCGTCCGACCTTCGGCGATCCGACCGGCCTGCGGCCCGGCGTGGCGGCCTCCCAGCCTCGTCCGGACCCGACCAGGCGCTTGAGCGGCCCACTCCTGAGCCGGGTCATGTCCGACACGATCGACTGGACCCTCTCCGCAGGACCGAGCTTCGCCGGTGCCCTACCACATCACCGGCAGTGAGGGGACGGGTGACCGACGGGGGCAGCAAGCGCCTGCGCCGGCAAGGCAGTTGTCACTGGGCGGCCTGCTCCGCGTGTTCGCGCCGCTCCCGCCGGGCGGGCTCGACGTCCCGCTCGAGCGGTGTCTGGCTCACGGCGGTCGACAGCTCGTTCAGCGCCTGCGCGAGGAGCTCCGCTCCTCGCCGCACGATCCGGTCCTGCTCGCCTCCATCGGTGTCCCACTCGTCGAGAACACCGGCGACATGCTCCCATGTGAGGTCGCGCCCCTCGCGCAGGTTCCGCGCTGCGCGCGCGGTGTCCGTCTCCAGGGCGTCGGCCAGCCGAGCCGCCTGCGGAACGGGGCGGGCGTCGTCGCTGTCGGGCAGATGGCTCTCCAGCAGCATGGCGGCCCGGCCGAGTGACCGCAGCGCGTCCTGCGCCTCCTCGGCCTCGTGGTGCGTCAGGCCGCGATGCCGTACGGGCTCCCGGCCGGCCCGGGTGAACGCCTCGGTCCACGCGGCGTTCGCGGCGCGGCTGTCGAGCAGTGCCCGCCGCACGTCCGCACGCCGCTGCCCGGACGGCTCGGCGAAGGCGCGGAGCACGGCAGCCGCGTACCGACCGTTCGCGTCGAGCCAGTCCGCGAGCCGGTCCCGCAGCCGAGGTGTCTCCCAAGCCGGGTAGACGACGTATGCCAGCATCGCCAGCGCACCGCCGAGCAGGGTGAGCAGGACACGGTCCCGTACCGTCTGCTGCCATGTCTCGCCGCCCATGCCGAGGAGGAAGACGACGTATGCCGCTGTGAAGCACTGCGAGACGGCGTATCCGGTACGCATGAACAGATACGTCAGCGCGGCGGAGCCCACGGCCAGGCCGCCGGACACGGACGCGTCCGGGTGGAGCGCTTCCACGGCTCCGGTCGCCAGCCCGACCCCGACGACGGTGCCCACGAACCGCGCCACGCCACGCGCGTAGGTGTCGTGGAAGTCGGGTCGCAGCACCATCACGGACGTGACGGGCACCCAGTAGCCGTGGCCCAGGGGCAGCGCCGTGCCGAGCAGGTACCCGAGGGAGGCGACCACCGCGAGGCGCACGGCATGCCGCAGCACGGGGGAGTCGGGGCGAAGCTCGCGGCGCATGGCGCGCACGACCACGGGCACCAGCCGGAACATCGTGGGCTCCACCAGCGACTGCCCGTCCGCACCGGCGGCGGCGGGCGGCGCACGGGTGTCACGACTGTCGGCGATCTCCAGCACCTCACCCAGCAGCCTGCTCAGCTGGGCGGCCGCGCGGCGTGCGGGCCCGTCCAGCACCTCGTCCTCCTCGCCGACGCGCAAAGCCTGGAGCGCTCTGGCGGGAGCCCGGATCGCAGTGCCGTGGCGGATGGACGCCGCGGCGGCGTCGAGGATGTCGGCGGCGGCGCTCAGCAACTCCCGTGCCCGGTCCCGCCCAGGGCCCTCCGCCGGGGCCCCGACCTGGGGGTCCGCGAGCGCGGCGAGGGTCGGCCGGATGCGTTCGGCCAGGCCCCGTGGACCGTGCAGGATGCGGGGCCGGTGGCGTGCCTGCGACGGGGTGAGGGTGGCGGCGCTGCGCGCGGTCATCAGCGGCTGCGGATCGAAGGGGCCGGTCGGGTCGTGGCGCAACCGTCGGGCGTAGTCCGCCTCGGCAGCCAGGGCGTCGGCGAGCGCGTCACGGTGCGCCCCCCACCTGCGGATGGGAAACAGCAGGATCAGCGTCGCCTGCACCACACCGCCGAACGCGATCACCGCGGCGTGCTCAAGCGTCTGTTCGATACTGGTGGGCAGGGTGATCGTGACGAGCATGATGCCCACCGTGGCTGTTGCGACGATGCCGGCGTTCGGTCCGACCGCCCAGGCCATGCCCGCGAGAAAGGCCCACGCGGCCAGCAGCGGGACGAAGAGCACGAGGTGCCCTGCCACCAGATAGCCCAGAAACGTACTGATGGCCAGCCCGAATCCGGCGGCCAGCGCGACCACCTTGCGCGGGCGCCAACCCCGCTGGAAGGAGGAGGCGCCGGCCGAGAACGCGCCGAACGCCGCGGAGACGGCGTAGGCCGGGGACACCAGCCACAGTGCGAGCGCGATCACCGTCGCCACCCCGGCCGCGGCGCGCAGTGCTACCAGGGGTTCGAGCCGCGTCCGCTCGACGCGAAGCCCGGCGCGCATGGAGTCTCCCAGCGCCCGTAGCCATCTCACGGATCCGAGCCTAGGGCGAAGGCGGTGAGACGTCGCGTCGGCACTCCGGAACGCATGCTGCCGACGCTTGCCGCGGACCCCGTGCGGGACCGCCCGGTGTGGTCCAGCGTTGCTGACGACGAGCACCGCAGTACCGCTCAGCCCCAGGCGTTCGCGCGGCGGTTGCGACAGCCTGACCACGGTGACCGTCGACGCCGTGGCGCCGGGGCCAGCTGCCGGATGAGCTCCCCGGTCGGCGAGGCACTGGCGGGGAGTCGCTGGAATCCGTGCCGTAACCCGCGACAGGCATCAAAGCATGCCCCAAGTGGCCACGGACCAAGAGCCGGCCACGTGCGCCGGGCCCTCGAATGGGGAACCGGAGAGCGCACATGCCGAGCCACCGCTTCTTCCAGCCTCCCAACGGCCAGGTGGGTGTCGAACAAGCGCTTGCGAGCGAGCGATTCTCATGGGCTGCGCGCAGCCGTGTTCCGGGCGCCGGGATGTCCGAGCTAGATGTTCTGGAATTCGTTCGGCAGTTGCGACATCACATCCTGGAACTCCGCGCCGGGGACGGCCTCTCCCAGAGTCATGAAAACCGCCGCAACGCCCCTGCGCGCCACGGTCTCACCGAGGCCTGCACGCTCACTCACTCGCCGGACGAACTCGTCAACGCCGAATTTCTCGGCGGCATCCTCCGGTGGATCAGCGGCGGGGCGATCTCGGCGGGCAGGACGCCGGCCAAGTGCCTGGCCTCGCCGCCGGTAATCCGCTCGCCCAGGGTCAGCATCGTGGCCCGGGTCAGCTCTCCAGCCTGCTCCTCGGGCACGTGGGCCCGCCGGCTGACGAGCCGGATGAACTCGTCGCTGTCCATGGCGTCTCCAATCCTGCAACCCCTCACAGGTACCGCGCATGCACTGCCCGAAACGGTGAACGAAATGCCGGCGCCAACCTCGCGGCCGGTGCCGAAAGCGCCGGTCACCGCCCGTCCTCTTCCCCTTCCTCGGTAAAGGGGCGCACCGCGTCCAGCAGGACCCTCAACGCACCGGTGAGCATCCCGGCCTCGGCGACGCGCTGGGCGTACGGGTCCTGCGGGTACTGGCGCTCGGCCTGCTCGGCAGCGTTCGCCAGGACATGTTCGGCGGCCTGAGCCGCGGCGCGCAGGGTGGCACGTTCGATTTTGCCGGGCATGTGATCTCCCCTGGATTCCCCGAAATGCTTTGATGTCCCCGTCGGCCGCTTTTTCCGGCAACGCCACGGGTAGCACGAGCCGGTACGAAGTGCCCCTGGACAACAGCTGAGGAGGAGGCATGTTCACAAGCGTACGGGACGTGCCGGAGGCGCTGCAGGACGTCACCTTCCCTGCGGGCAGGGAGGAACTGGTCCAGGCCGCCGAGAATGCCGGAGCGCCCGAGGAAATGGTCAGCTTCGGGTACCCAGCTTGGCGACTTCTTTCCTCAGTTTTGCCTGTGTCGGCTCAGCTTCTCTTGGACCGGCTCGGCTCGGGTGACGTTCGTGTTCTCACGCCACGCGCGTCAGATTCGCATTCCGTGGCGGAGTCACTCAGATCGGCTTCTCAAAGGGCCCACCAGTTCGGCTTCAAAATCCGTCTGATCACCGAGTGGGGCGAACCTGCACGACAGCCAGACTGATCGCGTTGGTGAAGGGGGTACCGCGGACCGCGCTCGGTGGGCGCAGACCGGGAAAACTCAACAGCGACACGGGGTACGACTGCGTCCACCTGCACGCTGGACCGCCGAACACAGGACCGAATGCCGCGGTGGTGAACACACCAGCGAGCGCTCAAGCGAGGCCAGTGAACGGGAGTCAGAGCCGGTTGACGCGGGCCATTCCGCCTGGCCAAGCCCGCCGTTGACGGATCGTCGGTCCGGGTGCGCCGTTGAGTGACGCGCAGTGGATGCGGACCGAGCCGCTACTCCAGGGCCGGACACCGAAGCGGGGCTGGCCGGTGGCGGGGCGTACGGTGCGGGCCGGGTGGCGCGGCGCGTGAGTTCGCGGTGGCGCACGCAATCGTGGCCCGATGGTCGGAGCGGACCCTGTACTGGGAGGACGAGGACATCCGGCCGTACCGCCTGCACCTGTCGGCTGGGGCCGGCGTGTCGCGGGGCGCCGGCGTTTTCTCGGGGCGTCCTGGTGGGCACTGGTGATCGCCGGGGCCGCCGACGAGAAGGGTCCGGTCATGCGGGTGTCGATGCAGTGCGTTACGGACGTGGCTCTCCTGGTGGATCCGGACGCGCCGACGGAGATCGCTCAGCGCTTTGGCCGGTGAGGACGCTGTCAAGGCCAGGGCTTGCGTCACGTCCACGTCGCGACCGGGACGGCTGCGCCGGTTCGGTACGCCGGCTGAGGATTGAATACGGGCCACGCGGAAACTTCGGCGTTGTCCGCTATGCGCCCTTCACCTTCTCGCTCAAGCAACCCGCCTTCCGTTCACCTCACCGCACGTAGGGAGCACAAATGAAGACAGACACCCGCTCCACCTCCCGCCTCCAACACGATCCGCTCGTGCGTGGTCTGGGCTGGGCCAGTGCGCTCCTGGGTGTGCCCCAGGTCGTCGCCCCGGCGGGCTTCGCCCGGGCCTTGGGCGTGGACGACGCATTCCGGCACCGCTCGGCCACGACCGCCGTGGGTGTGCGCGAGCTGGCGGCGGCGGCCGGGCTGCTGGGGCGGCCGCACCCCGCCTGGCTCTGGGGCCGCGTCGGTGGCGATCTCATGGATCTGACGATGCTGACCCGGGCTTTGAAGAATCACGACGGTCGTGGCCTGGGCCGCACCGTCGCCGCGACCGCCGCGGTCACCGCCATCACGGCCACGGACGTCTACGCGGCCGTGACCCGCACCCGTAGGAGCACCCCCATGGAACTGACCGCGGCCACCACCGTCATCCGATCCCCGGACGAGGTCTACGCCCTCTGGAGCGACCTGGAGCGCCTGCCGGACTTCATGGCGCACCTGGACGAGGTGCGTGTCACCGGCCCGCGCACCAGTCACTGGCGGGCCAGCGCGCCGTTCGGTAAGGCGGTCGAATGGGACGCCGAAACCACGCAGGAGGTCCCCGGCCGGCTGATCGCCTGGCGGTCGGTGGACGGTGCCGACATCGACAACTCCGGCGAGGTCCGCTTCGTGCCCGCCCCCGGCGGCCGGGGCACGGAGATCCGGGTGACCCTGCGCTACGACCTGCCCGGCGGAGCACTGGGCAAGGCCGCGGCGCGCTACTTCGGCGCGGAACCGCACCAGCGGCTGGACGACGACCTGCGCCGCTTCAAGCAGATCGCGGAGACCGGCGAGGTCGTCCGCTCCGAGGGCGCACCTGGCGGCAAGCGGGCCCGCGGCGAGTTCCCGCAGCACCCGGCCCGACCGCTGGCCGAGGACGAACTGAAGGAGGCCCTGGCATGAAGGCGAACTGCTGGACGGGACGCAACTCGGTCGAGGTGCAGGAAGTACCGGACCCGTCGATCCTCAACAGCCGCGACGCCATCGTGAAGATCACCTCCACGGCGATCTGCGGCTCCGATCTCCATCTGCTCGACGGCTACGTCCCCACCATGCAAAAGGGCGACATCATGGGCCACGAGTTCATGGGAGAGGTCATCGAGGTCGGCCCCGGCATCAGCGATGGCAAACTGCGCGTCGGTGACCGGGTCGTCGTCCCCTTCCCCATTGCATGCGGGGCCTGCGCGTCCTGCCGCGCGGAGCTGTACTCGTGCTGCGAGAACACCAACCCCAACGCCGGCATCTCGGAGAAGTTCTTCGGCCACCCCACCGCCGGCATCTACGGCTACTCCCACCTCACCGGCGGCTTCGCCGGCGGCCAGGCCGAGTACGCCCGGGTGGTGTTTGCCGACGTCAACGCCCTGAAGATCGAGTCGGATCTCAGCGACGAGCAGGTGCTGTTCCTGTCCGACATCCTGCCGACCGGGTACATGGGCGCCGACATGTGCGACATCCAGGAAGGTGACGTCGTCGCCGTCTGGGGCGCCGGGCCGGTCGGCCAGTTCGCCATGGACAGCGCCCGGGTCCTGGGCGCGGAGAAGGTCATCGCGATCGACAAGGAGACCTACCGGCTCGACATGGCCGCCGCCCAGGGCTACATCACCATCAACTTCGCGGACACCGACGTACGGTCGGCACTGCTCGAACTCACCGGCGGCCGGGGCCCCGACAAGTGCATCGACGCGGTCGGCATGGAGGCCACCCACGGTGCCTCCCACGTCCACCTCTACGACCGCGCCAAGCAGGCGGTCCGCTCCGAGACCGACCGGCCGCACGCCCTGCGCCAGGCCATCCTGTCCTGCCGCAGCGGAGGCGTGGTGTCGGTCATCGGCGTATACGGCGGGCTGATCGACAAGTTCCCGGCGGGCGCCTGGATGAACAGGTCCCTGACCCTGCGGACCGGACAGTGCCACGTGCAGAAGTACATGAAACCGCTGCTGGGCCTGATCGAGCAGGGCAAGATCGACCCCACCCGGGTCATCACCCACCGGCTGCCCCTGACCGAGGCACCGACCGGCTACGACCTGTTCAAGAACAAGAAGGACCGATGCGAGAAGGTCGTCCTCAAGCCGTGACGGACGCGCCGATGAACTGCGGCGCCCTTGCGGCGCCCAGCGGCCGGACTCTTGGTGGCAGGAGCTCGCCGGGACGCCCACCTCGCCGGCGCCACCGCCGGGGTCGAACGCGCCACCCGACTGGCGCGCGCCGCCTGCGGGTCCGCGCTCGGTCGCGATCGAGCCCGTAGCGGCCGAGAATCGCCCAGGACCGGGCAGCGCTGCTGGACATCATGGGGGATCTCGGCGTTCCCGTTCGCCGCTACGAGGTGTGCGCGGGCTGGGCGGGCGAGAAGCTGGGACGGCTGAAGCCCAACGGCCACCTGCTACGCCCGTCCCCGCTCGGCACCATGCTGGATCTGGAGGCCCTACGGCTGGGGGTTGAGGGAAAGGCGGCCGGGTGGCAGGTCCTGCGCCGCCTCAGCGCCGCCGACGAGCGCCTGGACCCTGCCCGGCTCGACACGCTGCTCGAACGAGCCCGGCGACAGCAGGAAAGAATCGAGGAGTGGCGCGTCCGCCAAGCCGAGGAGGCACTGGCCACCACAGTCGGCTGAGCCGCTGGGCCAGGGATGCCACGGCGCGTCCGGCGGGATCGTCAGGGAAGGTCGCATACAGCGGCTCCGTGATGCGCCGGGTCGGCATCGGCGGTGACGACGTGCGCCGTCTCGAGGGGTGGCGGTGTCCGCGCAGGTCGAGACGGGTCCTGTCGCACCACCTCACCGCCTCCGCGACGGACCGTGACCCCGGGACGACGCCGCGCGCGGCGTTCCGGTGGCGGCAGTTCCTCGTCAGCCGAGCTTGCGGCGCAGTTGCAGGCTGTACAGCAGGAGGAGCGAGGGTACGATCAGGACAACCGCGACAAAGGACACCGCGATCAGCACCCACAAGGTGGCCGTCGGAGCCGCCGCCTGCTGGATCGTCAGGTGGGTGCCCAGGAGGTACGGGTACTGAGCCACTCCCCATCCCCCGACGACGGTGGTGATCGCGATGGTCGCCAGGGTGCGTACGACTGGGGGGCTGCCCCTGCGCAGCAGGAGCAGCGCGGCCAGGCCGCACAGGCCTGAGACGACCAGGAGCGGTGCACCCACCGTGCTCAGCTGCTGGAACAGGCGCGGGGAGTCCGCACGCAGTACGAACACGCCCACGAGCGCCACCAGTCCCGCAACGATGCCCGCCCCGAAGGCCCGGTGGCTGAACGCCTTCTCCAGGGGGGTGTCCGCTCGGCGCTGGGCTTGTCCGGTGAGGAACACGGCGGCGAGGTAGGCGCAGACGGTGACCGCGAGGACGCCGCCGAGAACGGATGTCGGATTGAGCCAGCTGGACAGCGGGTCGCCGTGTCCGGCTGAGGGGACGCGACCGGAGGCGATCCCGCCCGCGACGGTGCCGAAGAAGAACGGGGTCAGCACCGACGAAGAGGCGAAGGCGACACCGCTGATCCATTCTCCCCGCCCTCGGGCCAGCGCGTGCCGGAAGGCGAAGCCTGAGCCCCTGGCCACGATGCCCAGCGCCGCCAGACCCAGGGGGATGTACAGAGTGGTGGTCATGGCGGTGAAGGCCTGGGGGAAGGCTGTCCAGATCGTGACGAAGCAGAAGATCAGCCATGTGTGGTTGGCCTCCCACACCGGGCTGATGGAGACGTTGATCAGCTCCCGTGCGGGACGTCCCCGCGCGGCGCCGCCGGCTGTCAGATCCCAGAAGCCGGCCCCGTAGTCGGCGCCGCCGAAGAGGGCGTAGGCGATCACCCCGATGAACAGGACCACGGCGATGAAATCGCTCATGCGTCATCGCCTCCCAAGGGGCGCCCGTTCGTCGCCGGCGCCGGCCGGGGGCCGTACGGGACCACGGCGGCCTCCGCGCCCTCCTCCGACCAGTGGCGGCGCAAGGTGCGCAGGACGTACAAGGCGCCGACGGCGACGCACGCGTAGATCAGGAGAACCGTGGCGAACAGGGGCCACAGGTTCCCCTGCGTGGCGACGGCGTTCTCCGTCAGCAGCAGTCCCACGACAGTCCACGGCTGGCGGCCGACCTCGGTCACCACCCAGCCGCTCTCCAGGGAGACGAGCGCGACCAGCCCGGAGACCGCGGAGCTTCGCAGGAACCAGCGGTTGGTCGGCACCTCGCGCCGCCGCCACCACAGCCAGGCGAACCAGAGTGCCAGCAGGAGCAGCAGCGATGCGGTTGCCACCATGACGTCGAAGGCGAGATGCACGATGCTGACGACCGAGTCCGTGGGGCGTACCGCTGCGGGAATCGCATTGAAGCCCTTGATCGTGGTGGACGGGGTGAAACCGGCGAGGATCGAGGCCACGTCGGGAAGCTGGATGCCGTAGCGCACCTTGCCGTCGACGAAGATGCCGCCGAGGGTCTCCGGGACGTGATCACCGGTGGTCGGTAGGAGTTCGATGGCGGAGAACTTCGCCGGCTCCCTGTCGTACACCTGGCGGGCGATCGTGTCCCCGACGAGGAACTGCAGCGGCATGGCGATCGCGGCGACCGTGAACGGTACGGCGAACCCCAGCCGGTGGTAGTGGTCCCGGCGTCCCTTGAGCAGGCCCCACGCGTACACGCCCGCGACCATGAACCCCGCGACGATGTACGCCGCGAGGAGCATGTGCACCATCTCCCACCAGAACGCGCCGTTGAAAAAGACCTGGGACGGGATCACGCCCACCACACGCCCGTTCCGCACCGCGATTCCGGCGGGCTGGTTCATCCAACTGTTGGCCGCGATGACGGAGGCCGTTCCGCCGACGCCCGCCAGGGTGACCACGACGCCGGTGAAGAAGTGCGGCCACGGGGGCAGCCTTTTCCAGCCGTAGATGTAGATGGCCACGAAGATTGCTTCGAGGAAGAAGAAGAGACCCTCGATGGCGAACGGAAACCCGAAGGCCGGCCCGTACTTGCCCATGAGCCCAGGCCAAAGCAGCCCCAGCTCGAACGTCAGCACGGTGCCGGACACGGCCCCCACCGCGAACAGCACGGCGGCCACCTTGGACCAGCGCTGCGCCAGGACCAGCGCCTGCTGATCACCGCGGCGCAGCGCCCGGTAGTGGCAGACCAACATCATGAAGGTGAATGCGAGGCCGAAGGGCACCAGAATGATGTGGAAGCCCAGTGTGAACGCCATCTGCTCACGCGCGGGGAGGAGTTGTGGCGGGTCGGCGGCTGCTGGAAGGGCAGACAACACCATGCATTTTCTTTCCGGCTCGGACGGCGGCGGACGACTCTCATGCCGTGGATTGGGGACAGGCTGCTGGTGCCGGTATCCGCGCGGCGAAGGCTCACGCCGGGCGGCGCATGCCCAAGGGCGCTGCCGCCGACGAGGTCAGAGACGGCCGGTACGGTGTGTCCGCCGGGTGCGGAGCACCGAGGTGGCCCCGGCGCGGCGGGCGGAAGTGCGCAGGCGAGCGCGCGGACGGACCCCGGGACGCGGAAGCCCGGCGGGACGCCGACGTCAAAATCCCGTACTGGAATCCGTCGGGGACTTGGGTCCTGTTTTGGATGCCGTCCCTCTCGGCGTGGCCCAGGCGGAACCTGGTCAGGGGTCGACGTCCGCGGACGACGTGCCCGCGGACGAGTTCGGTGCTGCGGACGGCCTCCCACCCGGCCGCGGCATGCCGCGAGGCGCTTGGAGTCGGCTGCGGGCCGCGTTTCCCCGCGTTCTCCTCCACCTGCTCAAGGATTCTGCCCGTGTCATTCGAATCGCTCACGGCCTTCACCTTTCGGCACTTCGCACCCGCCTGAAGAAAGATCCTCCTGAGCGGCCAGGTCGATCGACGATGGGGGAATGATGGTGGGGAATTCCGAGGATGCCTTGCCTTCCGCGCTCGATGGTAAACGGCCATTCCGCAGCAGGCCCGCTCCAGCGGGCGGCGGTTTCGCCGGTTTCCTCCTTCAGGGCCATCTCGTCGGCGCCAGTCAGTGGACAGGGCGAGCGCTTCGCCCGGGCCACTCCGGAAGTTCCCTCGTGCTCCGAACCATTCCCTCGGGTACGACGTCATTCGACCTGGTCGCCATGCCGGTGCTGCCCGCCACGGGCGTTCAGACGTGCGCGTTGGGGAACCACGACGTAGGCCGGGTCCTTGGTCGAGGCGACGCCCGCGTCAAAGGTGCCGAACCGCTGAAGGGCGCTGCCGGCCAGCAGGGCGAGCCCGGCGGCGGCAGCGGCGGGGCGGCTGCGGCGGGCGACGGTGACGGCGGCCAGGGCACCGGCGAGGGTGAGATATTCGGATGCCCGGCGCAGCCGATGGGCCCGGCCTCTGCTGTAGGCCTTGGTCTCCAGGCCCGGCCGGCGTTCGATCAGCCGGGCGGCGACGAGTTCGGCACTCGCCCCGAGGGCCGCGAGCTGTCGGGCAGGGCCCGCCTCGTGCACGGGGGCCAGCAGCATCCCGAGCCCCGCGCCGCTCGCCGCCGCGGACCCCGCGAACAGGAAGGGCAGCTCCCGACGTGCCTCGTGCCAGGCCGGCACAGCCGTCTGGGAGAGCAGCACCGCGGTGTAGGACGCCAGAGCGGGGGCGAACGCGGCCGAGGACAGACCTGCCAAGCGGCCGACCCGAGCCGGCAGGCGGCCGGGCAGCATGGCGCGCAGGGAGCTCGGCAGCAGCTCGGTCATGGCGGCCAGGCCGCTGCCGGGTCCGTAGGCGACAAGGATCCATGTGCCGACGGACATCGGTGAACTGGGCTTGGCCACCCGCAGCATGTGGTGGAAGCGTTCGGGACGACCGAGGTCTGCGATCAACAGGTAGCTGCTGGCCAGCAGGGCACCGAAGCCGCCCAGGCGCCCGGCGCGGCAGAGAGCCGGACGGCCGGTCAGGTCGGCGCCGGCGGAGAGCAGGGCGGCACCGGCCGACAGGCCGCCGGTGAACAGGTAGGCCGGCACCTTCCACTCCCACACCGGCGGTTTCAGTACCGGCCGCCCGTAATAGGAGCGGAACTCCGAGTCCGCTGCGACGCCTTGGTCGTCGTGTCGGTCGCGGCCCGCGCCGAACGTGGGCGCATGCAGGTCGGCGGCGCCCGCGTCGCTGCGCGGCTCGCGCAGGAGTCCGTCGTCGTCGGTCATCGGCGACCCTCCCTGACGAAGACGGCGGCGGTGGCCGCGAGCAGCGCGGAGGCCGCCACCGCGGCGTGCTTCCACATGGACGGCAGGTCACGCGTCGGCACGACGGGGTCCGGCGGCAGCCCGTAGACCTCCGGCTCGTCGAGCAGCAGGAAGAACGCGCCGTCGCCGCCCACTCCGTCCTCGGGATCGCGCCCGTACAGCCGTGCCTCGCCCACGCCCGCCTCGTGCAACTGCTCCAGTCGCCGGTCGGCCCGCTCCCGCAGTTCGTCGAGCGGCCCGAACTGAATGGAGTCGGTCGGGCAGGCCTTGGCACAGGCGGGCTCGAGGCCGCCGCGCAGGCGGTCGTAGCACAGGGTGCACTTCCAGGCCCGGCCGTCGTCGGGCCGCCGGTCGATGACCCCGTAGGGACAGCCGGACACGCAGTAGCCGCAGCCGTTGCAGATGTCGGGCTGCACCACCACGGTGCCGAACTCGGTGCGGAAGAGCGCTCCGGTGGGGCAGACGTCGAGGCATCCGGCGTGGGTGCAGTGCTTGCACACGTCGGAGGACATCAGCCAGCGGAAGTCGGTACGGGTGTCCGCGCCGCTCCCGGCGCCCGGCAGGTCGAAGGAGGGGAAGCCCAGATCGACGGGCTCGGTGCCCAGTTCGCCACCGCCCCGGGGCGCGTCCCGCAGGGCGTCCGCGACCACCTCGGCCGTGTGCTCGGTGGCCGAGGGCCCGGTGGGCAGGTCGGACAGGCCGGGGTCCTGTCGTCCCAGTGGGCGTTCCTGCTCGATGAAGGCGACGTGCCGCCAGGAACTCGCGCCGAGCATGCCGGTGTTGTCGAAGGACATGCCCAGCAGGTCGAGGCCGTCCTCCGGGACGTCGTTCCACTCCTTGCAGGCGACTTCGCACGCCTTGCAGCCGATGCACACGGAGGTGTCGGTGAAGAAGCCGACCCTGGGCGGGTGGTCGCGGTGGCCGGCGTCCGCGGCGGGGTCCTCGAGGGGCCCGTACAGACTGTGCTCGTCCGTCATGGGGAATCCTCCGCCCGGTGGGGTTCGGTGTGGGTCGGCCTGTTGTCGCCGCCCGTCGTCACGATGCGGGTGCCGGTTTCCGGGGTGATCCCGGCCCGGCGGCGGTAGTCCTGGACGTATGCGAGGAGGGCGGGCCCCCTGGGCCGTCGTCCGGGGCGGATGTCGCACGTCAGGACCTTGCTCTCCTGGATCAGCACGTTCGGGTCGGCCACCACTCCGATCAGGTCGTTGACGACGTCGCCGGTGGTGAGCCCGACGCTGCCCCAGTGGTAGGGCATCCAGACCTGGTGGACGGTCCGGTCCTCGACACGAAGTGGCGCCATCCGGTCGGTGACGAAGACGCGGGCCTCCACCGCTGTCCGGCTGGTGATCACGTGGGCCCAGTCCAGGTGGCGCAGGCCGCGTTCGGCCGCCAGCTCCGGCGACACCTCGACGAACAGCTCGGGCTGCAGCTCCGACAGGTACGGCAGTTGGCGGCTCATGCCCCCCGCGGTGTGGTGCTCGGTGAGCCGCGACGCCGTGAACACGAAAGGGAACACCTCCCCGTGCGCTTCGGGGGGAGCCGGGTTGGAGGGGTTGTCGCGGCGCCCGTAGACCTTCCTCGTGGGGTTGGCCTGCTGGCCGTACAGGAGGTTGCGCACGGGCGACTCGTGCGGCTCGTAGTGGGTGGGCAGCGGGCCGTCCGCCAGGCCGGTGGGCGCGAACAGCCACGCCTTCCCGTCGGACATCATGATGAACGCGTCCTCGCCGCTCAGGGCCTGCGGCCCCGATGCGCCCTCGGGAGGCCGGTAGTGGGGCGGCTTGTCCTTCTCGAAGTCCGGGGTGTCGTGTCCGGTCCACTCCCCGCGGCCCTCGTCCCACCAGACGAGCGCCTTGCGCTCGCTCCAGGGCCTGCCCTGCGGATCGGCGGAGGCACGGTTGTAGAGCACCCGCCGATTCAGCGGCCAGGTCCAGCCCCACTCGGCATCGTAGGGTCCCTGCTCGAAGCGGGATTTGCGGCGCCGGGCCTGGTTGGTCTCGTCGGCGTACACGCCGCTGTAGATCCAGCAGCCGCAGGCCGTGCTGCCGTCGGCCTTGAGGTCGGGGTAGCCGCCGACGGTCCGGCCGGTCCGCAGGTCGATGCCGTTGATATGGCGCAGCACGTCCGCCGCGGACGGTTCGTCGCCCTCGGTGCGGTAGTCCCAGGCAAGGTCGAGCACGGGCCGGTCGCGGTCGTCGGTCGAGCCGGCCAGTTCGTCCTTGACGCGCCTGCCGAGGTGGTAGAAGAACCACAGCTCCGACCGCTGGTCGCCGCTTGGTTCGACGGCCTTGTCCCGCCACTGCAGCATCCGCTGGGTCTGGGTGAAGGTGCCGGCCTTCTCCACGTGCGAGGCGGCGGGGAAGAAGAACACCTCAGTGCGGCAGCGCTCGGTGACGATCTCCCCGGTCTCCACCTCGGGGGCGTCCTTCCAGAACGTGGCGCTCTCGATCATGGTCAGGTCGCGGACGACGAGCCAGTCGAGGTTGGCCATGCCGAGGCGCTGGAGGCGGCCGTGCGCGGACCCCACCGCGGGATTCTGACCGAGCAGGAAGTAGCCGAAGACCTTCCCGTCGACCATGTCCATGGCGGTGCGATAGGTGCCGTGATCACCGTTGATGCGGGGCAGGTAGTCGAAGCAGTAGTCGTTCTCCGCTGTCGCCGCCTCACCCCAGTACTCCTTGAGCAGGGAGATCATGTAGGCGTCGGCGTTGCCCCAGAACCCCTTCTGGTCGGGGCGGCGAATGCCGTCCAGGTAGGCGGTCAGGTTCTCGTGGGTGGTGTCCGGCATCGGCAGGTAGCCGGGCAGCAGGTTGAACAGGGTCGGGATGTCCGTGGAGCCCTGGATGCTGGCGTGCCCGCGCAGGGCGTAGATGCCTCCGCCGGGGCGGCCGATGTTGCCCAGCAACAGCTGGATGATCGAACCGGTCCGGATGTACTGGGCGCCGACGGAGTGCTGGGTCCAGCCGACGCTGTACACCAGCGCGGCGGTGCGTTCCCGGCCGGAGTTCTCCGTCCAGGCCCGGCACACGTCCAGGAACCGTTCCCGGGGCACCCCGCAGATGCGCTCGACCATCTCCGGGGTGTAGCGGGCGAAGTGCCGCTTGAGCACCTGGAAGACGCAGCGTGGGTGCTGCAGCGTGGGGTCGGCGGCGATGTCTCCGGCGCCTCCCTCGACGACCGGGCCGCCGGCACCGTGCTGGTAGGCCGCGGCCTGCTCCTTGTGACGCTTCCCCGGGCGCTCCTCGGCCGCGATGCCCTCGTACATCCAGCTGGACGGGTCGTAGGAGGCGGTGTGCGGGTCGTAGCCGCTGAACAGTCCGTCCAGGTCCTCGGTGTCCTGGTAACGATCGCTCAGCAGGAACGGCGCGTTGGTGTACGCCTGTACGTACTCCTTGAAATGCAGGTCGTTGGACAGGATGTGGTTGATGACGCCGCCGAGGAACGCGATGTCGCTGCCGACCCGCAGCGTGACGTGCTGGTCGGCCAGTGCGCTGGTCCGGGTGAAGCGCGGATCGATGTGGATGACCCTGGCGCCGCGTGCCTTGGCCTCCATCACCCACTGGAAGCCGACCGGATGGGCCTCGGCCATGTTCGAGCCCATGATGATGATGCAGTCGGCGTTGATCAGGTCCTGCTGGTAGTCGGTGGCGCCGCCGCGTCCGAACGAGGCTCCCAGACCGGGAACCGTGGCGGAGTGTCAAATACGCGCCTGGTTCTCGATCTGGAGCGCGCCCAGAGCGGTGAACAGCTTTTTGATCAAATAGTTCTCTTCATTGTCCAGCGTCGCGCCGCCCAGACTGGCGATGCCCATGGTGCGGCGGAGTGTGTTCCCGGAGTCGTCGGTGTCCTGCCAACCCCTGCGGCGGGCGTCCAGCACCCGGTCGGCCACCATGTCCATGGCCGTGTCCAGATCGAGGTCCTGCCACTCGGTGGCGTACGGCGGACGGTAGCGGACCTTCTGCTCACGCTGCGGGCCGGTGACGAGCTGTTTGCTGGCGGATCCCTTCGGGCACAGCCGGCCGCGCGAGATCGGGCTGTCCGGGTTGCCCTCGATCTGGATGACCCGGTCGTCCTTGACGTAGACGCGCTGCGCGCAGCCCACGGCGCAATAGGGGCAGACGGAGTCCGCGACCCGGTCCGCGCGGTCGGTGCGGGGTCCGAGAGCTGCCGAGCGCGGGGACTCGGCCGCCTTGCCCCGGCCAAGCCGGTCGGGGCCGGTGAGCTGCCGGTATACGGGCCACTGACCGATCCACCGTGCCAGGCCCATACGCGCGCTCCTTCGTGGGTGGGGTACCCCTTGATCGACGCTACTCGCGCGGGGAGCGAATGCAAGTCGACGTCGGGCGGCGAGGCACCGGTGCAACGACGGCGCCGATGGATCAGTGCGGAGCGCCTGACTGGGCCGGTGCCCGCGACGCCCGGCCCGTGGGAAGCCCAGCAGGCGCACCGCCCCAACAGCCCGGACCGCACCACGGCCGGGAGACGGGCCAATGAGTGCACCCGGTGGTACTGCACGGGCACGGGCACGGGCACGAGCCCGTGCTCGAGCTGATCGCTCATGGCGTGTTCCTGGACAAGCTGCGCTGTCCTCCTCGACGCGCATCGGCTTGGCCTTTTCTCCGACAACCCGTTGGAGGGTGTGAAGCCGCCGCAGTATGACCCGATGCACGGCGTGCGCAGCGAAGAATGCGCCCGTGAACTCGCGGCCGACAGGCGTCGTGACGCCCGGCTCATGAACGCTGCGCGAGGAGCCCCGTCCCTCGCCGACCCAACGGGTACGGCGTGTCTCCCTCCCGTGGCCGTCGGCTCAGCGGGGTACGGAGAGCCGGGCGGCGTGCCGGGCGATGCGCCTGGCGGCGAACTCCGTCCCTGCCACGAACCGCATCATCGGGCCGAACATCGGGGCGGCGAGCGAACCGGTGAAATACAGGCCCGGTACCGACGACTCGAGCGATGCGGACAGCTGGGGCGCCTTCGAGCCGCGGACGCAGGTCAGGGTGGCGCGCACGGTGGGCGACAGGAACGGAACCGCGTCCAGGTCGAGGCGATAGCCGGTGGCCGCGAGCACGTGATCCACGGTGAGCGTCGCCTCCGCCCCGCCCTGCCCGGCGAGTTCCAGGCGTACTCCGGGACCCTTCGCTTCCGCGCGGGTGACGCGGGTGGACGTACGGACCGGCACGATGTTCTCGACCCGGTCCCGCAGCCACCATCCGCCCGACGGTCCCAGCGCGCGGCGGAACAGCAGCATGCGCGCGGCGTCGGGGAACCTGCGTACTCCTCCCGGGGCTTTGCAGACCGCGGCCAGGACCCATCCCGTGCCGAGGGGCGAAGCCGGCCTGGCCACCCGCTGCGTCCAGGGCCGGGCCAAAGCCGGTTTCATCCCCCACAGCACGCGCGGTTCCCGCACCAGTACCTGTACCTCCGCGCCGGCCTCGTGCAGCAACGCGGCGCTCTCCAGGGCGGACTGGCCACCGCCGACCACGGCGACGCGCTGACCGGCGTAGGGAGACAAGTCGTTGTGGTGGCTGGTGTGCGAGACCAGGGCAGCTGGACCAGGTCCTTCGGGGGCGAGACGCCGCAATTCCCCAGGGATGTCGGCGAGCCCGTTCAGGCCGGTCGCCACCACGACGGCGGCGGCCAGCAGCTCCCGGCTGTCATTCAGCCGGACGAGGAACCCTCGACCTGCGGGGGCCCGTTCGACGGTCACGACCCGGCCCGGATCCACCTCGCCGACGTACCGCTTCTGGAACCACATCCCGTACCGCACGAACACCTCGCACGGGATCGGCGTCAGCTCGGTCAGCTCCGGCTCGCCGTGCATCCGGCGGAAGTCCGCCAGGCGCCCACCAGGCTCCGGTGCGGAAAGGTCGGTCGCGTCCGGGGTCGATTTCAAGAACATGCCGGTGGCCATGGCATGCCGCCAACTGCCCATCACCTCACCGAAGATGCGGACCGGTATCCCGGCCGCCCGAAGGTGCGCGGCCACCGACAGACCGTACGGACCTGCCCCGACCACGACGACCGGAAGCCCCGCACGGCCGGTGAACCCCTGCTCGCGGGCAGGACGTTGGCCCGGCAGCGACTGTGTCACGCATCCCCCTGCTGATCCCGACACCGCCTTCCCCAAGGCAGCGCGTACTTCGGGATGGCACGCCGCCGCACCGCCGCCGCGCCCGTCCCCCCTCCGCCGGTCAGTCTGACGTATAGGCCGGTATCGGTCGACGATATCGACCACATTGACCAAGAGGCGGGCAGTTGGCAGAACCGCGCTTTTTCACCATGCACAGCATCAGCGCGAGTTCGGCCTCGCCTGCCCCGCGCGGCAGGTAGGCGCAGGTTGCCTTCACGGGAGGGGTCACACGCGATGCTGGAGACGTATGGCCAGGGCCGGGCACTGGTTGACGGCGCGGCGGGCGCCGTGCTCCTGCCACGGGGCGACCGGGATCGTGGCGGAGGTGGGGTAGCCGTGCGGTCCGAGGCGAATGAGGTCGGGGGCCAGCACGGCGCACAGGCCGTGGCCGGTGCAGCGGGACCAGTCCACCTCCAGCCGGGCGCCCTTGGCGGGCGGGAGCGGCAGTACTCCACGCACGGGGCGGCCGCAGCCGGGGCCGGACAGGTGGGCGTCGACGTCCTCGGCGAAGACGTCCAGCGCGCTGAGCAGGAAGCGGGCCGTGCCGTCCGGGTGCGAGCAGGCGCCACCGGCCTGGGCCGCACCGAGGGCACGCCGGGCGTCCTCCAGTACCGTGGGCTCGGCGGCACCGGCGGCCAGCATGGCCAAGGCCTCGGCGGCCTCGGGCAGGCCACGTTTGCACGGTCCGCACTGGCCGGTGGACTCGACCGCCAGCCAGGCTGCGACCTGGGCGGTTTCGCCGAGCGGGCAGGTGTCGTCGGGGAGAGCGACGATCGCGCCCGCGCCAAGGGTCCCGCCGAGGGCGGCGAGCCCGGCGCGGGAGAGCGGTGCGTCGATGGCGTCCGACGGCCGTAGCCAGGCGCCGTGGTAGCCGCCCACCAGCACGCCCGCGTCCGGTTGAAGCCCACAGGCGTTCAGTACCGGGCCGAGCCGAGTGCCGATCGGAACCTCGACCACCAGCGGATCGGCGCCTGGCCGGTTGACGGTGAGCAGTATCGTGCCTGGTTCGTCTGCGGTGCCGACGGATGCGTGGGCGTCGGCGCCGAGCCGGGCCGCGACGGCGAGTTGGGCCCAGGTCTCGGCGTTGGAGAGCAGCGTCGGACGTCGGCGCACCCCGCCCGCCGCGCCGCCGGCCGCGCGGGCCTTCAGAGGTGCCGGTACAACCGGCAGACCGTTGACGCCGCGGATCAGGGCCCCGGATTCGCCGGAGACGAAGCGTTCGGGCAGGGATACGGTCCGGGCCGGGCAGGGAAGTTCGCGCTCGGCGAGGGCGGCCGGGACCGATATCTCTCCCGGGCTGCCCGCGGCGACACCGATCACGATCTCCTCGGCGCCGAACGCGTCCGCGGCCAGGCGGGCGCCGTCCAGCACCAGATGGGGCACGCGGGCGAGCAGCATCTTGTCCTTGGCGCTGGCCGGTTCGCCCTCGGCGCCGTTCACCACGATGACCGGTGACGCGCCCGTGCGGTCGGCGGTGGCGAGCGCGGCCCGGGCCTTGCGGGCGAACGGGAAGCCGGCACCGCCACGGCCGGACAGGGCGACGGCCTCGGCGAGGTCGAGCAGACCTTCCCGGTCCAATGGGCGCAGGGGCCGGTGGACACGAGTGTGGGTGGCGAGGTCTAGGCGCTGGTGGCGGTCCAGGCCGGTGGTCAGCCGGCCCGGTTCCCACCAGCGCACCTCGGGCAGCTTCAGCGGGGCATTCTTCATTCGCTGCTCCCGGGCTGGGCGACGCGGAGCGGCTGGAGCCCTGGTCGCATGGCGTGTTTGGGCTGTTTGGGCACGCCGGCGATCGGTGCGGACCGGCGAGCCGTCGTCGGTGCCGCGGGCCGGGCGATCGGGCGGGCGCCGGTCGTGGGCCGGGGGGATCGCGTGGACAGGGCGGCCAGCGCGGCCGGGCGGACGGCGGCGGGCCGATATGCCTTGACGCCGCGCTGACGCCTGCGAAAGGTCCGGCGGCGGCCCAGGTAGGAAAGGGAACGAACCATCAGTGCGAGCGCCACCAGGCCCGCGCACAAGCCGTAGCCCCAGAGCACCCACGCGTGTGCCTTGCGCCCCGCCGTCAGCCCGTGCGCCAGGGAGACCGGCCAGCAGACGTACGCCGTGGAGTGCAACACCCGCCACAGCCAGGGGCGGCGGCCGGCGAACCGGCCGCGGAGCACGCCGGTGGCCGTGATCAGAACGAGTAGGTCGGCGGCGATGGTGCCCAGGCTCACCGCGAGGGCGGTGCCGCCGGTGAAAGGGACCACCACGGTCTGTGGAGCGGCGTGCCGCTCGACGACCTTGACCGCGATGTGGGTGCCCAGGAAACCGAGCGCCGCGACGGCGCTCGCCCGGTGCACGGACTGCACGGCCACCCGCAGCCGGGGCGTCAGCACCAACCGGTCGGTGGCCGCGAGCCCGCATGTCACCACGGCGGTCAGCGAGAGCAGGGTGAAGACGCCGGCGAAGTAGTCCAGGAAGGCCATCAACCGGCCGACCGCTGCGGCCGACACGGCGCCGTGCCCGGGTTGGGCGAGCAGGGCGACGCTGGACATGGGGCACCTTCTTCCTTGCGCTCGGGTCGCGCGGCCAGGCCGTGGAGGACCGGATCGGGCTTTCGCCTGCCCACGTCGGGGAGGGCACCGCCGGGGGTGTGGCACCGCCGGCACGGCAGGGCAGAGCACATCGTTAGCCCGGACCCCAGCTCCGTGCCAACCGCTCTACTACGGCCCACGACCGTAGCGAGCAGGGCAACGAAGCCGGTTTCCCGAGCGCAGCTGCGCGCCTGTGCTCCACGACCGTGCCTAGGAGATGCTGAGAGCGGCGTGACCAGGCTCACGGGTGCAGCCATGGTGTCAGGATCCCGGGCCAGGCGATTACCTGGGAGATCGGAATGTCGGGCCTCGAGACACCGGCAGGCGACTGGACGTCACCGAGAGAGTGCGGTCCCACCTGCCACGCAATCGACGGCCGGGGCCGGCCCCCTTGTGGATGCGTGAGGAGGCGTTCATGGAGACGAGCCTGTTCCGCACTGCTCGTGCTGTACGGTCTCCGGCCCGGCCCGGCGATCGCAGCGACGCTCCTGCACCGCGCCGTCAGCTATGAGGCCCTGCAACGCATCGGTTGGGCGTGCTGGCTCGCCATCACCCTCCAGACCGGTGCGTCGGGCTCCCCGCCACGGCACTCGGCACAACGTGGCAGCCCCAGACCGTAGCCATCGGAGAGCGACCCCTGGAGTGAAGGGGGGGCCGAGTCGGCGGCCGCCGCAGCGTCAGTCCTGCGGCAGGAGGAGTGTGCACGTCTCCCCCGGGGCGATGGTCACAGCTCGGTCGGCCAGCACTACGCGGATCGCCGACTCTTCCGAGCCGGGTACGGCGATCTCCAGTTGCCCGCTTCGGCGGCGCACGCCGACACCCCAGTGACCGCGATAGTGGAGCGAGAATCCGTACTCGGACAGCGCTGGGACAGGCACAGGGTCCAGCCAGAGAGCGTCCTCGCGTGTCTCCACCGGTCAGGCCGCGCTGGATCAGGTCGAGGGTTCCGGCCATGGCGCCGAGGTGGATGCCTTCGCCCGTGGTGCCGCCCTGGATGTCGGCGATGTCTGCCTCCAGGGCTTCGTGGACGTACTGCCATGCGTCGGCACGTCTGGCTCTTGCGAGGACCAGGCCGTGGACGAGTTCGCTGAGGGTCGAGCCGTGGCTGGCGCGCTGGAGGTAGTAGTCGACGGTGCTGCGCCAGATCTCGTCGTCCAGGTGGTACCCGAATTGCCGGAACAGAGCGTGCAGTTCCGTGGGCGAGAACAGGTAGCCGAGCATGAGGACATCGGCCTGCTTGGACGCCTTGTAGCGGTTGACCGTGTCGCCCTCGGCCTCGAGCACGCGGTCCAGGAATAGTCCCAGCTCAGCGCACCCGACCCCGTGCCTTCAGCGGCACCGGCGGCAGCTCTGGTGCAGGCAACGGATCCCCGTCGTACCCCTTCACTTCCCCAAATCTCGACCCGCTCATCCAGTCCTCCCGGGCCTGTTTGATTTCGTCCTGGGTGCGTCCGACGAAGTTCCACCACATGATCAGTTCCTCGGCGAACGGCTCGCCGCCCAGCAGCATGATCCCGGCGTCCGACTCGGCGCGCAGCGGGAGTTCGGTGCGGCCGCAGCCGAGGTAGAGCATCGAACCCGGCAGTACCGGTACCCCGTCCACGTGCACCTCGCCGGACATGGCCAGCACGCCGTACTCGAAGTCCGGTTCGAGCGGCAGGCGGACGTCGGCGCCCCGGCCGAGCGCGAGGTCCGCGCCGACGATCGGGGTGAACGTCGTACCGGATGAGGACGAACCGTCGAGGTCGCCGAGGATCACGGTCGCCGTGAGGCCGGGTGCGGTGACCGTGGGCAGGTCGGCGTGGTACTCGAACCTCGGCTCGGTGTGGCGGTGCTCGTCGGGCAGCGCGACCCACAGCTGCGCGCCGTGCAGGAAGCGGGCGTGCGGCCTCGGGCTCTCCTCGGAGTGGCTGATCGCCCGGCCCGAGGTCATCAGGCCCAGCTGCCTGGGCCGGATCGTCCGGAGGCTGCCGGTGGAGTCGCGGTGCAGCACCTCGCCCTCGTGCAGCCAGCTGACCGTCTGCAACCCGATGTGCGGATGCGGCGGGACCTGCATGCCGGGCTCGTCGGCAATGTCGTCGGGGCCGTAGTGGTCGACGAACGCCCAGGCGCCGATCATGCGCCGGCCGAGGTTCGGCAGCAGCCGGCGCACCTCGGTCGACTCGCCGAGCCTCACGTGACGGGGGCTCAGCAGCTCGCGGACGGGCTCGGCGACGACGAATCCGCGACCGCCGCACACACTCGGCACGGGCGCTCGGTCAAGGTTGCTCATGCCGCCCAACCTAGCGGCAGGCCGTCACCGTTGCCGAGCGCGCGGCCGGGCGTGGTGCGCGGGCTCGCGGGCCGCGGCGTCGCCCAGACGTCGGCCGAGGGCGTCCAGAGCCCGGCTGAGGCCTCCACCCCGACAGACGTCCGACCCCGGGCGAGGTCGGGTGACGGCCGGCCAATTCTCCGCATGCGCGGCACGGCCGCCTCCCACCGCCGTGTCAGCCCAGCGTCAGCCCAGCAGCTTCAGCAGCTCCTCCGCCACCGGTGCCGAGGAGGCCGGGTTCTGGCCGGTGACCAGGTTGCGGTCGACGATCACGTGGGGTGCCCACGGCTCGGCCGCCCGGACGTCGACGCCCGCCTCGGTCAGCCGGTCCTGGAGCAGCCACCTGGCCCGCCCGGCGAGCCCGGCCTGGGTCTCCTCCTCGTTGGTGAAGGCGGCCACCCGACGGCCGGCGAAGGCGTTCGAGCCGTCCGCCCGCACCGCCGCGAGCAGCGCGGCCGGACCGTGGCAGACCACCGCCAGCGGCTTGCCCGAGTCGAGGGCCGCGACCAGCAACCGTCCCGAGTCGGCGTCCACGGCCAGGTCCTCCATGGGCCCGTGCCCGCCGGGGTAGAACACCGCGGCGAAGTCGTCGAGGGCGACCTCCGCCAGCTTCACCGGCTCCCGCAGCTCGGTCATCTCCTCCAGGGCGCGCGCGATCTCGTCGGCCCTCTCCTGACCGCCGTTGACCTCGGCCGCGAGGCTCCCCCGGTCGACCGGGGGCAGCACACCACCCGGCGTGGCCACGACGACCTCATGACCGGCGGCCTTGAAGGCGCGGTACGGGACCACGGCCTCCTCGGCCCAGAAGCCGCTGGGGTGCGGGGTGCCGTCGGCGAGCGTCCAGTGGTCGGCACCGGTCAGCACGAAAAGGATCTTCGACATGGGTCTTCTTCTCCCGGAACTTGCGCTTGTGGGAAGAACGTAGGCGACCCGGCCCATAGGCAGCCAATGAAGACTCGTATGGCAGACATTGGAACTCCTATGGGAGCCGGCGGCGGCTGTCCGGTGAATACTCGGCCCCGTGGACACCCCTTCCCTCGACCTGAACCTCCTGCGTACCTTCCTCTCGGTCTACCGCTCCGGCTCCTTCACCGGCGCCGCCCGCCTGCTGGGCCTGTCGCAGCCGACGGTGACGACGCAGATGCGCACGCTGGAACGGCTGAGCGGCCGGGAGCTGTTCGAACGGCTGCCGCGGGGGGTCACGCCGACGCCGGTGGCCGACGAGCTGGCCGCCCGGATCGCCGCGCCCCTGGACGAGCTGGCCGCCGTCGCCGGGCCCGACCCGCTGCAGGGCGCGCGCCCGGAGCCCGTACACCTCGCCGGCCCCGCCGAGTTCCTGTGCACGAAGGTCCTGCCCGCGCTGGCTCCGCTCGTCGCCGAGGGCGTACGGCTGAGGGTGGCCACCGGCCTGACCGATCCGCTGCTGGACGAACTGCGCGCGGGGCGCCACGACCTGGTGATCGCCACCGCCCGCCCGCGCGGCCGCACGCTCCAGGCGGTGCCGCTCGCCGACGAGGAGTTCGTCCTGGTCGCCGCCCCCGTCTGGGCCGAGCGGCTGCGCGGCGGGCTGCCCGTCGAGGGACCTGCCGCCCTGCACTCCGTACCCCTGATCACCTACGCCGAGGACCTGCCCATCGCCCGCCGCTACTGGCGGCACGTCTTCGGCCGGCGTCTGTCCTGCACCGCCGCCGTCACCGTGCCCGACCTGCGCGGGGTGCTGGCGGTGGTGGTCGCGGGCGCGGGGTTCGGCGTGCTGCCCCGCTACCTGTGCGAGGATCCGCTGGAGTCCGGTGCGCTCGTGGAGCTCCTGGAGCCGGAGGACCCGCCGATCAACACCGGTTTCCTCGTCCAGCGCCCCGGCGCCTCGGACAACCCCGACGTGGCCCGCGTCCGCGAACTCCTGCTGGGGACAGCGCGTACCTGGTAAGCCTCGGGCTCATGACCCGGGGGCCGGTCCACTCGGGCGCCCGGCATCGCGGTCGCCCTGCGGCTCGGCACCCGATGAACTCCCGCCGCGGTCGGGATGGGCGAGGAACTCGCGGGCCCGTCAGGGATCGAGTGGGCGTGGCTCGGCGCCCTCGTCGCAGAGGGATCGCGTACCTGGTCATCTTCGGGCGAGGGGGATGGGACACCCGGTACGCCGGCCTGCGGTGGCCCCCGTCCCCGATCTGCGTGAGGACCTCGTCCAGTTCCATGAACCACTGCCAGGCCGCCCGCCGGCACCGGCTGCCCGTCGGCACCGGCCGCCCGTCGGCACCGGCCGCCCGTCGGCACCGGCCGCCCGTCGGCACCGGCCGGCCGGGCGTCGGCCAGGTCCTCCGGCTCCGGGACGCGCTTGTTCTTCCAGACCTTGTCGGCGAGGCTCACCAGCTGGTCCTCCACACCGATGCCGGGGGCGGTCCAGGAGGCGTGCGTGCCGGCGAAGCGGGCGAGTCCGGGCTCCACCCCGCACGTCAGCAGCAGGTCCCGGCCCGCCTCCTCGTGCCGGGCGCCCGGGCCGGACAGCTCGGCCGTGTGCAGGGCCTCGCCGATGTCGTGCGTGGCGGCGCCGAAGAGCGCCGCCTCCGCGTCCCACTCCAGCGCGGGACAAGGCGTCGAACCCGCTCGACCGGCTGCGCCGCCACGTCGTGCACCGCTCCGAGGTGCGTCACCAGGCGCGGTGGGGCGTCGACCCCCCAGCAGTACGGCGGCACGCTCGGGAAGCGGCCGTAGCGGCGGATCGATGGTGTCGTCCGTCGCGATCGACACCGCGCTCGTGACTGTCACCGTGCCGGAGTAGCCACGGGCGTGCCGGCCGGCCGGTGGACGGAGGTGAGCGCGGGCGATGCGCACGGCGTGTGCCTGCGGAGCGGGTCACGATCACACCGCCACCAGCCGCCACTGCTGCGAGGTCGCGCCGCTCACCGTCCGCTGCACCACCGCCGCGCCGTTGTCGGTGCCGTCGAGGTCCAGGGCCTTGCCGCTGTTGCGGTTGACGAGCCGCTGGTAGCCGTCGCCGGCCGGCTGGAGGGTCCACTGCTGGGTGGGGGTGCCGTTGTGCGCCCACTGGTTCAGGGCGGTGCCGTCGGCGGTGGAGGAGCGCGGCACCTGCAGTACCTTGCCGCTGTTGAGGCTGGTCAGCTTGGTGTGGCCGCCCGAAGTGGTGGTGATCCAGTGCTGGTTGGCGCCGGAGTTCGGGGTCCAGCCGATCACCGCGCCGCCGTCGGCGGTCGAGGCGTCGCTCACGTCCACGGCCCGCCCGGTCGCCCGGTTGAGCAGCTGGAAGGTGCCGCTCGGCGAGGGCGCCGCGACCCGGTTGGCGCCGCGCAACACGTTGCCCTCGGTGGTGAGGTAGTTGCTGGTGTAGTCGAAGCGCGGCGCACCCGACCACAGCAGGTAGAAGTACTTCATGTTCTCCGAGAACCAGTAGCCGGGCGTCAGGTCGCCCTTGGTCGTGGGCGTCGTCGTCATGTCCGCGACGACCGTGTAGCCGTTCGCGACCTTGCAGTGGCTCTGCTGCGCGTTCCACAGCCACCTGGCGCGGTCCCGGTAGACCTCCTTGCCGGTCAGCAGCCACAGGAACAGTGCCGAGTCCACGTATTCGGGGCGCAGTTGGTACTGGTTGCTGGTGGCCACGAGCGTCGTGCAGTCGATCGACTCCGGCGGCAGCCGGAACCGTCCCAGCGCGGCCGCCCACGAGGAGTGGTACGACTCGCCCTCGGCCAGGTTGCCGCCCTGTCCGAGCAACCCGGCGTAGAACGAGGTCAGTTCGGACTGGCCGTGACCGGTCAGCACCCCGCTGTTCATGTCGACGGACCGGAACCACAGCCGCCCGTCGTAGGTCTCCCCGAGGCGCTGCAGGACGGCCGAGGTCAGCGTGCGGTACCAGCCGCGGATCTCGGTGTCGCCGAAGAACTGGTAGGCGTCCCACAGGTACTCGAAGTACGAGTCCACGGGCGGGTCCACCCGTGCGGTCGTGTCGGTCCAGGCGCCGGTCTCCACGTTCAGCGTCGTGCCGACGAGGTTCAGCGCCGAGCGTCGGTCGTACGGGGCCTTCAGCGCCCTCTTCGCCGCGTCGAAGTATTTCTGGTCACCGGTCAGCCGGGACAGCCACCCCAACTCGGTGATGTTGCTGCCGATCTCCGCGAGCGGTACCCGGCTGCCGCTGACCGCGCCCGTGCGCAGGTTGACGTACCGGTACGGCGCCCCGGTCGGCGACGAGGTGAAGGCGGGCAGCAGCCGGTCGGCGAGATCGCGGGCCTTCGTCAGCAGGACGGTGTCGCCGGTGCAGTGGTAGCCGGAGAGGAGCCCGCCGACCAGCCGGATGATCGTCTCGAAGACGTGGACGCTCGCGTCGCGGTCGAAGTCCAGGTTCCGGCTGATCCAGGCGACGGCGGCATCCAGTTCGCCGTCCAGCTCCATCAGGAACAGGGTGTCCAGCGACTCCACGATCGTCAGTCCCAGCGGCACTTTACCGATGAAGAACTCCGAGCCGGTGCCGCTCACCGGCCGCAGTTCGTCGCGGCCCCAGGCCAGCCGCCGGTAGGCGGTCCACGCGGTGAGGAACTCCGCGCGTACGTCCTCGGCGAGCGCGGGATCGGCCGGGCCGGGCGCGGCGGACGCCGGCGCGCCGCCGAGCGCACAGACCGCGGCGGCCGCTCCCGCCGCCGTGCGCAGCAGGGCGCGTCTCGTGAGCAGGGTGCTCACCGGACCTGCCGGGGAGCCGGGAGTGGGGGGTGTCGCCATGAGGGGCCTCCGTTCAGGGCACGTCGACAACGTTGTCTCCGCACGATGTGGGGCGTGCGGGGCGGTGTGTTCGGGGCGTGGGGGTGAACGGGCGTCACGGTGGCGTTCGTTGGCGTGCGGACGCGGGTCCGCCGGCGGTGCGGGTCGCGCGGGTGGCTGAGTCTGCAAGGGGAGCATGGGCATGTCAATACCATCCGGCGAGGCCGTCGGCGCTCACGGCACGCCCTCGGCGGCATCGGTTCCCTCGAATGGCGGCCCCGAGAGGCCGGGCCGACGATGGACGCGTGGGGTACGGCCACCGCCGCAGCGCCGGTGCTGTCCGAGGCCACCGGGGGGCGGAGGCCGACCCCGGCCGCGGTGAGCGGCCGGAAGGGAGGACACCGTCATGCTGGAAGTGAAGACGGTCGACAAACCGGATGAACGGCGCGACTTCCCCAGTGGCCACCTCGAAGCCCTTCACCTGACCGGGCTCGACTTCGCGGTGGGCACGTTCGAACCGGGTTGGCGATGGTCGGAGTCCGTGGCACCGATCGCGGGCACCGCGAGCTGCATGGTCCACCACAACGGCTTTGTGGTGCAGGGGCGGATGCACCTGCGCATGGACGACGGCGGCGAGGGCGAAGTCGGCCCCGGTGACGTCTTCGTGTGCCCGCCCGGCCACGACGCCTGGGTGGTAGGAGACGAACAGGTCGTGGTGTACGACTTCGCCGGCACCATGGCGAACCAGTACGCCAAGGGGTCGTGACGCGGCGAGCCGTCCGTCCCTGCGCGCCACCGGGCCGCACACCGTGCGGCCCGGTGGCGCGTCCGGGCGCGCCGAACGAAGTCGGTCGGCGAGGCCATGGCCATCGGCCGCACCTTCACCGAGGCCTTCCAGAAGGCCCTTCGGGACGGCCGATGCCGTCAGCCGTCGTGGACGACGGAACCCTCCTCGGCGTACGCGACGGCCTCCGCGTGGCCGAACAGGCCGGGCAGCCCGCCGGTGTGCACGAACACGGTCTTCTCGCCCCGCCGTACGTCACCGTCGCGGACCGCGGCGATCAGACCGGCCAGGGCCCGGCCGGTGTAGACGGGGTCGAGGACGATCCCCTCGGTGCGGGCGGCCAGCCGGAGGGCCTCCGCCGCCGGACCGGTCAGCTTCGCGTATCCGCTGCACACCTGGTCCCGGCGCACCCGCAGCCGGTCCGCGGTGACCTTCTCGGTGGTGTGCGGCGCCGCGAACTCCTCCACCGCGGCGGCCGGATCGGCCAGCGCGCCCACGTCGACGCCGAGCACCGACTCCGAGCCGAGGCCGGCGACCAGCCCGGCCATGGTGCCGCCCGAGCCGAGCGCGACCACCGCCGTCCGCAGGTCCGGCACCTGCTCGCGCAACTCGTCCGCGCATCGCACATAGCCGCGCGCGCCCAGAGCGCTGGACCCGCCGAACGGGATCAGGGCCGGCCGGGCGCCCGACTTTCGCAGCCGCGCGCACACCTCGGCCGCCGCCGCGTCCAGTCCGGCCCGGTCCACCTCGCCCGCCCACAGAAGCCGCGCCCCCAACAGGCCGTCCAAGGCGAGGTTCCCGGAACGCGACGCACCCGGTGAGCCGCGCAGCACGAGGACGGCGGCCAGGCCCAGCCGGGCGGCCGCGGCGGCCGTCAGCCGGGCGTGGTTGCTCTGTGGGGCACCCGTGGTCACGAGGGTGTCCGCGCCCTCGGCCAGCGCCGCGCCCACGGTCCACTCCAGCTTGCGGATCTTGTTCCCGCCGCCGCCCACACCGGTCAGGTCGTCCCGCTTGACCCACAGGTCCTCCGGGCCGAGACCGACCGCGGCGGCGAGCCGGGGCGCGGGTTCGACAGGAGTGGGGAAGGTGGCGAGCTGCACGGGCGGGTGGCTCATGTCGTACGTCCTCGGGTGCGGGTGGATGACGGGCCCAGGGCGGCCGGTCGGCGCCCAGTCGACCACGCCCGGCCGCCCCGCGTCACACCGGCAGCAGCCGGCCGACCAGGGCGCCGAGCTGCCGGGCCGTGCGGCACTCGTGCATCTCCACCAGCTCGGCGTAGGCGGGCGCCGCCGAGTCGCCGGTGCCCCACTGGGCGCGCGGCTCGGGGTTCAGCCAGTACACGCGCCGGGCGCGCCGGGCGAGCTCGCGGACGGCGGGCAGATTGGGGTCGCTCATGTTGGTCCGGGCGTCCCCGAGCACGAACACCGTCGTCCGAGGGCCGACCGCGGCGCCGTACCGCTCGGTGAACTCGCCCAGGGAGACACCGTAGTCGCTGCTGCCGTGCCAGCCGGTGAGTATGGCCTCGGCGCGGATCCGGGCGCCGAGCCCGTCCGGGTCGGCGCGGCCGTGACCGAGCAGCCCGGTCACCTCGTCCAGGCGGTTGACGAAGGCGAACACCCGGACCTTGCTGAACTGGTCGTGCAGCGCCTGCACCAGGAGCATCGTGAAGTCCGAGAACCCGGACACCGAGCCCGACACATCGCACAGCAGCACCAGTTCGGGCCGGGCGGGACGGCGTCTGCGCAGCACCGGCCGCATCGGCACCCCGCCCGTCGACAGCGAGGAGCGCAGCGTGCGGCGCAGGTCGATCGTGCCTCGCGCGGCACGGCGGCGGCGCGCGGCCAGCCGGGTCGCCAGCTTGCGCGCGAGCGGCGACACGGCCCTGCGCAGCTCGGCGAGCTGGTCCCGGCCGGCGTACAGGAAGTCCACCCGGTCGGCGGTGGGGGCGACGGCCCGCCGGGCGATCTCGTCCCGCCCGCGCCGCTCGGCGACCCGGCGCCGCGCCTCCGCCGCGACCAGCCGCCGGAACACCTCGATACGGCGCCGGATCTCGTCGTCCAGCAGCCGGTCCGTGAACCCCGCACCCCCGTCCCGGCCCCGGACGTCGGCCCGCACCCGGGCCAGCAGGGTCTGCGGGCGGAGCCGGTCCAGGGTCTGGTATGCCGACCAGCCGTCCGACCCCGGTGAACTCCCGTACCCGCCGAAGCCGTCGACGGCCTCCGCCGCCAACCCGGCCAGCAGTGCCCGGTCGTCGGCGGCCAGCGCGTCGGCGAGCCGGTCGCGCAGCTCCTCCCGGTCCGCGCCCCCGCCGTCCGGAGCGCCGACGCCGCGCGGGAAGTACAGGTCGAAGACCGGGTCGAACACCGTCCGCTGGCCGGCGCCGTGCAGCAGCGTCGCGGCCAGTCCCTCCCTCAGCAGCTCCCGGTCGGCGAGCCCCAGCTCCCGCACCGCGAGGGCCGCGTCGACGGTCTCCCCGGTGCCGATCCGCACGCCGTGCGCGCGCAGCGCGCCGACCAGACCGGTGAGCCGCCCGTGGACACCGCTCACAGCGCGGCCAGGTCGAGCTTGGCCGCGGCCTTCTGCACGTCCTCCTGGTGCTTGAGGATCACGCCCAGGGTGTCCCGTACGACCGTCTCGTCCAGCGTGCCGGCGCCCAGGGCCAGCAGGGTGCGCGCCCAGTCGACGCTCTCCGCGATCGAGGGCGCCTTCCGCAGGTCCATCGCGCGCAGCGCCCCGACCACCCGCACCACCGACTCGGCCAGTGCCTCGCCGAGCCCCGGCACCTTCAGCCGTACGATCCGCCGTTCCAGCTCCTCCTCGGGGAAGCCGATGTGCAGGAACAGGCAGCGGCGGCGCAGCGCCTCGGACAGCTCGCGTCCGGCGTTGGAGGTGAGCACGACGAAGGGGCGGCGGGTGGCGGTGATCGTGCCCAGCTCGGGGACCGTGACCTGGAAGTCGCTGAGCACCTCCAGCAGCAGCCCCTCCATCTCCACGTCGGCCTTGTCGGTCTCGTCGATCAGGAGCACCGTCGGCTCGTCGCCGCGGATCGCGGTGAGCAGCGGGCGGGGGAGCAGGAACTCCTCGCTGAAGATGTCGGTGCGGGTCTCGTCCCAGCTCTCGTCGCGGCCCGCGCTGATGCGCAGCAGCTGCTTGGCGTGGTTCCACTCGTACAGCGCCCGGGACTCGTCGACGCCCTCGTAGCACTGCAGTCGTACCAGCCGTGCCTGTGCGACCTGGGCGACGGCCTTGGCCAGCTCGGTCTTGCCCACCCCGGCGGGGCCCTCGACCAGCAGCGGCTTGCCCAGCCGGGCGGCGAGGAAGACGGTCGTGGCGACCGCGGGCGAGGCGAGGTACCCGGCCTCGGCGAGGCGGGCGCAGACGTCGTCGACGGATGAGAACAACGGGGCCTCCGGCTGGGTCGGGATGTGCGTCGGTGTCTGCTCCGATCGCCTATCTAAGCGCTTGTTCAGTCACCTTGTCACGGCCTTCCCCGGCTCCCCGGGATCGCATACCGATCGGTTTCCATCCATCCCGGACGCGGTAACCTCGGCCGATGGCCACCAAGGACAAGGCGTCCCCCCGGGACCGGCTGCTCGACGCGGCCGCCCAGCTCTTCTACCGCGAGGGCGTCTCCGTCGGCGTCGAGGCGCTGTGCCGGACCGCCGGCGTCTCCAAGCGGTCGATGTACCAGCTCTTCGACAGCAAGGGCGAGATGCTGGCCGCGAGCCTGGAGCGGCGGATCCCCTGGTACGAGGCCCAGCTGTCGCCCGCCGAGCCGGACTCCGCCACGCCTCGCGAGCGGATCCTGTACGTCTTCGAGCAGATGGCGAAGGCCTCCGCCGACCCCGGCTATCGCGGGTGCCCCTACCTCGCCGTGCTGGTCGAGCTGAAGGACCTGGAGCACCCCGCGAGCGAGGTCGCCCGCGCCGTCAAGGAGCGCATGGAGGAGGACTTCCGCAGACAGGCCGAGCAAGGCGGCGCCCACGACCCCGAACTGCTCGCCCGCCAGCTCATGCTGATCTTCGACGGCGCCAGCGCCCGCGCCGGCGCCCGCGTGGAGCGCCTGGACGACGGACTCGCCACGGCGACGGTGACGGCACTGCTGGACGCGGCCGGAGTGCGGTAGCGCCCCGGACGGGCCAGTACAACGAGCCGACCGGCTCGCCGGCCCCGTGCAATGGATTCGTGACCGCGCCCCCGGACGACTGCCTCGCGCGCAACGAGTGGATCTGCGGCGCCTATCTGAGCACCCGCCGCCAGATCCTGCTCGACGCGGTCGTCCAGCACCTCCAGCTGACGGCGGCCTCCGTCGTCATCGGCCTCGCGCTCGCCCTGCCGCTGGCGGTGCTGGCCCGCCGCTGGGCCTTGGCGGCCGGCCCCGTCCTCGCCATGACGACGATCCTCTACACCATCCCGTCCCTGGCGATGTTCTCCCTGCTCCTGCCCCTCTACGGCCTCTCGGCCGGCCTGGTCGTCGCCGGGTTGGTGCTCTACTCGCTCACCCTGCTCGTGCGGAACATCCTCGCCGGGCTGCGCGCGGTCCCGGAGGAGACCCGGCAGGCCGCACGGGGCCTCGGTTACGGCCCGATCCGGCTGCTGCTCACCGTCGAACTGCCCCTCGCGCTGCCCGCCGCGCTGGCCGGGCTGCGCATCGCGGCCGTCTCCGCGGTCTCCCTGGTCACGGTCGGCGCGATCGTCGGCTTCGGCGGCCTGGGAAACCTGATCTACGCGGGCATGAACACCTACTTCAAGGCCCAGGTGCTCACCGCCTCCGTGCTGTGCGTGGTGATCGCCGTCGCCGCCGACCTGCTCCTGCTGGGCGTGCAGTGGCTGATCACCCCCTGGGTCAGGGCGGCCCGCGCATGAACACCCTCGGTGCCGCCTGGGACTGGCTCACCGACCCGGCCCACTGGTCGGGCGGCGACGGCGTCTGGCACCGGCTGCTGCAGCACCTGGTGCTCACCGTGGTCTGCCTCGTCATCAGCTGCCTGATTGCGCTGCCGGTCGCGCTGGTCCTCGGCCACCTCGGCAGGGGCGGCGCCCTCGCCGTCAACATCTCCAACGTCGGCCGGGCCGTCCCCACCTTCGCGGTGCTGGTCCTGCTGCTGCTCACCCCGGTCGGCAGGAGGGGCGAGGGGCCCACGGTGGTCGCCCTGGTGCTGTTCGCCGTGCCGCCCCTGCTCACCAACGCCTACGTCGGCATGCGCGAGGTCGACCGGAGTGTCGTACGGGCGGCCCGGGGCATGGGGATGACCGGGCGACAGATGCTGCTTCGCGTGGAACTGCCCCTTTCGCTCCCGATGGTCCTCAACGGGGTGCGGATCGCCGCCGTCCAGCTCGTCGCCACCGCCACCATCGCCGCACTCGCGGGCGGCGGCGGACTCGGCCGGATCATCACGGCGGGCTTCAACCTGGCCAGCACTCCCCAGGTGGTCGCCGGCGCCCTGCTCGTCGCCATGTTTGCCCTCATCGTCGAGGGCGTCTTCGAGGTCGCCGAACGCCTGGCACCGGCCTGGGCCCGGGGCGGCCGATGAAGGGCCGTGCCGCGGTGACGGTGGGCGCGCTCCTCGTCCTCGCCGGTTGCTCCACCGGCCCCTCCCTGGAGAACCGGGGCGAGGTCACCGCACCGCCCGGCGACAGCCACCACCTCACCATCGGCTCGGCCGGCTTCACCGAGAGCGACCTGCTCGCCCAGATGTACGCGCAACTCCTGAACCAGGCCGGTTACCACACCTCCCTCCTCACGGTCGCCAACCGGGAGCTGTACGAACCTGCCCTGGAGTCCGGCCAGATCGACCTCGTGCCCGAGTACGCGGCCACCTTCGCCGACTGGCTGAACGCCAAGACCCACGGCGCCGGCGCGCACCCGGTCGGCTCGCCCGACCTCGACGCCACGATGAACGCCCTGCGCCGGCTCGCCGCACCCCGCGGGCTCACGGTCCTCCCGCCCGGCCGCGCGGTGGACCAGAACGCCTTCGCGGTGAGCGCCTCCTACGCCCGGCAGCACCGGCTCAGGACCCTCAGCGACCTCGGCGCCGCGAAACTGCGGGTACGGCTCGCCGCCGGTGACGAGTGCGTGCAACGGCCGTACTGCGCACCGGGGCTGAGGAAGGTGTACGGCATCGACATCACCGGGGTCGACCCGAAGGGCGTGGGCACCACCCAGGCCAAGCGTGCCGTGCAGGACGGCCGGGACCAGATGGTGCTCACCACAACCACGGACGCCACCCTCGACTCCTTCGGGCTGGTGCTGCTCGCCGACGACAAGCACCTGCAGAACGCCGACTACGTCGTCCCGGTCGTCAACCGCTCCCGCGCGGGAAGTCCGGGGGTGGCGAAGGCCCTGGGCACGCTCAACGACGTCCTCACCACGGCGGACCTGGCGGACATGAACCGCCAGGTCGACAGCTGGCGGCGGCTGCCCGCCGACGTCGCCCGGACCTATCTCAAGGACAAGGGCCTGCTGAAGTGACGCCCCGGTGACCCGCGGTCTCAGGCGTCCGCCACCGAGTCGAACGGCACCTGTCCCCGCGCTACGCCCCGCGCGTCGGCGTCCACCGAGCGACGCAGCGCCTCGTGCAGCTTCGCCGGGGTCAGCACACCCAGGAAGCGCGCCCCGTCCAGCACCGCCACCCACCCCGCGTCGTACTGGAGCATCACCCCGAACGCCTGCCTCAGCGGGGCACCCACCGGCACCCAGGCGGTCATCCGGTGCGCCAGGTCGCCGACCGCGCCCCCCGCGGCCAGCCCGTCGATGCCGACCCAGCCGTGCAGATCGCCGTCCCGGTCGAGGACGACCGCCCACCGGGCGCCCTCGGCCCGCAGCCGCTCCGCGGCACCTGTGGCGGGCTCGTCCGTGCGGGTCACCGGCGGCTGCTCGAGATCGTCCGGCTGGATCTCGGTGACCGACAGCCGCTTCAGCCCGCGGTCGGCGCCCACGAACCCGGCGACGTACGGTGTGGCGGGCGCCCCCAGCACCGCTCCTGGCGTGTCGAACTGCTCGATGCGGCCCTGCCCGTACACGGCGATGCGGTCGCCGAGCCGGACGGCCTCCTCGATGTCGTGCGTGACCAGCAGCACCGTCTTGCGCACCGCGGTCTGCATGCGCAGGAACTCGTCCTGCAACTGCTCGCGCACCACCGGGTCGACCGCCCCGAACGGTTCGTCCATCAGCAGCACCGGCGGATCGGCCGCGAGCGCCCGGGCCACACCCACCCGCTGCCGCTGGCCGCCCGACAACTGCTCCGGATAGCGCGGCCCATACGTCTTCGGGTCCAGACCCACCAGGTCGAGCAGCTCCGCGGCCCGGGCCCGCGCCTTCGACCGCTTCCAGCCGAGCAGCGCCGGCACGGTCGCCGTGTTGTCCAGCACCGTGCGGTGCGGGAAGAGGCCCACCTGCTGGATGACGTAGCCGATCCGGCGGCGCAGCCGCACGGGGTCGACCTCGGCGATGTCCTCGCCGTTCACGAAGATCCGGCCGGAGGTCGGCTCGATGAGCCGGTTCACCATCATCATGGTCGTCGTCTTGCCGCAGCCGGAGGGGCCCACGAGCGTGACGAGCTCGCCCTCGGACACCTCGAAGGAGAGGCCGTCGACGGCCGTCGTACCGTCCGGATACCGCTTGGTGACCTGCTCGAACCGGATCATTCCCTCACGCTATCCGGGAGCGATCCGGCCTGCTCGCCTCCGAACGGCCGAAGGGATGACCGGCCGGCCCGGCTGCCGGGCGACCACGGCGCGTACCCGGCTGACGTACGGTCAGCCCACCAGCACGACCTCCAGCGTCCGCGGCCCGTGCACCCCCTCGACCCGGTCCAGCTCGATGTCACTGGTGGCCGACGGGCCCGAGATCCAGGTCAACGGGCGCACGGGGTCGACCCGTTCGAGGGCCTGGGGAACGGAAGAGACGACCTGCTCCGGGACCCGTACCACGCAGATGTGGTGGTCGGGTACGAGACTGATCCGGCGGCGGCCCTGGTCCGGGCCGCCGTCCAGCACGATCGTGCCGGTCTCCGCGATCGCCACCGCGCAGGCCGTGACCACGCTGTCCACCCGGTCCAGATCGTGCGCCGTACGGTCGGTCCGGTCGGCGACCCGGGTGACAGCAGCCTCCGCCAGCCAGCCCTCCTCCAGCCCCGGCGGCACGAGCACCGAACCCGCCTTCCGGTCCGCCAGCAACCGGGCGATCAGGTACGGGAGTTCACCCTCGGCGCAGCGGTGCACGAGCGCCCGGTACTCCGCGAGGTTCTCGGCGAGCAGGTCCACGGTCTGCTCGGCACTCCGGCCGCCGTGCTCCCGGAGATAGTCCCGGGGCACCGCCTCCTCGTACGGCCGCTCGTCCGGCGTCACATCGGCGAGGGCACGCCGCACCCGGCCCAGGATTCTCTCCCTGCTGCTCACTTGACGCCGTCCTTTCCGCCGTTCGTGCGCTGCCACCAGTCGCGGAACGGTTCCGCGGGCACCGGCGGCAGGTCCCGGGTCGCGCTCCATGCCCGGCCCGGACCCGGCAGGGTGCGGGGGTGCAGCCGGCGGGTGCGGGAGGCCAGGCGCTGTCCGGTGCGCAACGCGCCCGGGTGCGCGAAGGCCCAGCGTGCCGCCCGCATGGCCGCCCGTTCGGCCGCATGTCCCTTGGCCGGCTTCAGCACCACCTTGTTGCCCTGCCGGACCGCCGGACCGCCCTGCACGACCCGCTCGCGCAGGTGCACCAGGACCTCGGGGATGTCGATGGCGACGGGGCACACCTCGTAGCAGGCCCCGCACAGACTCGACGCGTAGGGAAGCGAGGCGTCGATCTCGCTTCCCGTGCCCCGCAGTTGCGGGGTGAGGATCGCGCCGATCGGGCCCGGGTAGACCGAGCCGTACGCGTGCCCACCCGCCCGCTCGTAGACCGGGCAGACATTGAGGCAGGCAGAGCAGCGGATGCACCGCAGCGCCTGGCGGCCCACCTGGTCGGCGAGGGCGTCCGTGCGGCCGTTGTCGAGCAGGACCAGGTGGAAGGTGCCGGGGCCGTCCTCGCCCGTCGTCCCCGTCCACATGCTCGTGTAGGGGTTCATCCGTTCGGCGGTGGAGGAGCGGGGCAGAGTCTGCAGGAAGACCTCCAGGTCCCGCCAGGTCGGCACGATCTTCTCGATGCCGACGACCGAGATCAGCGTCTCGGGGAGCGTGAGGCACATCCGGCCGTTGCCCTCGGACTCGACCACGACGAGGGTGCCGGTCTCGGCCACCATGAAGTTGGCGCCGGAGATGCCGACCTTGGCGCGCAGGAACTTCTCCCGCAGGTGCAGCCGGGCGGCCTCGGCGAGTTCGGCGGGTGTGTCGGTCAGGCCCTCGGGGGCCGGGCGGCCCCACTCGCCCATCTCGCTGCGGAAGATGTCCCGGATCTCGCCGCGGTTGCGGTGGATGGCGGGGACGAGGATGTGCGAGGGGCGGTCCCTGCCCAACTGGACGATCAGCTCGGCGAGATCGGTCTCGTACGCCCGGATGCCCTCCGCCTCGAGGGCTTCGTTGAGCCCGATCTCCTGGGTGGTCATGGACTTGACCTTGACGACCTCCGACTCGCCGGTGGCCTTGACCAGTTCGGCGACGATCCGGTTGGCCTCGTCGGCGTCGGCCGCCCAGTGGACCGTGCCTCCGGCGGCGGTGACCGCTTCCTCCACCTGCACGAGGTAGCGGTCCAGATGGCGCAGGGTGTGGTCCTTGATCCGCCGGCCCGCCTCCCGCAGCCGGTCCCAGTCGGACAGCTCGGCGACCGCCTTGGCCCGTTTGGCGCGGATGGTGTGCGTGGCATGGCGGAGATTGCCGCGCAGCGTCTGGTCGGCGACCGCCTCGTGCGCCGCCTTCGGAAATGCCGGCATCCCGACGAACGTCCCGCTCATACCGCGGCTTCCTCCTCCGTACTCGCCAGGATCTCGGCGATGTGCACCGGCCGCATCCCCACCGCGAGCCGGGTCATGGTCCCGCCGATGTGCATCAGGCAGGAGTTGTCGGCCGCGCACAGCACCTCGGCGCCGGTCGACTCGGCGTTGCGCACCTTGTCCGCGCCCATCGCCGCCGAGACGTCGGCGTTCTTCAGCGCGAAGGTCCCACCGAACCCGCAGCACTCCTCGGCCCCCGGCAGCTCGACCAGCTCCAGCCCCTTGACCGCCCGCAGCAGCCGCCGGGGACGGTCGCCGAGCCCGAGGCCACGCAGGCCGTGGCAGGTCGGGTGGTAGGTGACCGTGTGCGGGTAGGAGGCACCCACGTCCGTCACGCCCAGGACGTCGGTCAGGAACTCCGTCAGCTCGTACGTCTTGGGCACCACCGGCGCCAAGGCGGTGGCCAGCGCGTCCCCGCGGCCCTCGGCCCGCGCCCGTTCGCCCATCCGGGGATACAGCTCCCGGACCATCGCCCCGCACGATCCGGACGGGGTCACGATCGCCTCGTACTCCCCGAAGACATCGGAGAAATGCCGGGCCAGCGGCTCGGCCTCATGCCGGTAGCCGGTGTTGTAGTGGGCCTGCCCGCAACACGTCTGGGCCATCGGGAAGTCGACCTCCACGCCCAGCCTGGTCAGCAGTTTCACGACGGCGCGGCCGGTGTCCGGATAGAGCGTGTCGTTGACGCAGGTCAGGAACAGTGCGACACGCATCGCGGCTCCTCTGGTTCGGTCATCGGACGAGTGAAGGGTAATGGGCGGATACCGCCGAGGGGAGGGGGCGGCTCACCACGTGGCAAGCCGGACCTCCGCCTCCCGCCAGCGCTGGGACGCGGGCCCCGTCTCCTCGACCTGGCCGACCGTCCCACCGCCGTCTTCTGCGCCAACGACCTGCTCGCCCTCGGCGTGCTGCAGGCCATGTACGCGGCCGGCGTCACCGTCCCCGACGACCTCGCCATCGTCGGATACGACGACATCGAGTTCGCCGCGGCGGCGGCGGTACCCCTCACCTCGGTCCGCCGCGGGCCTGCTGCTGGGGGAGACCGAGGCCGGGTCCCGCACCCATGAGCACCGGCGTGTGGTGCTCCAGCCGGAACTGGTGGTGCGGCGCTCCAGCCTCGCCGCCCGCTGACCGAAGGTTCAGTAACAATCCATGATCCCGTGGCTCGGCCCACGGCCGCCCATGTGCTGGACTGGGACGCGTCCATCCCATCCGTCCCGGGAGACCCGTTGAGCCTCAGCTACCGCCAGCCCGGTGTCGTTCTCACCGATCGCCACTTCACCGTGCCCCTCGACCACGGCGACCCGGGCGGCGAGACCGTCGAGCTGTACGCCCGTGAGGCCGTCGCGAGTGACAAGGCGGGGCAGGACCTGCCGTGGTTGCTGTATCTGCAGGGCGGCCCCGGCTTCGGGGCGAATCGTTTCATCGGACGACAGGCGTGGCTCGACCGCGCCCTGCGGGACCACCGCGTCCTCCTCCTCGACCAGCGCGGCACCGGCCGCTCCACGCCCGCCACCCGGCAGACGCTCCCGCTGCGCGGCGGCCCCGCCGAGCAGGCCGACTACCTCACGCACTTCCGCGCCGACTCCATCGTCCGTGACTGCGAGGCCATCCGTCCCGAGGTGACGGGCGGCGCCCCCTGGACCGTGCTCGGCCAGAGCTTCGGCGGATTCTGCACGGTGTCGTACCTCTCTCTGGCCCCCGAGGGGCTGCGCACCGCCGTCATCACGGGCGGTCTGCCCTCCCTCGACGCCCACGCCGACGACGTCTACCGGGCCGCCTACCCGCGTGTTGAACGCAAGGTCGCCGCGCACTACGCCCGTTACCCCCAGGACGTCGAGCGGGCCCGCCGCATCGCCGACCACCTCCTCACCCACGACGTCGTCCTGCCGGGCGGCCACCGCCTCACCGTGGAGGCGTTCCAGTCCCTGGGCCTGATGCTGGGCGCGAGCGACGGCAGCCACCGCCTGCACTACCTCCTGGAGGACGCCTTCGTCCGCACTTCCGGCGGCCTCGATCTGTCCGACTCCTTCCAGGAACAGGTCCGGAGCCTGCTGTCGTACGCGGCACACCCGCTGTACGCCCTCGTGCACGAGGCGATCTACGGCCAGGACACCCGTCCCACCGCCTGGGCCGCCGAGCGAGTGCGCGCCGAGTTCCCGCAGTTCGACGCGGCCAAGGCGGTCGCGGGCGACGCCCCGGTGCTGTTCACGGGCGAGACGGTCCACCCCTGGATGTTCGACACCGACCCGGCCCTGCGGCCCCTGCGCGAGACCGCCGAACTGCTCGCCGCCCGCACCGACTGGGAACCCCTGTACGACGCCGCCCGCCTCGCCGCCAACGAGGTCCCCGTCGCCGCGGCGATCTACCACGACGACATGTACGTGGACACCGCCCACTCCCTGCGGATGGCTCACGCCATCCGTGGCCTGCGCACCTGGGTCACCGACGAGTTCGAACACGACGGCCTGCGCGCCGGGGCGCCCCGGGTCCTCGACCGGCTCCTCGCACTGACCCGCGACGAGGTGTGAGCCGGCAGGGCGCCGACCCTACTCGAACGCCTGTTCGGCGAGGTCGGCAAAATGGGTTGCGGGAGGGGTACGGCGGCATAGTCTGCGGCCATGAGCGAGCCGAAGATCAGCCGGCTCCAGCCCCTGCCCGACGACTGGCAGCGGGCCCTGGCCGTGGTGGCGCACCCCGACGACCTGGAGTACGGCTGCTCGGCGGCCGTCGCCGCCTGGACCGATGCCGGCTGTGTGCTTCCGGTGCTGGAGGGGTGACGGTTCAGCAGCGGGTGGGACCCGCAAGCAACGGCGGGTACACCGAGGGGGCGACGCCGTCGACGGTGGCTCCCGCGCACGTGAGCGCCGGGTGTGAGCAGCGCGTTCGTCGGACCGATCGCACCGAGGACGTGCACGATCCTGCCGACGTGCCCCGGACCGGATTTCCGCAGGCCAGTACGCTTGATCCCATGCCGGATCAGACCACCGACCGCTCCGACCTGCACGGTGACTGCGCCCAGTGCTTCGGGCTGTGCTGCGTCGCCCTGACCTTCGCCGCCTCCGCGGACTTCGCCGTCGACAAGCCCGCGGGCAAGGCCTGCGCGAACCTCGGCAGCGACCACCGCTGCGGCATCCACGCCGACCTGCGCGAGAAGGGCTTCACCGGCTGCACGGTCTACGACTGCTTCGGCGCCGGGCAGAAGGTCTCACAGTTCACCTTCGGCGGGCGGGACTGGCGGACGGGGCCGAAGGAACACGCCCGCCGGATGTTCGACGTGTTCCCGGTCGTCCGCCAACTGCACGAGCTGCTGTGGTACCTCACCGAGGCGCTGGGCCTGGAGGCCGCCCGGCCCATCCACGCGGATCTGCGCCGGGCCCTGGAGCGGACGGAACGGCTCACCCGGCAGACACCCGAGGAGCTGGCCGCGCTGGATGTCGCGGCGTACCGGCAGAAGGTCAACGTGCTCCTGCTGCGGACCAGCGAGCTGGCCCGGGCGGGTGTCGCCGGCACCCAGGGCAGGAAGGGCAAGGCCAAGGACCGCCGGGGCGCCGATCTCATGGGGGCCCGGCTGCGGGGCGCCGACCTGCGCGGTGCCAGCCTGCGCGGCGCCTACCTCATCGCCGCCGACCTCACCGGCGCGGACCTGCGCGGAGCCGACATGATCGGCGCGGACCTGCGCGACGCCGACCTGACCGACGCGGACCTCACCGGCGCCTTCTTCCTCACGCAGCCGCAGCTGAACGCGGCCCGGGGCGGCGCCGGGACCCGTCTGCCCGAGTCGGTCGGCCGCCCCGTGCACTGGGCAGCGTGCGACTGAGCCCGAGTCGTCGTCCGGCACGGTCACGGTCAGCGGGGCGGGCGCGGGGCGTCGCTCGGGACGAAGGCGCAGCTGAACGCGGCCCGGGGCGGCGCCGGGACCCGTCTGCCCGAGTCAGTCGGCCGCCCCGTGCACTGGGCAGCGTGCGACTGAGCCCGAGTCGTCGTCCGGCACGGTCACGGTCACCCGGGCGGGCGCGGGGCGTCGCTCCAGGCGAAGCCTCAACCCGTCCGGTATCACCGTCAGGCGTTCGGTGACCCGGAGCCGGTAGTCCGGCTCGGCCCGCAGGTCGTAGCGGCGCAGCAGCAGGCCGAGCACGAGCGTCGCCTCGTGCAGGGCGAACTGACGGCCGATGCACGCCCGTGCGCCGGTGCCGAACGGCTTGAAGGTGTGCGGGGGCCGGGCCCGTACGGCCGTGGCCGCGAACCGGTCCGGGTCGAACCGCTCGGCGTCCTCGCCCCACACCTCGGGGTCCCGGTGCAGCATCGGCAGCAGCACCAGCGCCCACGCGCCGCGCCGCATCGGATGCTCCCCGGCCAGCACCGTGTCTCCGAGGGCCTCCCGGGAGTAGGCGGGCGCGGTCGGCCACAACCGCAGCGACTCGTCCAGCACCCGGCGGACGTAGCGCAGCTTGGCGACCTGGTCGTACCCGGGTTCCGGGGTGTCGCCCCAGACGCGGTCCACCTCCGCGCGGGCCCTTGCGGCCACCTCCGGGTGCCGGGCCAGGTAGTACAGGGCGAAGGAGAGCGCGCCCGAGGTGGTCTCGTGGCCCGCCACCAGGAAGGTGATCACCTGCTTGCGGACGTTCTGGGCCGACAGCCGCTCCCCGGTCTCGGGGTGGGCCGTCTCCAGCATGCGGTCCAGCAGGTCACCGTCCCCGCCGCCACAGCGGCGCCGGGCCGCCACGAGGTCGTCGACCGTGCGGTTCAGATGGGCGATGTCGGCCGCGTTGCGCCGGGCGGCGCCGCGCAGCAGCAGCGGCGCCAACGGCACGGGCACGCTGTTCAGCCGCTGGGCGTAGGTCAGCGTGCCCACCATCGCCGTCACGAAGGGATGCGGCCGGTCCCGCTCGAAGGACCCGAAGTCGTGTCCGAACCCGGTGCGCGCGATGGTCTCCAGGGTCAGCTTGGTCATGTCGCCGGGCACGTCCACCGCCCGGCCGGCCGCCAGCTCCCGGTCCCAGTGGCCGGTCAGCCGCGCGGCCACCGTCAGCATCATGCCGTGGTAGCCCTCCATGGCCTCCCGGCTGAAACCCGGCGCCAGAACGTCGTGCGCCAGCTGCCAGTTGGGCTCGTCGTTGTACGCCGTGAACAGCCCGTCCCCGGCCACCGGACGCAGATTGGCGACCCCGAGGCCCACGTGCTTGGCGAACCGGGACTCGTCGGCCAGATCGGCGACCAGACGCGAGCCCCACAGGAACACGAACTCGTTCCCGAAGGCCCGGCGCCGGAAGATCGGGCCCAGGTCGCGCGCGAAGCGCATGGAGTCCTGCAGGGGCCGGCGCCGGTCGACGCCCAGCACATCGCCGAGCAGCGGCACCCGGCGCGGCGGATGGGGGATGCGGTGCAGCTCGGGCCAGCCCTGCTCGGCACCCCGGAACCCCTTCGGCAGCCCGGCCTCCGTCGTCTCCGCCATGACGCGATCTCCCTTGACCAGCGGACCGTGTGAACTGTGACGCGCGCGTGTTGTACGTGGGTTCAATAACGCGTCTCAGTGTGATCCGCTTGTTGAACCGGCGTCAAGTAAAGTGACGGGCATGCCCGCGAACCAGGGGGAGCGCGCCCGGCGCAGACTCAGCACCGAGGAGCGCCGTGAGCAACTGCTGTCGGTCGGGGCGCGGCTGTTCTCGGAGAGTCCCTACGACGACGTGTGGATCGAGCAGGTCGCCGAGATCGCCGGAGTCTCCCGCGGGCTGCTGTACCACTACTTCCCGACGAAGCGGGACTTCTTCGCCGCGGTCGTGGAGCGCGAGAGCGAGCGGATGCTGCGCATGACGGCGGCCGTGCCCGGGGTGCCGGTGCGCGAACAGCTCACCGCCGGCCTCGACACCTACCTCGCCTACGTCCAGGCCCACGCCCACGGCTTCCGTGCCTTCCACCGCGCCGACGCGGCCGGCGACCAGGCCGTGCGCCGCGTCTACCGGCGGGCCCTCGCCGTCCAGGAGCAGCAGATCCTCGCCGCACTGGCGGCCGACCCGGAGTTCGGGCCCGTCTTCGAGGGCGCCCCGCATGTGCGCCTCGCCGTGCTCGGCTGGCTCGCCTTCACCACCGCCGTGTGCCTGGAGTGGCTGCGCGACGGCGAGTTGACCCGGGAACAGGTCCGGGACCTGTGTGCACGGGCCCTTCTGGGCGTCATCGCGTAACGCGCGTAACTCCTTCCGCGGGTGAGGCGTGGTTGGCGTGCGCCTGCATCTTCGCTAGGTTAGGTGAGGCTTACCTAAGGAGGTCTCGGTATGGTGGACACGCAGGACTGGGCGGCCGGACCCGGTGCGGCGCAGCGGGCCCGCTCGGTGCTCGCCGCGGCGTGGTCGTGCGGGGTGACCGCGGACGGTGCCCGCGAGGAGTACGTGGGCGCGCACTCCGTGACCGAGGACGCAGGGGTGCTGCTCGACGTGCCCGAGGACAGCGCCCTGGTCGCGGCCGCGCTGTGCGCTCCACGCGGAGAGCCGTCCGCCGTGCTGGAGTTCGCCGACGTTGCCCCCGTCCCGGTGCGCGGGCGGATCCGCGCCAGAGTGTGGCTGGCCGGGTGGTTCACACCGGCCGACGGCCCGCTGCTCTTCCGGCCCCTCCGCGTGGTGCTGCGGCAGCCGTCCAGTGCGGTGCTCATCGACCTCGACGAGTTCACCGCCGCCCGGCCCGACCCGCTGGCCACCGCCGAGGCCCGGCTGCTGACCCATCTCGCCGACGCCCACCCGGACGCCGTCGAGCGGCTCACCCGGCTCGTGCGGCCCGAGAGCCTGTACGCCGCCACCCGGGTGGCGCCCCTTGCCGTCGACCGGCACGGCCTCACCCTGCGCATCGAACGCACCCGCTCCGACGGCGACGTACGGCTGCCGTTCCACACGCCCGCCGACGACATCGCGCAGCTCACCGAGCGCCTGCACGCGCTGCTGGCACAGGCGGCCGCCGCCCGCCCCCGCACGCCGGGACCTGTCCGTGGGATCACGTCGCAGGGCGACAGCGGTGGTTGAGCAGCCGGGTGAGTGGGGTCCGGAGAGGTGGCAAAGTACCAGGTGGTTCGCAGTGCCCGCCCGCGCACCGGCGCGGGCGCTCTGCTGCGGGCCGGACGTCTTCGCGCACTACTCCGCCATCAACCGGCAGGTCCGGAGGCGGCAGTTGACCAGCGGTGGGACGGGCGCCTCGGGTGATGGGCCGTCCAGTCCTGCTTCACTGGCTCTGGGCGTCGCGCAGCCGCTCGGTTGGCTTGATGACCGGCTCGGCGGGGAGGGTCGGTGTGCGACCGATATCCAGGGAACTATAGGTCGCGATGACGTCGCCGGTCCGCACGACGATGAACAACTCGTCACGCTTGCCCAGCTCAACGTGGCGGTACTCCCTGAATTGGACGGCATCGTCGCCGACCCTGTTCCTCGTCTGCCGCGGGCGTTTCCAGCTTGGGGATGAACCCCGCCTCGGTCCCGGGGCCGAGGTTGGTCACCTGCGCGGAATTCGACGGGTTGGTGACGTGCGTGGGTACGGAGGAGACCTCACCGGGCCCGTGCCCATCGCCATCACCACGCGGTGTCGGTGACTTGCCCATCTCGGTGCCGCCGGAGTCCGACCGCTTGCCCATCTCGGTGTCGCCCTGGCCCCCGGAGGTGACCTCGTCCACAGAAGGGGCGTTGGAGACGTTGCCGTAGCCCGGCCAGGTCATCGGCCGTGCCTGGGAGTGCTGCCCGTCCCCGTCTGCACCCTCGATGACCGGGGCATCGGAGACGTTGCCATAACCCGGCCAGGCCATCGGCCGGGGTGTCGTGTCTCCGGCGCTGTCGCCGCTCGCTGTGACATCCGCGTCGTCTTTCCCGTGAACGGGGGCGGCGGGTTCGTCGGCTTGAGCACCACTGTCCGCTGCCGGACCGCCCTGGGGCTGTTCGGCTCGCGGCTGCTCACCCGCGGACTGCTCAGAGCCGGGAACATCACCGCTGTGGCCCGCGGCGTCCCCGCCGTCCGGGGAGGAAGCACCGCGGTCAGAAGCCGGGTCCGTACTGGGATCATCTGCGGTGGCCCCTGCGGCTTCGGCGGCTTCTCCCGTACCAGTGGCAGAGCCAGCAGCTTCAGCGCTGCCAGCGGCCCCTGCGGCTTCGGCTTCTCCGGCGCCAGCGGCGGCACCAGTGGCCTCGGCCGCACCGGCAGCAGACCCGGCGGCGTCACCGGCGGCTTCTCCGGCGCCAGCAGCAGACCCAGCAGCCCCACCGGAGGCTTCTCCGGTGGGGGTCGTGGCGGCTTCTCCGGTGTTTGCGGCGGTTGCGCCGGCGCCGGTGGCAGCGGCTCCAGCCGTTCCAGCGGCTTTGGCTGCACCAGGGGCGGCAGCCTCACCGGGGACGGTGGCCTCCCCCGCACCGGGGGCGGCAGCCTCACCGGGGACGGTGGTCTCACCTGCGCCAGGAGCGTTTCCTTCCGCGGTGGCTGGCGTGCCCGCGTCTATTTCAGCTTGACTGGGTTCGTACCCGTATTTTTCGCGGTACATGTCGGTGCCGTATTTTGCCTGCCACTCGCCGGCAGCCGCTCTCCCGGCATCCCCCCTTTCCGCGTAATGGGCCGCCATGTTCTGGTAATGCTTGACGTGCTTGAGGAGGGATTCCTGCTCGGCGATTTCCTCTGCGGTGTACGCACGCGGAGGTGCGGCCGGGGGTTCGTGTGTGCCGGTCGTGAGCGGGCCGGGTGTGGCTGCGGATGCCTGCTGGACGCCAGACAGGCTGATCGCGACGAGGGCCAGCAGGGGGATGCCGGCCAGTTTGGCCTTCGGGATCCAGGTAGGGGGGACCTTCTTGGCGTGCTTGCCGCGTGTGCGACGAGGTCGGGAAGCCATGCGTGTCTCCTGAACGAACAGATAGCGAGTCGAGAAAGGCCGGCGTGCGTCCGGGCGTGGCGATGGCCAGGCGGCAGGAGGGTGTCCTGTGTCGGCGGGGTTCACCGCCGACGGGACGCGTCGTAGGCGGCGCCTGGGTATGGCGCGACGGCGTTTTGGTGCGCGCGGTGGGGCCGCCCGGAGGGGATGGGTGCCCGGCGGTGTCTGTTGGACCGGTGTCGTCGGCCGCGAAGTCCATACAACCCAGGCGCCAGCAGGGCCGCATCGGTGTTTCGTGCAGACTTGGAGCGGCGGTGCGCTAGCTGCCTTGCATGTTTGTGCAGTCGGCACGCGAGGGCAGGTGCGGGCTCGGCCGCAGGGTCCGCACAGCGGTGCAGGGACGGCGAGTTGATGGCCTATCGGACCAGGGCCGCCACTTGTGCACGGGAGCGCAGGCTGAGCTTGGTGCGGATGTTGCTCAGATGGGTGGCCACCGTACGGACGCTCAGGTGCAGCTCGCCCGCGATCTCGCGGTTGGTCAGGCCCTGGGCGACCAGGCGGGCGACGGCCCATTCCCGGTCGCTGAGCGCCGGGGTCGCAGTCGGCACCCCGGCCGGGACTGCGGGCCGTTGAGGAGTTCGGCCGTCAGGTAGGCGCCGAGTTCCTCGGCCGGGACGGCGGCCCCCTCGGCCCTGGCCGCCTTGGCGCGCTCCGGTCCCAGAGCGGTCTCCGCCTGCCCCATCGCAGTGTCCAGGTGTGCGCTCCACCAGGGGTCGGCCAGCATCTCGACCCGGTCCTGCGCGTTGCGTCCGGCCGCGGCCAGCGCGAGGGCCCGCTCGGGTCGGTCGCGTCGGTGGGCCAGCAGGGCGAACGTCTCGGCCAGCATGCCGGACTGCTCGATGGGCAGCTCCAGTGCGCACAGCTCGCGCAGCAGTTCCTCCGCGTGGTCCAACCGCCCGGTCAGCAGGGCGGCGACGGCGGCTGTGTGCTGGGCGCCAGCCGCGGAGGAGATCATCGCGGGCCCCGCGGCACGCAGGACCGGCAGCGCGGACTCGATGCGTTCCGCCGCCGTGGTCAGGTCGCCGCGCCTGAGCGCGAACCAGGCCAACTCGGCCTCGAAGCCCGCAGCCTCCCCACGCAGGCCCCGTGCGCGGGCCACCTCGACGCCCTCGACCAGATCCTGGTACGCACCCTCGAGCTCGCCCAGACCCTGCCGGGCCTGGGAGCGCTGGCGGTATGCCGCCAGCACCTGTCCGGGCGCCTCAGCGCCCAGGGCCGACTCCAGCGCCCGTCCTGCCAGCTCGACCGACAGCCGATAGTCGCCCTGGTCGCCCGCCAGCCAGGCACGGCACGCAACAGGCACGCCCGGTGAACGGGGTCGCTGTCCAACATGTCGGGGTGGGCGGCCAGCAGTTCGATCCGCCGGCCCTGGAAGCCGCGCATGGTCCAGTAGGAGGCCAGGAGTGCGGTCAGCGCGGTCGTACGGGGGTCAAGTCGGGCTCGGGCCCAGTCCAGGGCGGCGGTGACGTTGGCATGGTCGGCGTGCAGGCGCCCGCTCACCAGCGTGACCCAGTTCAGGCGCTGCGCCATGTGCGCGGTCAAGCCGCAGGCCCACTCGGTCAGCCGGTCATACGCCCTCTCCGCCTCGCCTGCCGCCTGCAGCTGCTCAACAGCGTAGGCGCGAATGCTTTCCAGCAGCACCAGCCTCCCGGCCACGCCACCGGCGGCTGCGGGCGCGCCGCAGACGGCCACAGGCTCGCGGCTGAGCAGAGACTTGTCGAAGAGCGCGGAGACCACCTCCAGCACTTCTCCCTCGGGCAGGCCGGGGCCCACGCACACGGCCGCCGCGGTTGCCAGGTCGAAGGCGGCCGGCAGCACCGCCAGTCGGCGCAGTGCCGCCTGCTCCCGGGCCTCCAGCAGGCGGTAACTCCACTCGACCGTGGCCCGCAGGCTGCGCTGCCGGTCCGGGGCGGTGCGCGGGGCGGAGGTCAGCAGGGCGAAGCGGTCGGACAGGCGGTCGTGGATCTCCTCCACCGGCAGCATGCGCACCCGGCGAGCCGCGAGCTCGATGGCCAGCGGCAGCCCGTCCAGCCGGACACAAATCTGCTGCACGGTGGCGTAGTTGGACGCCGTAAGGGCGAAGCCGGGATCGCTCTCAGCGGCGCGCTCGGCGAACAGCCGCACCGCCTCCGACTGCGCGCCCGGTGCCGCTGTTGCCCCGTCGTGGCCACCGGCCACGGGCAGGGACAGGCCCTGCAGCGGGTAGAGCACCTCCCCGGGCACCGCGAGGGCTTCACGGCTGGTCGCCATGATGCGCAGCTGAGGGCAACGGGCCAGCAGGTCCACCGCCAGCCGCGCGCAGGCCGCGGCGAGGTGCTCGCAGTTGTCCAGGAGCAGCAGCACGCTGCGGTCCGCCAGCCGCGCGGGTACCGACTCGGTCAGTGGGCGCCCGTCGTCGTCGGCCAGGTCCAGCGCGGTCGCCACCTGGTCGAGTGGATCAGCCTGCGGCGTGAGCGCGGCGAGCTCGATTAGATGAACCCCGTCCAGAAAGCGGGCGCGTACCTGCTCACACACCTCCAGGACCAGTCGGGTCTTGCCCGCCCCGCCCGGCCCAAGCACGGTCACCAGCCGGTGCGCAGCCACGGCCTTGTCCAGCTCCGCCAGTTCACGTTCCCGCCCCACGAACCGGTCCAGCCCGCCCAGATCCCCCACGCGCAGCCCCCGCCCCGTCGAACCCTCTGTTCCGAGCACCCTAACCGCTGCCGGCCGCCGTCTCTCATCTTCACAGCGGCCGACGACACCCAGCCGGAGCCCGCTGCTTGGGGCCCCTCAGCCCAGCTGGAGCGGCAGCGCGCACACGGCGACGGGTGACGCGAACGGCTCGCCCGCCAGGCGCAGTTCGCCGTTTCCGGTGTCGACGTGGAAGACGCTGACCGTGCTGGAGCGCTGGTTCGCCGTGAACAGCAGCCGGCCGTCCGGCGAGAAGGCGATGTGCCGCGGGAAGTCCCCGGCCACCGGCACCGTGCCAAGCAGCCGCAGCCGGGCCCCGCCACCCTCCACGGCGTACCGCGCGATGCTGTTGTGGCCGCGGTTGGCGAGGAAGGCGTACGAGCCGTTCGCGGTCACCAGGATCTGCGCCGGGTAGTTGGTGCCCGCGTCCGAGCCCGTGGACTGCGGGTCGCCGATCCTCAGGCGCCCGGTGGCCGGGTCGTAGGCGCAGACGGCGACCGTGTCGTCCACCTCGTTGGCCAGGTAGGCGTACCGGCCGCCCGGATGGAAGGTCAGATGGCGCGGGCCCGCGCCCGGCCGGGTGTGCGCCTGGGCCACCTCGGTGAGCGTGCCCTTCGCCTGGTCGAGGCGGTAGGTGTAGACCGTGTCGGTGCCCAGGTCGACAGCGAGGACGTGACCGCCGTCCGGACTGGTGAGGAACTGGTGCGCGTGCGGGCCCTGCTGCCCCGGTCCGGGGGCCGGACTGGTGTGGGTGACCAGGTCGGTGCGCTCACCGAGGGCGCCCGTGGCGTCGATCGGGTGCACGGCGACGCTGCCCGACTGGTAGTTGGCGCTGAGCAGCCAGCGGCCGCCGGGGTGGACCGACAGATGGCAGGGTCCGCCACCGCCCGTGCTCCGGCTGCCGAGGATCCGCCGGTCCGCGAGGCGAACCGCGGTGACCGCGCCGTCCTGGCGTTCGTCGACCGCGTACAGCGTGCGGCCGTCGGGGTGCACCGCGAGGTAGGACGGGTCGGCGACTCCGGTCAGCGTCCCCGCGCCGCTGATCCGGCCCGTCACCGGATCGTACGAGGCCAGGGCGATGCCCTTCCCGCCGCCCTCCACGGAGGTGTACGTCCCGATGTGGAGCGGCCTCGGGCGGCGGTCGCCCCTCCCGGGCGGCCGGGGCGCCGTCCGCTCGTGTGCCGCCGGTGCGCTCTGCGGGGGCGGGGCGGCCGGTGAGGGCATCACCAGGACGGCGGCCGCGCCCGCCGCGGCTCCCACGAACCGCCGCCTGCTCCAGCCACCCCCGAGCTCCCGGCCCCGCCCGAGCAGGGGAGATCCCCGTCGCGCCGCCCGCGCGTCCGTGTCCATGCCGCACCTCAGGTCATCGATGGTCCCGCTCGTGACAGTCACCTTGGCGTGGTCGGGCTGTCAAAGGCAAGACGGGCAATGACTGTTGCACAGGGTGCAACGGACTGGGTGCTACCACTCCCCGTCCTCGACCGGCTTGCCCGGCGCGTCCTCCAGGGGCGTCACCTGGCCCGCGGAGGGCTGCTGCCAGGGGTCCAGGTCGTCCCCGATCCAGTCGCCCACCGGCTTGAGCGCCTCCAGGGTGTCCACGGGGGCGAGGTCCTCGGCATCCTCGTCGTAGTAGTCGTACCAAGGCAGACCCGCGCTCGTGTACGCCGCCCGGTCCACCGGTGACGGCGGAGGCTCCTCGCCCGTGATGCGGCGCCACTCCGGCGGCGTGACGAGGTGGACGAACACCCGCCCGGCGGGCGTCTGGCACCAGTCCGTGAGCGGCCGGTCGTCCCGGTAGACCTCCTGGCGCATCGAGCCGCCGACACCCAGTCCCATGGCCGCCGCGCGCCGCGGGGGTGCCGCGGCCGCCGAGGCCGAGGGAGGCGGCGGGGGCCCGCCGGGGGCGGCCGCCGCCATGGGCACGGGTCCGCCGAAGCCGGCGGGCGGCAGTGGTCCGCCGTAGCCGCCGGCCGACGCCGTGTACCGCGTCTGCTCGCGGAGCTCCCGCTCCCGGCGCCGCCACTCGGCCAGGACCTCCTGCCTCAGCGGGAACGACTGCAGCTGCACGCCGCCCCACACCTCCTCGCCGGTGACCTGTCCCTCCACGGTCGCGCCGAGACCCAGCGGTACGGCGACGAACTGGCGGACCGTCCCCCGGCCCGAATTGATGCCGTCCAGCCAGGGCTGGCGGGGCAGCACCACATAGTTCTGCGGGCCGCGGGCGAGCCGGCCGCGCCACGGCTTGCCGGAGACGGCGCACACCTTGCCCACGCCGACCTGGAGGGCGGCCGGCTCCGTCGTACCGGCGAAACTCAGCCACATCGCCTCCCGCAGGTACACCGGCAGCATCACGCCACCGCGCGCCCGCCACTCCTCGGGGACCCGGTCCGCGTGGTCGGCCACCCGCCGGATCGGGAACTCGCCGAGCCCCGGCGGTAGCGGATGCGTACCCGTCTCGGGCAGCCGCAGCGTGCGGACGAACCGCACCGACACGCCGCCCGGCAGCCGCAGTGTGTTCCCGTCGATCCGTACCCCGGTGTCGGCCATCGGCCTGCCCCCTCGCCTGCGGTGCCGGCCCCGGTCCGGCACTCCCTCACGGAGAACGCTCGCCGACCCCGGTGCGGTTCCGCCACAGCTCCTCCTGGACGCCGAGGCGCTCGCGCAGCCGGGTCATCCGCGGCAGCTTCGCCCGCTGCTCGCGGGACACCCGGTCCAGCTCCTCCAGCAGGCGGCGGGTGCGGTGCTCGGTGTTGAGTTCGTCGAGCATCCGGTTCACCTCGGTCAGCACGGCGCCCAGCAGTTGCCAGTTCGCCCAGTCCTCGCGGACCTCCTCCTGCAGCAGCTCGGCGAGCCGGTCGCGGGTGCCGGCCGCCGTGTGCAGCTCGGCCGTCAGCCGCGCCTCCGCCGACTCGGCGTTCTCGCTCAGTTGGGTGGTCACCAGTACCGCGAAGCTGACCACCGCGTCGGCGATCTCGGAGAGCAGCCGCTCCACCGTGGCCCCGGCCCGGGGCGGCAACAGCTCCTCGGACTTGCGGGCCTTCGCCAGGTCCGTGAAGGAACGGGCCAGCACCCGCAGCACGACCGTGCAGATCTCCAGCGTGTCCAGGCCCGTGCGCATCACCACCCGGTGCAGCAGCCCCTCCCTGACGCGCGGATTGAGCCGCAGGCTGTCCTCGGCCTGCCGCAGGGCCGCGTCCACCTGGGCGATGTCGTGGTCGAGCCGGCGCGCCTCGTGCAGCCGTTCGGCCGCCTGCTCCCAGGGAATGCGGCCCGCGGCCTCCTCACCCATCCGCAGCATCAGCTGCCGCACCCGGCGTGCCAGGTCCTCGATCGACTGCCCGGCCTCGTCCAGCCACACCGGTGGCGGCAGCAGCAGGTTGCAGGCCATGCCGACGACCGCGCCGATCAGCGTCTCCACGATCCGGGCCCAGGCGGTGAACCCGACCGTGGTGACCCCGAGCACCAGCATGGCGCTGATCGCCACCTCGGCCACGTACTCGTCGACCCGCACCAGGTGCCCCACGGCCAGCGAGGCCACGATCAGCAGCGCCAGGCTCCACCAGGTCAGCCCCACCAGGAGGCTGAAGGCGATGGCGACCAGGACCCCGGCCACCACCGAGTTCACCCGCCGGATGCCGTTGGTGAGCGTGGCGTAGAAGGTGACCTGGACGACCAGCAGGGCGGTGAGGGGAGCGGTCAGCGGTGCCGGTTCCGGGCTCAGGCGCAGCGCGATGACGTAGGCGATCGTGGCCGCCGCGGCCGATCGCAGTGTCTGGACGACCACCGGCTCCCGGCGGCGCCCCACCAGGCGCTGCAGTTCCGCGGTCCACTTTCGTGAGTCGAGCATCCCTTGGCCTGTTCCCCTTCATCGGCCGCGTCGAACGTGTGGGATTGAGGACGGAAATTGCCCGCAAGCGCTTCTGGACTGGTCGCATCGGTCAGGACACGACGTGAGGGGAAGAGCATGGGGGCGAAGCAGGTCTTCCAGGTGTCGAGGTACTTACCCGGGCGCACGTCCATCTGCGCGAAGTGGTGGCCGCGGTACCGGAGGAGGCGTGGGGCGCGCCGACGCCGTGCGCCGAGTGGACCGTACGGCAGGTGCTCAATCACGCCCGGGTCGACCAGCAGGTGTACGGCCTCACGATCACCGGCGGCCGTCCCGACGCCGATGCTTTCCAGCCGTCCGGCGCCCTCGACGGCGAGCCGGTGGCCGAGCCGGCGAAGGTCCTGGACTTCGTGGCGGACACCTACACGCGGCTGCCCGCCGACGCCGAGTCGGTGCCGACCCCGCTCGACCCGCTGCCCCTGCCGCTCGCCGCGGCGGCCGGTGCGATGGACGCCGCCGTGCGCGCCTGGGACATCGCCGTGGCCACCGGCCAGGACCGGCCTCTCGCGCCCGAGCCGGCCGCGGCCGTCCGGCCGGTCGCGGACCGGCTGGTGCCGTACCTCCGTGCGACGTACCGGGTCTTCGGCCCCGAGGTCGAACCGGCGGAGGACGGCGACGCCGCCGCGTCGCTCCTGGCCTTCCTCGGCCGCGACCCGCACTGGGCGCGTCCGGCGGCGCTCTGAGCGAGGCCCTGCGGGGCGGCGAGCCGGCTCCGCCCGTGACCGGCGGACGGCCTGTCTCCCCTGGACGGGCTCGAGGCCGAAGGCGGACCGGCTGCGCCACCGGTAGCCGGTCCGCCTTCGCGACCTTCGTGCACTGACCGAGCGGGTAGCCGCGGGCACCCGCCGGGTGTGCCGGGCGAGAGCGTGCTGCCGCTGTCCGACACGCGCGCCACGAACGGGCGGCTGGAGAGCCGGGACGACCGGGGCGCGACCATGCGCGCGGTAGGCGGCTGACCCTCAGACGTACAGCTTGTCGAGGAAGGCGGAGAGGTTGCCGGCCGTCCGCGCGATCTGCTCGTCCAGGGTCAGGCTCTCCTCGAACCGGGCCCCGGACTCCGGCACCTTCTTCCCGCGCACGTACAGCGAACATGCCAGGTCCGTGCACATGTACACCCCGACCGAGTTGGCCTCGCGGCCCGCCGCGCCCGCCTTCCGGGCGGTCATCAGCGACACCCCGCCGCCGGGGTGTGTCGTCAGGCACACCGAACACATGCTGCGGTGCAGGAACCCGCGCTGCGAGGCGGGGAAGCGCAGCGCGACCCCGACGGGCCGGCCGTCCCGCTCGACGACCAGATAGCTGCGGTCGGGCGCCCCGGGATCCCGCCAGCCGAGGAAGTCCAGGTCCTCCCAAGGGCGTTCGCCGAGGTCGCGCGGCACTGCCAGGCGCTTGGCCTCCCCCTTGGAGCAGTTGATAAAGGAGTTGCGGATGTCCTGCTCGGTGAGGGATTTCATTGAGGGGTCCTTCCGGATCCGAGGCCATGAACCTAGGGGGTCTAGGTTCATCGCTAGCCTAGGTAGCCAAGGGGGGAGTGGCGAGTGGATTTCGGGGAGGTGCTGCCGCCGCGCGCCCGGCGGGCGGTCGGTCATGTGGCCACGCGCGCGTCCGGCCCGCCGCTCGACCCCGGCCTGCGCATCACGCTCAACTTCCACCCCGACCGGGTGCCCGGCGGGCTGCCTTCGGCGACCTGGTCACCATGGAGTGGTGGAACGACCTGTGGCTGAACGAGTCGTTCGCCACCTACACCTCCATCGCCTGCCAGGCCTCCGCGCCCGAGGCGCCGGCCCGTCGTCTCTCTCGCCCTGGGCGACATCGAGAAGGACGGGGCCTTCCTCGCGGGCAACCGGCAGGGTGGCGGCCGTGCCGCGTTCGGGCCCGCGGAGCGCCTCCGGCTCGCCCTCTGCCGCGCCTGCCTCGACCTGATCATGCTGGTGGAGACGGTCCCTCGGGGAGCCGGGGAGGGGCACGCCCGCCGGGTCCGGGAGGCGGTCGCCCGGAACCCGTCGCCGCGCTGGACGGGATCAAGGCGGCCCCGCTTAGCTCATTACATGAAATAAGGGTTGTCGTAAAGTCGCGGCCAGCCTGTTCCGGAGGGTATGTTGCAGGTCGGGACAAGGTTCGGAGGGAGCCATATGGCGGGGCGGAACGGGCGCACGGTACGGGACCTCAGACGGGGCAACCGCACGGCCGTGCTGCAGCGGCTTTACTTCGACGGCCCGCTCAGCCGCTTCGAGCTGGGCCCGGCCACCGGACTGAGTTCCGGCTCGGTCAGCAACGTGGTCGCGGACCTCGTCGCCGACGGACTGGTCGAGGAGGCCGGCAGCGTCGACTCCGACGGCGGGCGCCCCCGCACCCTGCTGCGCGTCGCCCCGCACAACGGACAGATGATCGGCGTCGACGTCGGTGAAACCCGCGTCCGCGTCGAACTGTTCGACCTCGCGCTCACCGAACTCGCCCGTACCGAGCGCCCGCTGACCCAGCAGGGCTACGACGTCGACGTCATCGTCGGCCACATCCGCGACGGCATCGCCGAGGTCCTCGCGGCCGAGACGGCCTCGCCCGAGCGGCTGCTCGGCGTCGGGGTCGGCGTCCCCGGCATCGTCGAGTACACGGCGGACCGGGGCGCCGTGGTGCACGGGCAGACCATCGGATGGGACGCGGTCCCGCTCGAGGAGCTGCTCCGCTCCACCTCCCAACTGCCGGAGAGCGTGCGGTACTTCATCGACAACGGCGCCAAGACCCTGGGCCAGGCCGAGATGTGGTTCGGCGCGGGGCGCGGCGCCCGCAACGCGGTGGTCGTGCTCTTCGGCTCCGGCGTCGGCGCCTGCCTGGTCACCCCCGAGGTGGAGCACGGGCGCGCCGTCGAGTGGGGCCATCTGACCGTACGGGTCCGGGGGCGCCGCTGCCGGTGCGGTGCGCCGGGCTGCCTGGAGGCCTACGCCGGTGCCGAGTCGCTGCTTGCCCGCTGGCGCGAGGGGGGCGGGCGGCCGCCCGAGGGCGCCGACGAGGAGACCGCGCTCACCGCGATGCTCGCCGCCGCCTACCCGGCCGAGGGCCGGGACCCCGACCCGGTCGCGCTCGCCGTCCTGGAGGAGACCGCCGAGTATCTCGGCGCAGGCCTGTCCGACCTGATCAACCTCTTCCAGCCCGAGCGGATCCTGATCGGCGGCTGGGCCGGGCTCCAGTTGGGCAACCGGTTCCTGCCCGCCGTACGCCGCCACGCGACGACGTACGCCCTGCGCCACCCGGCGGACAAGGTCACCATAGACCTCGGCCGGCTGGGCCCCGACGCGGTCACCGTCGGCGCGGCGATCCTGCCCCTCGCCGACTTCTTCGCCCGCGGCGGCCGCCGCGCCGAACCGGTCGTCGAGGACCGGCACCCCGCCTGGCGGGCCGCACTGGAGGAACGGGCACCTCGCTGAGGGCCCGCCGCGGGCTCAGCCGGTGGGCTCGTCCGGCGTCGGGTCTCCCGGGTGCACCGTGCCCGAGCGTGGTGCGCCACGGGGCCCGGAACCGGCCTCGTCGGTGTCGGGAACGTCCTCGTCCGTGTCCGGCTCCTCGTCGGACGCACGCCCCGGGGCGGCGTCCCACCGGTCCTCACCGGGACGGGCCTGCTGGTCCGGCAGGTCGCGCGGGACCGGGCGCTCGTGCTGACCGGTCTCGGGGTCGGGCTGTGCGGTCATGTGCTTCCTCCTCGGTTCGCCGGCCCGGCTCAGCCGACTCTCGTGGTTCGGCCGGCCCGGCTCAGCCGACCTTGCGGCCCCGCATCGGCTCGGTCTCCATTCCGCCGCCCCGTTGCAGCCCGTCCAGGAACTCCCGCAGCACCTCGTCCGCCGTGCGCCGCGGGCGCCAGCCGAGCTCGGTGTGCGCCCGGCCGCAGTCCATCAGCGGCAGCCGCAGGACCGCGTCGAACAGGTGCGGGGAGGCGGGGAGCAGATGCAGCCCCCAGGCCGCCGCGATCGCCGACCGGGCCGCCGTACGCGGCAGCCGGACCGGGCGGGTGCCGAGCATCTCGCCCAGGAACGCGGCGTCGACCGGCGGGTCGGCGGCGAGGTTGAAGGCGCCCCGCGCGGTCTCCGAGTGCACCGCGAGCCGGTAGGCCTCGGCGGCGTCGTCGGTGTGCAGCGCCTGCACCCGCAGCCCCGGGATGTCCGGCAGGAACGGCAGCAGCTCGGGCCGGGCCAGCGGGCCCGGCAGGAAACGGCCGCCGAAGATCCGGCGCTGCTCGCTCGCCGACTCCCACTTGAACAGGAAGGCCGGGCGCATCCGGACCACCCGCACCTCCGGATGGTCGCGCTCGAAGGTGTCCAGGGTGCGCTCCAGGTAGGCCTTCTCGCGGCAGTACGCGGCGTCCGGCCAGCCGTGCGTGGGCCACGACTCGTCCACCGCGTGGTCCTTCGGACCGGGGGAGTAGGCGCCCACAGAGGAGGCGTGCACCAGCACCGGCACCCGGGCCGCGGCGACCGCCTCGAACACCCGGATGCCACCGAGCACGTTGGTCCGCCAGGTGACCACCGGATCGTGCGTCGGCTGGAACGCCCAGGCCAGATGGACGACGGCGTCGGCACCCTCGAACCGCTCGGCCAGACTGGCCGTCTCGGACGCCAGATCGACCGAGGACCACTCCACCTTCGGCGGGGACCACTCGGGGGTCCGCCGGGCGAGGCCCCGTACCGACTTCATCCCGGGATCCTCCGAGAGCAGGCGCACCACACTCGTACCGACGTTGCCGGTGGCGCCCGTCACCACGACCCTGCTGCCCGTTGTGCCGCTCACCTTCGGCTCCTCTCGGTGGAGGCTTCGGGGAACTCGCCGGGTACCCGTGCGGGGCGACCGCACACGGTGGCGGCACGGGAAAGCCCCGGCCGTGACGGGGGAATCACGACCGGGGCGGCCATGTGGTGGGCACGGATGGCGGTCGCCTCTCGGCGAAAGGCTCCACAGGGCTTCAGCCGAACGATCGTCCCTGTGGGCAAAAGGTGAGGCCCGGGGACACTGTCCCATCCGCACCCACGGCTTGTTCAACGAGCAACCACCTCGGGGTGTTCCAGCCGCACCCCATGACCTGCGTCACTCCCGGCGAAGCTCAGGCCAGCGGGCTCCCGGCCAACTGTGCCAGCAGGTCCGCGGGATCGTTGTACACCGTCTCGGCCCCGGCCTCCTCCAGGTCGGCCCGCGGAATCCCCCCGGACAGCAGCCCCACACAGCGCACCCCGGCCTGGGTGCCCGCCCGCATGTCCCACACGGTGTCCCCGACGAACACCGACCGGGATGCGGGCGCCCCGGCCAGTTCCAGGGCGTGCTCCACGGGCTCCGGGGCGGGCTTGCCCTCCCGTACGTCCTCGGCGCTCGCGGTGCCGGAGATAACCTCGTCCGCGTCGATCGCGCGGCGCAGCGCGCCGAGCTCGGCGCCGCTCGCGGAGGTGGCGAGTACGACCGTCCAGCCGTCCCGGCGCAGCCGCCGTAGCAGCTCCCCGGCCTTCGGCAGGGCGGGCAGGCGGTCGAAGTACTGGCCGTACAGCGACGTGTGGGCGGCGCTCAGCCCGGCGTCCTGGTCCTTGTCGCGGTCCTCGCCCAGCAGATGGGCGATCAGGTCCGTGGAGCCGAGGCCCACGGCCCGGTGGATGGCGTGCATGGGCACGTGGTGACCCGCCTGCCGGAAGGCCTCCCACCAGGTCACGACGTGCAGGTGATTGGTGTCGACGAGGGTTCCGTCGACGTCGAAGACGGCGGCACGGTCCATCCCGAAGGTCCTTTCTTCCGATCCGGTTCGAGTACCACGTCAGGAACCCGCCACGCGTGCCGGCGTACGGCCCTCACGCGTCCAGGCCAGCAGTTCCTCGGCGGACCAGGCGGTCACCACCCGTTCGGCGGGCACCCCGCACTCCTCGGCGCGGGCACAGCCGAGGATCTGCCAGTCCAGCTGGCCGGGCGCGTGCGCGTCGGTGTCGATGGAGAACAGCACCCCGGCCGCCACGGCCCTGCGCAGCAGCCGCCTCGGCGGGTCCAGCCGCTCGGGACGGCTGTTGATCTCCACCGCCGTACCCGACTCCGCGCAGGCGGCGAACACCTCGTCGGCGTCGAACTCCGACTCCGGCCGTCCGCGGCCCGTGACCAGGCGTCCGGTGCAGTGGCCCAGGACGTCCGTGTGCGGGTTGCGTACGGCGGCCACCATCCGGCGGGTCATCGAGTGGGCGTCCATCCGCAGCTTGGAGTGCACGGACACCACCACGACGTCCAGCTGCTCCAGCAGCTCCGGTTCCTGGTCCAGCGAACCGTCCTCCAGGATGTCGCACTCGATGCCGGTGAGCAGCCGGAACGGCGCCCAGTGCGAGTTCAGCCCCGCCACCACCTCCAGTTGTTCGCGCAGTCGCTCCGGGGACAGGCCCCGGGCCACGGTGAGCCGGGGTGAGTGGTCGGTCAGGGCCGTCCACTCGTGGCCGAGCCCGGCCGCCGCGCGCCCCATCTCCTCGATCGGGCTGCCGCCGTCCGACCAGTCCGAGTGCGTGTGGCAGTCCCCACGCAGCAGCGCCCGCAGGTCCGCGCCGGGGCCCGAGACGACCTGCGCGCCGGCCTCCTCCTCCAGCTTGCGCAGATAGCCGGGCACCTCCCCGGCCAGGGCCTCCCGCACCACCTGAGCGGTCTTCGGGCCGACCCCCTTCAGCGACTCCAGCGTCCCGCCCGACGCCCGCTCGGCGACCTCCTCCTCGGGCAGCCCGGCCAGCACCCGGGCGGCGGCGCGGAAGGCCCTGACCCGGTACGTGGGCGCCAGCGACCGCTCCAGCAGGAAGGCGATCCGGTCCAGGGCGGCGACGGGATCCATGCACAACAGGGTGGCACCAGTGCCCCGAAGGGGCGCGGGGAACACCGCGACCCGCCACGACCCGGCCGCGGCCGGCGACGGCCCCTGACCACCGCGGCCGGTTTGCCGACGGCACCCCCGGGTACTGCGGTGACCCGTCCGAGGGACCGTCCCCCAGGGAGGCTTGCCATGCCCGCACCGGCCACGCAGCGAACCGCCGTGATCACCGGCGCTGACTCCGGCATCGGGCGCGCCACCGCGGTACGCCTGGCCGAGGCGGGACTGGACATCGGCATCACCTGGCACCACGACGAGAAGGGCGCCGAGCAGACGGCGGAGGAAGTCCGCGCACAGGGCCGTCGAGCGGCTGTCGCCCGGTTGGACCTCACCCGGCTGCCCGAGGCCGCGGACACCGTCGACGAGCTGTGCGCCGAGCTGGGCCGCCTGGACGTCCTGGTCAACAACGCCGGTACGGGCACCATGACGCCCTTCCTCGACCTGGGGCTGGAGGACGTGCGGCGGGTGCTCGACGTGGACCTCGTCGGCCCGTTCCTGTGCGGGCAGAGGGCGGCCCGGCACATGATCCGGCAGGGCGACGGCGGCCGGATCGTCAACGTGACCTCCGTGCACGAGCACCAGCCCCGGGTGGGCGCGGCGCCGTACTGCGCGGCCAAGGGCGGACTCGGTCTGCTGACCCAGGTGATGGCCCTGGAACTCGCCGAGCACGGCATCACCGTGAACGCGGTGGCCCCCGGCGAGATCGCCACGCCGATGACCGGCCAGGAGGACATCGACCCGCACACCGAGCGCCGCCCCGGCGTGCCGCTGGGCCGGCCCGGTGACGCCCGCGAGGTCGCCGCCGTGATCGCCTTCCTCGCGAGCCCGGACGCCTCCTACGTCACCGGCGCCTCCTGGAGCGTGGACGGCGGCATGCTCCGCATGGGCCCGCAGGCCGGCTCGCACCTGACCAGCGACGACTGGCGCCGTCCCTGAGCCGGCCCTGTCCTGTCCTGCCCGGTCCGTAACCAGTTCCTCGCCCGCCGTGAGCGCGGTGCCCGGCACGACCCGCACGGCGACGACCTGAACGAGGCGCTGCGCCGGCTGTCCGGCACGGACGTCAGCGCAGGACTTCCGCGCCTGGGCCGACACGGATCCCACCGCCGTGGCGGGCGCCGTCACCGACCGCAGCGCCCGCACCACCGAGGCCACCGTCGTCGGCAGACCGCCCGCGCCGTCCGCGAGGCCGGCCACTACCCGGGCGGCACATCGGCCGGGTGCCGGGCCTCCTCCATCGATCCGAACGTCTTTGAGCTCTTCGATCAGGACGTGACCATCGCCCCCGCGCTCACCCGGCTGGGGGAGCACGGGGGCTTCGGACGACGGCCACGCAGGCGGCGGTCCTCGATCTCCTGGACGGCCCCCGCGGACGAGTCGTGGCCCGCCCGGCGTTCTAGGCTCTATTGCATGACCGAACAAGGAGTTCCGCACATCGCCCGTCCACGGGTCCTGGTGCTCGGGGTGTGTCCGGGCAGGCCGGGTGAACCGCCCTTCAGGATCATGGAGATCGACGGTCAGGTGGTCGGTGAGGCCAGGACCGTCACCGACGTACTGGAGGCCGCCGCCTCCCACGGCATCCCCATCCATGACCTGGACGACCCGGACGCGGTGTGCTGGGTGGGCGGCGGCAAGTACACCTGGACGCTGCACTGAGGCGACGGCTCAGCCGACCGTCCACTTCTGGTTGGCGCCGCCCGTGCAGGTCCAGATCTGCAGCCGGGTGCCGTTGGCCGAGTTGTTCCCGGTCACGTCGAGGCACTTGTCGGCCTGGGGATTGACGATGTCGTGCGCCGCCGAGACGGCCCACTTCTGGTTGGGGCCGCCCGTGCAGTCCCACAGCTGCACGGTCGAGCCGTCCGCCGTGCCGTTGCCGGTGACGTCCAGGCACTTGCCCAACGCCCGGATCGTGCTGTCCGAGCCGACGGTCCAGGCCTGGGCGGGGGTGCCGTTGCAGTCGTAGAGCTGGACCGGGGTGCCGTTGGCGGGGTCGGCGCCGGCCACGTCGACGCACTTGCCCGCGAGGCCCCGGATCGGGACCCCGGCCGCGCTGTCGCTCGCCGTCACCGACACCGAGTCGACCACCAGTTGCTGCGGGAACTGCGTGGAAGCGTCCGGGTCGCCCGGCCAGTAGCCGCCGACGGCCAGGTTCAGGATCAGGAAGAACGGCTTGTTGAACACCCAGGTCTTCCCGCCCAGGTCGGCGGGCGTGCGCCGCTGGTAGACGTTCCCGTCCACCGACCAGGTGATCGAGTCGGGCGCCCAGTCAACGGCGAAGGTGTGGAAGGCGTCCGCGAAGGCCTGTCCGCCCGGCAGGGAGTAGGCGGCGCCGATGCCGCCCGAGCCGGAGTAGCCGGGCCCGTGGATCGTGCCGTGCACGGTGGAGGGTTCGAAACCGACGTTCTCCATCACGTCGATCTCGCCCGAGTCCGGCCAGTTCACCGGGGTGCCGAGCATCCAGAACGCGGGCCACATCCCCTGGCCACGCGGGATCTTCATCCGGGCCTCGACATGGCCGTACTGTGCGTTGAACCTCCCGGCCGTGTTCAGCCGGGCCGAGGTGTACTGGCAGCTGCCGTACCAGCACTGGTAGCCCGCCGGGTTCTCCTTGCGGGCCGTGATCACCAGGTGGCCCTGGCCGTCCAGGGCCGCGTTCCTCGTGCCCGAGGTGTAGTACTGCCGCTCGTGGTTGTTGATGTTGTCACCGGTCTCCAGCGTCCACTTCGAACCGTCGACCGCCGAACCGGCGGGTCCGTCGAAGGTGTCGGAGAAGCTGGTGACGGCCGCGGCCGCCGGGGCGGCGGTCTGGGCCCGGGCCGGGCCGACGGCGGCCGAGCCGACCAGCGCGGCGGACAGGGCGGCGAGCAGACATCTGCGGAGCAGGCGTGGGGAGGCCATGGTTCTCCGTTCGGCGTGGGGGGTGTGATGCGTTCGGCGTGGGGGAGTGTGATGCCTCTTGATTTAAGAAGTGAGATAAGACGGCGTCAATACCTTGGTCCGGACCTTGCCTTGACGATCACTCAGCCGACGGCCTGCGCACCCGCGCGTGCACCGCGCGCCCGAGCCGCCGCCCCAGGACCAGCCAACCGATCAGCGCACCGGCCGTGTTGAGGATGACGTCGTCGATGTCGAAGGCCCGGCCGGTGACCAACGCCCCCTGGACCAGCTCCACCATCAGCATCACCAGGGCCGTGAGTGCCAGAACCTGGAGGACCCCCCGGGCGCGTGGGGCGAGGACCGGTACCAGTACTCCGAACGGGACGCCGAGCAGCAGGTTCCCGCCCAGCTGCTTGACCGCCTCCCGCATCTGCGCGTGATCGACGTAGGCCCGCAGGGAGCGGCCGGGGTGCAGGTTGCTGTGCGTCAGGTGCACCGACGCCGGGGACGGCTGCAGTGTGAGCCGGGCCAGGACGACCGCGAACGCCACCGTGAAGGCGAAGGCGACGAGCATGGCCAGCAGCCGGACGGGAAGAGGAAGCGCGTGCGGTGCGGGTCCCGGGCGGTCCTCCTCGGTCAGCGCCCGCTTCCTGGGGGAGCGCAAGACCGCGGGCAGGTGCAGGGCGGGACGGGACATTCGGTCCTCCAGTCTTCAACTTCCCAGTGTCGTAAGGCGCATACCCGCCGAACGGCCCGGGATGCCCCCGCCCGCACGGCACCGGGTGCGCACCGTCGGTTTCCGTTCACGCTCCCGGGGCACTCCGGCCTCGGGCCCGCGTGCCGCTGCCCTTCACACGCCCGGCGGTGCTTGGATGCCCCAAGCGGCGAATCGGACACAAGCCCGCACCGCCATGCAGAGCGGACAGAGGAGGTGGCGGATGACCCGGCGTACGGCCCCGCGTACGGCCCTGCTCGTGGTGGGCGAACTCCTGGCCTGGTGGGCCGGACTGGCCCTGCTGTGGCTGGTGTTCATCACGTCCGTCGACACGCTGGAGCGAATCGTCGGCGCGAGCGCCGCCGCCGTGGCGGCACTCCTGGCCCGGACCGGGCGGCGGGCGGTGACTTGGCGGTGAACGGCTGGATCCTCGCGGCCACCGTCGTGCTGGGCGCGGGAGGCGCGGCCGCCCTGTGGGGGGTGGCCACCGGCCCGCTGCCCCGCCGGGCGGTGGCCCAGAACCTGGCCACCTCCGTGGTCTGCCCGGCCCTGCTTCTGCTCTCCGAGGGCTACGGCCGCCCCTCCTACGTCGACCTCGCCCTGCTGATGGCCCTGCTGGGCCCGGTCGGCACCCTCGTCTTCGCCCGCCTGCTCGCCGACGAGCTGGAGGACGACCAGCCCCGCGCCTGGGGACTGACCTGGACCGCCGCCGGCCTGAGCGCGGTGGTCGTGGTCGCCGTGTGCGTGGCCACCGGTCCCGGCCGGGCGATGGCGAAACTGCTGGTGATCGGTGCCCTGCTGATCGCCGGCAACGTGATCGCCTCGCGGGCGCTGTCGGGCGGATTCCGGGGCGTGCGCGGTGGCTGACGCGGTGCCGGGTGTGGGGGAGGTACGGCATGACTGATGCGGTGATCGTCGTGGCCCTGCTCCTGGTGGCCGGCTGCGCCACCGCTGCCGTGGCCCTGCGCGACCCGGCCCGGCAGGCCCTGGTGTTGTCCCTGCTCGGAGTCGTCCTGGCCGCCCTGTTCACCGTGCTTCAGGCCCCGGACGTCGGCCTGTCGCAGCTGGCGGTGGGCTCCGCGCTCACCCCGCTGCTGATCATGCTGTCGGTGCGCAAGGTCAGACGGCGCGGCCGGACGAAGGACGGCACACGGTGAGCCGGCGGCTGCGGCTGTGGCTGCTGGCCGTCGGCGGCGCGGGAGTGGCCGCCCTGCTGGTCGCCGCCTGCCTCGACCTGCCCTCCTTCGGCGGCCGGTGGCACCCGTACGGCGAGCGGGCCGTGCGCGCCTCCCTGAGCCGGCACATCGCCAACACCGTCGCCTCCGTCAACTTCGACCAGCGCGCCTACGACACCCTCGGCGAGATGAGCATCCTGTTCGCCGCCGTCCTCGGCTGCGTGGTGCTCCTGCGCCAGGCAGGCGACGAGCACCGGGCACAGCCGGAGCCCGCCGAAGTGGCCCGGCCCGTCCGCCGCTACGCGCTCGTCGTGCTGCCCGTCGCCCTCCTCAGCGGCCTCTACGTCATCGCCCACGGCCAGCTCAGCCCCGGCGGCGGCTTCCAGGGCGGGGTCGTCGCCGCGACCGCCCTGCACCTGCTGTACCTCGGCGCCGACTACCGCGCCCTGGAACGCGTCCGTCCCCTCGGCCCGTACAAGACGGCCGACGCGCTCGCCGTCTGCGGCTACCTCGTCCTGGGCCTCGCCGGCATCCTCGCGGGCACCGCGTTCCTGGCCAACACGCTGCTGCCGTACGGCACCTTCAACACGCTGTCCTCCGGCGGCACCGTCCCGCTGCTGAACGCGGCCATCGGCATGGAGGTGGCGAGCGCGGTCGTCGTGCTGCTCGCGAGCTTCCTGGACCAGGCCGTCGAGATCGAGGAGGAGCCGGAGAGTTGAGATGGCCGTGATGCACGTCCTGCCCTACCTGGTGGCCGCCTACGTCTTCCTGACGGGCTGCTACGGCCTCGCCACCAGCCGCAACCTGATCCACTCCGTCGGCTGCCTGGCCGTGTGCCAGGCAGCCACGTACGTCCTGCTGCTGGCGGTCGGTTACCGCGACGGGGGCACCGCTCCGGTCTTCTCCGACATCAAGCCGGGCTCCCGGCCGGTCGTGGACCCCGTCGTGCAGGCCCTCACCCTCACCGACGTGGTCGTCGGCGCCACCGTCACCGCGCTGCTGCTCGCCCTCGTCCTGCAGATCGCCAAACGGCACGGCACGGTCGACCCCGACGAACTCAGAGAGCTGCGTGGCTGATGCCCCACCTGCTCCCGCTGCTCGTCGCCGTGCCGCTGCTCGGTGCCGCCCTGCTGGTCGCGGCGGACCGGCTGCTGCCCCGGCCCGCCGCCGAGATCACCGGCTGCGTGGTCTCCGGCGGCACGGCCGCCCTCGCCCTGGTGCTGCTCCTCAACTCCTCGCCACCCCTGGTGGAGTGGGTCGGCGGCTGGCGGCCCGTCGACGGCGAGAGCGTCGGCATCGTACTGGTCGGGGATGGTCCGGCGCTGGGCATGGCCGCGCTCGTCTCGCTGCTCACCCTGTCGGCGCTCGCCTACTCCTGGCGCTACTTCGACGAGCCGCCGCGCGGCCACGCGGGCTCCTTCCCCGCGCTGATGCTGGTCTTCCAGGGCGCCATGTGCGGCTTCGCGATCGCGGGCGACCTGTTCAACGCGTTCGTGTTCTTCGAGCTGATGAGCGTCGTCGCCTACGCGCTGACGGGCTACCGGATCGACGAAGCCAAAGCCGTACAGGGCGCGCTGACCTTCGGTGTCGTCAACTCCCTCGGCGCCTACGCGATGCTGATGGGCATCGGCCTGCTGTACGCCCGTACCGGCGAGCTGGCCATGACGAAGATCGGGCGGGGCATCGACAACGCGGCCACCCAGAGCGGCCCGGACGCCCTCGTCCTCGCCGCCTTCGTGCTGGTCCTGACGGGGCTGCTGGTGAAGGCGGCCGCCGTTCCCTTCCACTTCTGGCTCCCCGACGCGCACGCGGTCGCCCCCACCCCGGTGTGCATGCTGCTGTCCGGCGTCATGGTCGAGCTCGGCTCCTACGGCGTCTGGCGCGTGTGCAGCACCGTCTTCGCCGGACCCGGTGGCATCCCCGCCGCCGACCTGACCCGGGCCCTGGTGACACTCGGGGTCCTCACCGCCGCGATCGGCTCCGTCATGTGCTGGTACCAGCGGCACATCAAACGGCTGCTGGCCTACTCCACGATCGCGCACACCGGTCTGTTCCTCGTCGGCCTCGGTGTGCTGACCCCCGAGGGGGATGACGGGATCGCGCTGTACATCGTCGGGCACGCCTGCGTGAAGGCCGCCCTGTTCGCCTCCACCGGCGCCCTCCTCGACCGCTACGGCAGCGTCGACGAGCACGCCCTGCACGGCCGGGCCCGCGCCCTGCGCGGCTTCGGGGTGATGTTCGCGATCGGCGGGCTCGCCCTCGCGGGACTGCCGCCGTTCGGTACGGCGCTCGGCAAGGCGATCGCGGAGGAGGCGGTCGGCGGCCCGCTCACCGTGGTCTACGTGGCCGCCTCCGCGATCACCGCGGGCGCCGTCCTGCGCGTCACCGGCCGGGTTTTCCTGGGCCTCGGACCGCGCCCGCGGGACGCCGACTACGAGACCAGCGGTTCCGACGAACGGCCCGAGACCCGCGGCATCCTCCGCCGCATCCCCGACTCCATGACCGCGGTGCCGGCCGTACTGCTCGCCGCCGCCTTCGCCGTCGGCGTGGCCCCCGGCTTCGGCGGGCTGGTGGCCCGCTCGGTCAACGAGGCCGGGTCGGGCGGCGCCCACGCCTTGGCCCACTGGACGCTGGAGGGCATCCTGCTGGGCCTGCTCTCCGCCCTGCTCGCCGTGGGCCTCGCCGCCCTCGCCGTGACCCGTCCGCGCCGGGTGGCCGCCCCCGACTGGGCGCTGCCGCTGCGCCGCCTGCAGTCGGGCCACGTCGGCGACTACGTGGCCTGGCTGCTGTTCGGCGCCACCGTGCTGGGCGCGCTGGTCCTGCCGGGGCTACTGGGCGGCTGACCGGCGGGCGCGGATCAGGGCCCGTACGAGACGTGCACCTCCTTGAAGCCGAGGGAACGCAGCAGTCCCTGCAGCATGCCGGTGGTGTTGGTCTCGGCCCGCGTGGTCAGCCCGCTGTCCTTCGCGGCCGCGCCGATGTGCTTCACGGCGAGCTTCTGCACCGCCTGCTCGCTGTTGGGGTTGCCCGAGAACAGGTCGCCGAGCCGGTCGAGCAGGCCGCGCTGCTTGGACACGGCGTAGGAACGGTCGGGATCGAGGGCCGGTTTGCCGAGGCGGGCGTGCGGCAGCCGGAGGGTGGCCGAGGTGCGGTCGCCGTTGACCGACACGTCCTTGTCCCCGACCTGGCCGAGGTCGACGTAGGCGTCCACGGTGCCCGCCCCGACGTACAGGGTGCGGCTGCCGCGGATCGCGTCGGGCAGGTACTTGGCGTCCTTCTCCAGGTCCACGACGACCTGGAAGTTGCCGGAGGCGGCATCGTAACGGCTCATGTCCTGGATGGACTTGAGGAGTGCGGGGCCGGAACGGTCGTGCGATTCGGTGCCGAACAGGTCCTTGATGCCCGGGAGTACGGCCAGTCTGATGCCCGCGAACAGCACCACGAGCACCAGCACGAGCGCGGTCACCACCTTGGCCCAGCCGGGCATGCGCCGGGGCGGGCGCCTGACGGAAGTCGTCATGTCGACGCTCCTCCTTCCTGCTGACCGGATGCCCGCCGAACGCCCCGCCAGACCGCCGATGCGGCCGAATGGCACCCAACGACGTACGAGCCGGGCCGGTCCCCGCACCAGAGGGGCCGGCGGTCGGGAGGTGGCCCCAGTGGCCGGGAGCGGTCGGATCGGGCCACGGTTCGCACCCCCACGCAGTGCGGAATTGCTGGTGGGAGAGGTGCCGCCAGTAGCATGACCGGCGCCAGCCCGTGTTGATCATGCGAGGAGCGGACCGTGCGAGACATCGCCGTCTTCAGTGGCAGTGCCCATCCCGAACTGGCTCAGGAGGTCTGCGCGCACCTCGGCGTGCCGCTCAGTCCGACCCGGGTCAGCCGGTTCGCCAACGACTGCCTGGAGGTACAGCTCCAGGCCAACTGCAGGGAGCGGGACGTCTTCCTGATCCAGCCGCTGGTCAAACCGGTGCAGGAGCACCTGGTCGAACTGCTGCTGATGTGTGACGCGGCCCGGGGCGCCTCCGCGGGCCGGATCACGGTCGTCATGCCGCACTACTCCTACGCCCGCTCCGACAAGAAGGACGCGCCCCGCATCTCCATCGGCGGGCGGTTGGTCGCCGACCTGATGGTGACGGCGGGCGCGAGCCGGGTCCTCGCCATGACCCTGCACGCGCCGCAGGTGCACGGGTTCTTCTCGGTGCCGGTGGACCACCTGCACGCGCTGGGCGAACTGGCCGCGCACTTCCGGCAGTACGACCTCACGCGCACCACGGTCGTCTCCCCGGACCTCGGCAACGCCAAGGAGGCCGCCGCCTTCGCCCGGCTGATCGGCGCGCAGGTGGCGGCCGGCGCCAAACAGCGGTTCGCGGACGACCGGGTGAGCATCAGCTCCGTCATCGGCGACGTCAACGACCGGGACGTGATCGTCCTGGACGACGAGATCGCCAAGGGCAGCACCGTGCTCGAACTCCTCCAGCGGCTGCGGGATTTGGGCCCACGCTCGATCCGGGTGGCGTGCACGCACGGGCTGTTCGCGGCCGGTGCCCTCAAGCGGCTGAGCGAGCAGCCCGACGTGCTGGAGATCGTGTGCACCAACACCGTGCCGGTGCCCCAGGACGAGCACACCGACAAGCTGCGCGTCCTGTCCATCGCCCCGGCCCTCGCCGAGGCCGTACGCCGTATTCACAACGGCGAGTCGGTCAGCGCCCTGTTCGAGGAGCCGCGCAACGCCTAGACATGCCGGCCCGGGCAGTCGAGATCAGTTCCGCTGCCGGCGGGCCCGCTTCAGCTCGCGGTCGACGGCCCAGGCGTCGGCGACCGGCCCGAGGTGGCCGAGCTTGTCGGGATTGATCACCGCGCGGATGGCTCCAATCCGGCCGTCGAGCACATCGAGGACCAGGGTGTGCAGGACCCTGCCGTCCCGGTCGCGGAAGATCGCGCCGGGCTGGCCGTTGACCTCGTGCGGCTCGAACGTCACGTCGATCCGGAGCAGCCAGGGGACGACCGCGCCCAGCACCCGGGCCACGTTCTCCGCGCCCACGACGGCCTTGGCCAGCTGCGGGGCCTTGCCGCCGCCGTCGCCGACGAACTGCACGTCGGCGGCGAGCAGATCCCGCAGGCCGCCCACGTCGCCGTCCGTCAGCGCGTCGAAGAACCGCGTCGCGAGCTCCTGCCGCTCCCGCCGGTCCGCCTCGAACCGCGGCCGCCCGGCCTCCATGTGCCGTCGCGCCCGCACCAGCAGTTGCCGGCACGCCGCCTCCGACCGCCCCACCGCAGCGGCGACCTCGTCGAACCCGAAGGCGAACACCTCCCGCAGCACGAACACCGCCCGCTCCAGCGGGCTGAGCCGCTCCAGCAGCACCAGCGCCGCCATCGACACCGAGTCGGCCAGCTCCGCCGAACGCGACGGATCCTGATACGGATCGCTAAGCAGCGGCTCGGGTAACCACGGCCCGACATACTCCTCCCGCCGCACCCGGGCGGAACGCAGTACATCGATCGAGATCCGGGTCACCGTGGCCGACAGAAAGGCCTTGGTCGACCTGGGCCGGGTCGCCGAGCCGTCGAAGCGCAGCCACGTCTCCTGCACCGCGTCCTCGGCCTCACTGACGCTGCCCAGAATCCGGTAGGCGATCGAAAACAGCAGTGGCCGCAACTCCTCGAAGTCCTCGACCTGGTGCACGCCGGACACCCCTCCGCTCGAAGCCCTCCCACCCGGCCGTACTCGCAGGCGCGGGCATCTTCCCGGTGATCGGCCACCGACGCCGGTCAGCGGAACCGGCCGGGCTCGTAGGTGCCGGCCGGCTGCTCGGTGATGATGTTCAGCCGGTTGACCATGTTCATGAAGGAGATCAGCGTCACCAGGGCGGTGAGCTGCTCCTCGTCGTAGTGCTTGGCGGCGCACGCCCACACCTCGTCGCCGACCCCGCCGGCCGCGTCCGCGACCCGGGTCCCTTCCTCCGCCAGCTCCAGCGCGGCACGCTCGGCCTCGGTGAAGACCGTGGCCTCCCGCCACGCCGCGACCAGGTGGAGCCGCACCGGGGTCTCTCCGGCGGCGGCGGCCTCCTTGGTGTGCATGTCGATGCAGACGGCGCAGCCGTTGATCTGGCTCACGCGCAGCGCCACCAGTTCCTGCGTCGCGGCCGGCAGTGGCGAGTCCTTGAGGGCCTTGCCCGCCGACATGACGTACTTGAGGGCCTTGCCTGCGGTCGGGCCGGCGAAGTAGTTCAGTCGCGCGTCCATGGTGTGCTCCTCCGTGGTCGTCCGTGGCTACACCCCTGAGACGGGGTGGCCCGACCCTCTGTGACATGGACGAATGTGACCTGCGTCTCCCTGTCGGTGCGCGTCAGCCGTGGGGCATCGTCGGTAACCGCTCTCACAGCGAACCGGACGTGGCCTCGGACTGTGCCACGGCCGCGTCCAGGGTCGGCTGCGGCGGCAGCAGCCGGGACAGGCCGGTGACCCGGAAGACGCGCAGGGTCAGCGGGTGGGTGCACACGAGGTGCAGCCGGCCGCCCCGCTCCAGCACCCGGCTGCGGGCCCGGTACAGCAGGCGCAGGCCCGAGCAGTCGAAGAACTCGACGGACCGCAGGTCGATCACGATGCTCACGCCGGGCCGGTCGGTGGCCCGGTCCAGGGCGGGGGCGATCTCGGTCGCCGCCGCGATGTCGATCTCACCGCGGAACTCCAGCACCGTGTGCCCGCGTTCCTCGCGGATGCGCAGATGCCGGGTGGGCGACGTGGGCTCCTGCTGCACGACGGCACCACCTCCCACGCACGCGCCTGGAAACCGTTTCCCGACCGTCAAGTTACCCGCGATAGAAGGAATTTGAGCATGTTCGATTGACATATGTCTTCGAGTTTGGCGCCGCGTGTCGTTCTGTGATGCGGAAGACAGGGTTCGACAGCCTGCGAAGGCGCTGCGACAGCGGGTGCTACGCCTTCGACGCCGGCATCGTCGGGATCGCCCCACCCGGCCCGGGCTCACGTTCCGAGCCCGGCGGTTCAGTCCACGAGCAGGACCAGCTTGCCCGTCGTCCGGCCGGTGTCGCCCAGCTCGTGCGCCTCGGCGGCATCGGCCAGCGGGAAGGTCCCCGCGATCGTGGCCCGCAGTCTGCCCTGCTCCACCAGGTCCGCGACGGCCCGCATGCCGGACCGGTCGGCGTCCACCAGCATCCGCACCGCCCGGACGCCGAGCCGCTCGGCCTCGTCGTGGAAGTCCCTGTCGCCGACCGGCAGGATCGACACCACGATGCCGCCGGGGCGCAGCACCCGCAGGGACCGCACGGAGGTCTCGCCGCCCAGCGTGTCCAGGACGACGTCGACGTCCCGCACCGCCTCGGTGACGTCGGTGGACCGGTAGTCGATCGTCTCGTCCACGCCGATCTCCCGCAGGAAGTCGTGCTTCCCGGCGCTCGCCGTGCCGATCACATACGCCCCGTGCGCCTTGGCGATCTGCACGGCCACGTGCCCGACCCCGCCGGCCGCCGCGTGGATCAGCACCCGCCGGCCGGGCTGCAGGCCGGCGTGCTCGGTCAGCGCCTGCCAGGCGGTCAGGGACACCAGCGGCAGGGCGGCCGCCTGGATGTGGTCGATCGAGGCCGGTTTGTGCGTCAGGGCACGGGCCGGGACGGTGACGTACTCGGCGTGCGAGCCGTGGCCGAAGGGGTAGGGGAGCATGCCGAAGACCTCGTCGCCCGGTTCGAAGGCGGCCACCCCGATCCCCGTCTCCGCCACCTCGCCGGAGACGTCCCAGCCGAGGACGAACGGCGGCTCGCCGAGGAACCCGCCGGTCGCCCGGTGCTTCCAGTCGGTCGGGTTGACCCCGGCGGCCCGCACCCGGACCAGCACCTCGTTCGGGCGCGGCGCCGGTCGCTCCACCCGTACTTCCTTCAGGACCTCGGGACCGCCGAGGACATCCTGGCTGATGGCACGCATCGTGTTCACCTGACTCATGGTCACCCAGCCTGCCCGGGTCCGCCCGTCCGGGAAAGTGCATGATGCCCGGCCGGCGGGTGCTGATCCACGCGGCGGCCCGCGGGGTGACCTTCCGGCAAGCCCGCCGAACGTTCCGGTCCCACGCCGTAGTCGCAGGAGCGCAGGCGGCGGACCCGACGGCTGGGCCGCGTCGGACGGCGGTGACACGCCCGAGGAGGGGCTGAAGCTCTACTTCGGCATGTTCCAGCCCGTGCAGCCCGACCGCGGCTACCGGGTGGAGCGCCAGGAGGCCGACCGGGTGCTGTACTCCTTCGACGTGAAGGGGCGCCCCAAGGTGGCCGTCGTCGTGGCCAAGGACCAGAAGCACCGCCCCGGTTGGGGCCCGGAGACGAACGCCTCCTGCGATCCCGCCGAACTCCCGGCCAGGTACGCGGCCGCCCAGGGCTGGGAGGTGTGAACGGACGCCCACGGCCAACGGGTACCGGTGGGCCGGCTCGGCAGTTCCACCGGCCCGGAACACTGCGGCTGGCAGTCGGCCCGCTTCCTCGCCCTGGGCGACCGGACGTACGTCCGCGACCCCGAGGGCGTGCTCGGCCGTGACGGCCTGCTCAGGGCGCCGTACCGTGGGCATGTCGGCATGCCGGCGGGTGCCCGCGACACCGGATACCACTACCGCGGTCGGCACCTGTGGCTGACGGACGGCCGGGACACGGCCTACGTCCGCACGTCCGCCGGAGTGGAGGCCCGGCCCCTGGCGAAGCACGGTGTCGGCTGCACATGACCGGTCACCGGCTCTGGTGCAGCGCGACCAGCAACTGCCACACCTGGTCCGCCACTGCGTCCGGAGCGGCCGCCAGCAGCCCGTGCAGCCAGTCCGCGAGGACCCCCGCGAAGGTCGCCGCCACCGCCGAAGCGACCAGCGGGGCGTCGGCCGCACCGGCCAGTTCCCGCTCGGCCAGGCTGCGGGCCCGCAGGTCCCGGTGCAGCACCCGGCCGAGCGGCCCGCCGCCGCCCGGCGCGAGCAGCGACCGGTACAAGGCCGCGTGCGGGGCCAGGCCGGAGAAGAACTCCCGCAGCGCCGGCGGGGCGTTGACCGGATCCGGCCGCCCCCGCCAGGCGTGCAGCGCGTCCACCGCCTGCCGTACCACGTCCGCGCACGCGTCGACCGCCAGCGCCTCAAGACCGTCGTAGTGCACATAGAACGTGGCCCGGCCCACCCCGGCCCGGCGCACCAGCGCGGTCACGCCGACCTCCTCCAGCGGGCGCTCCGCACACTCGGCGAGCAGAGCGGCGCGCAGCCGGGCGCGGGTGCGCGCGGCCCGCGGGTCCTCCTGCGACGCCCGGCTCATCGTGCGGCGAGGACGGCCGCCAGGGCGAGCGCGCCGGGCAGCGCCTGGGCGAACAGGATGCGGCGGCTGGCCGTGACGGCGCCGAACACGCCCGCCACCACGACGCACGACAGGAAGAACACCTGCACCCGGAACCCGGTCGGGTCGGCCGCGACGAGCCCCCACACCAGGCCGGCCGCCAGGAAGCCGTTGTACAGGCCCTGGTTGGCGGCCAGCGGCGCGGTCGCCCGAGCCATCTCCGGATCGAACCCGTGCAACCCCCGACCCGGCTTCTTCTGCCACAGGAACATCTCCAGCACCAGGATGTACGCATGCAGCGCGGCCACCAGGCCGACCAGTAGATTCGCCACGATCTCCATGACCAGCGAGCCTCCCCTTCTTGGACAGGTGTCCAGGATAACCAGACACCTGTCCAAGTTTTGCCCGGGGGTCGGCGCACCCCGGCGCAGCTCCCGCGCCCGAACCGCGGCGCAGAGGCGCTTGTCCGTGCCGTACCTGTGTGCCGTTGACGAACGAGCCCCTCACGCCTCGGCAGCCGCGTACTCCCGCTCGCCCCCCCCACATAGGTGAGCGCCACCGCGGTCTGCGCGATCGCCTCCGGCGGCCCGGCGAACGGATCGCGGTCCAGTACGACCAGATCGGCGAGCGCTCCGACGGCCACCCGGCCGCCGTCGTCCAGGTGGTTCACGTAGGCCGACCCGGCCGTGTGTGCGGCTCGTGCGCGGCCCACAGCGGCTGGATGTCGGCGGTGGCGCCGAGCCGGGCGAAGCGCGGCACGTCGTCCGGGCGCACCACCTGCAGATGCGCCAGATGCGGCCGGGTGTCGCTCGGCCTGTTGGCGGTCCGGGCCGCCTCGACGGCGTCCAGCGCGTCGCGTACGGCCCGGTCGCCCAGCGCGTGGAAGTGGCACTGGAAGCCGAGAGCGTCCAACTCGGTGACGTACTTCGGCAGTTGCCCCGGATCGAGGAATCTCTTGCCGCGGTTGGCGGTGGCACAGCCGCACCTGTCCAGGTAGGGGTCCAGCAGCGCGGCCGTGTGGTTCTCGGTGATCCCGTCCAGCATCAGCTTCACGGTGCCCGCGCGGAACCGGCGGTGGCTGAACGCGGCTCGCTTCTGGACGAGTTCGGCAATCTGCTCGGCCCCCCGCTCCCGGTCCCACCACAGTGCGCCGGTCACCCGCGCGGTGAGCGAGCCGTCCCGGGCCGCCGTCAGATACGCCCCGGCCGGATCGTCCATGCCGAGGAAGTCCCCGACCAGCGTGTCCTGCCAGGCGGTGATGCCGAGCGCGTGCAGACGCCGCTGGGCGTGCAGCATCGCGGCCGGCCGGTCCGCCGCGGTGGCGGCCGGTGCCAGCCGGCCCACCAGTTGCATCGCGCCCTCCTGCAGGGTGCCGCTCGGCTCGCCCGAGGCGTCCCGCTCGATCCGCCCGTCGGCCGGATCGGGCGTGTCCCGGTCGATGCCGGCCGGCGCCGGCGCGCGGCTGTTGACCCAGGCACCGTGGTGGTCCCGGTTGCCGCCCGGACACGCCTCGACGCCTTCCGTGCGCAGACGGAAGGCTGACGGTCACACTGGAGGGCGTTCGCACGTCACACGTGTGCGACCCATCCCGAGGAGGCCGTACGACCATGACCCCGCCGCCCGCCCGAACCGCCGAGCAGCGCAAGAAGGACACCCTCCACCGGCTGGAGCACGAGGTGGACGCCTGGGTCGCCACCGCGGGCGAGGACGGCGGCGCGCCCCATCTCGTCCCCCTGTCGTTCGTCTGGGACGGTGCGACCCTGCTGATCGCCACCCCGGCCGCGAGCCCCACCGGACGCAACCTCGTGGCCACCGGCAGGGCCCGCCTGGGCATCGGACCGACCCGGGACGTCGTCATGGTCGAGGGCACCGTCCGGGCCGTGGCCCCGGAGGACCTGCCCGAGGAGGACGCCGAGGTCTTCGCCGGCAAGACCGGCTTCGACCCGCGCCGACTGGCCACCCCCTACCTGTACTTCACCATCCTCCCGCAGCGCATCCAGGCCTGGCGCGAGGAGAACGAGCTGGACGGACGGGAGTTGATGCGCGACGGAGCGTGGCTGGTGGCCGACTGAATCCGGCGGACGGGGATATCCGCAGGGAAAAGGACGGAATCCCCGGGAGGAAGCATGCCCCTCGTGACCGCGGGCGTCGTGGTGCTCGACTGCGCCGAACCCGAGAAACTAGCCGAGTTCTACAAGGAGTTGCTGGACGCCCGGGAGACGGACGCGTCCGCCAACCTGGTGGAGGTCAGGGGCGTCGACGGCTTCCGGATCGCCTTCCGGCGCGACACCAACGCGACCCCGCCGAGCTGGCCGCGACCGGAGAACTCGCTCCAGGCACACCTGGACTTCCTGGTCGAGGACCTGGACGAGGCGGAGCGCAGGGTGGTCGGGCTCGGCGGCCGGCCGCTGGAGACGCGCGACGCGCCGGGCCCGTACGAGGAGCGCGGCTACTCCGACCCGGCCGGCCACTCCTTCACCCTGCGCCTCGTCCCGCCCATGGCACCCAAGCAGGGCTGAGCGCGCCCGCTCCGCCCGGACTCAGTCCCGGCCGCCCTTGTCGGCGGCCGGCCACACACCCGTCGACCGTGCGATGGCCTTGGCTCCCGTGCGGTCGACGGCGCTGCGCACCACCGCGAAGATGGCGCCCTGGACCGCCGCCGCGAGCAGGATCTCGCCCCAGCTGCGGTCCGGGTCCAGCGCGTCGGGCGCGTCCTCCTCGTGCCGGATCGCCATCCACGCCTTGCGGAAGGCCATCCCGGCCAGCGCCCCGCCCGCCCAGCTGAGCACGAAGCCGACCGGCTGGTAGACAACGGGCAGTTTCCTCTTCTTGTTCTTCTTCGCCATGCTGCACTCCTTCCTCGTCAGGGGACTCTCATGCCGGGCGACCTCGAGCCGCCACCTGTTCGCCCGGGGGCACCGGACCCGGCGGCGTCCCGTCCCCGAACGGCCGGCCGCCCAGTTCCTCCCGGTGGTGCGGGGTCAGCCAGCCGGCGAGATCGGGGCCCAGCGGCACGATGCCGGTGGGATTGATGCCGGTGTGCACCCGGTAGTAGTGCCGCTTGATGTGGTCGAAGTCGACCGTGTCGCCGAAGCCGGGCGTCTGGAAGAGGTCCCGGGCGTACGCCCACAGCACCGGGTTCTCGGCCAGCTTCCAGCGGTTGCACTTGAAGTGGCCGTGGTAGACGGCGTCGAACCGGACCAGCGTGGTGAACAGCCGGATGTCCGCCTCCGTGATCGTGTCGCCGACCAGATAGCGCTGCCCGGCCAGCCGCTCGGCGAGCACTTCCAGCCGCCGGAAGATCGCCGCGCACGCCTCCTCGTACGGCGCCTGGTGCGTGGCGAACCCGGCCCGGTACACGCCGTTGTTCACGTCCTCGTAGACCTCCGCCATCACCGCGTCGATCTCGTCGCGCCGGCCGGCCGGATAGAGGTCCGGCGCGCCCTGGCGGTGCAGGGCCGTCCACTCGGTGGCCAGGTCCAGGGTGATGTGCTGGTAGTCGTTGGTGACGAGGCGGCCGCTGGGCACGTCCACGACGGCGGGCACGCTCACCCCGCCCGGGTGGTCCGTCTCCCGCTTGTCGTAGGCCTCGCTGAGGAACCGGATGCCGAGCACCGGGTCCCGGCCCTCCGGATCCAGCGTGAACCGCCAGCTGCGGTCGTCCTGGATCGGGTCGGCGACGGCCATCGGCAGCGCGTCCTCCAGGCCCAGCAGCCGGCGCGAGATCACCGCCCGGCTCGCCCACGGGCAGGCACGGGAGACCACCAGACGGTACCGCCCGGCCGCCACGGGCCAGCCGTCCCGGCCGTCCGCGGTGATCCGGTCCGTGAAGTGGCTCCTGGACCGGGTGAACGTCCTGTGGCCGTACGCCGCGTTGCCGTCGCCGTCCATCTCTCCTCCTCGCCGCGCTCGGGCGCTCCGGGGAGACGCGTTCCCCGTTTTCCGCCGTCGGCACGGTGTGATCCGCCGGGGCCGGGGCAGTCGGCGATAGGTGAGCGGGACATCCTCGGAACGGGACAGGGCCGCGCGGGCGGCCGAGGACGTGACCGGTACGGCGAGCACGGGGGCGCGTACACCGGGCGCAGCGGACAGGACGGGAACGGCAACAGTGCCCCCAACCGAAAACCCACCACCCTCGACCGACCGACCAGCGCCTCCCACCCCACCGACCCCTCCCGCCGACGCAGCGCCTCGGACGTCGGACCCGGCCGCCGGTGCCGGGCCTCACGCATCCGACCCGGCCGCCGGTGCGGAGCCGTCGTCGCACGCGGCGCCCGATCGCACTCCGTCCCGTGCCGGAGCCGGTGCGTCCGACGCACCGCGTGACGGGAACGGGAGGGCGGGCTCGGCGGCCGACCGCCATACCCGGGTCACCGTGCTCGTGGCGCTCTGTGCCAATCTGGTGATCGCCGTGGCCAAGGCCGCCGGCGGTGTGCTCGCCGGTTCGCCCGCGCTGCTGTCGGAGGCCGCGCACTCGGTCGCCGACAGCTTCAACGAGGTCTTCCTGCTGGCCGCGCTGCGCCGCAGCAACCGTCCGGCCGACCGACGGCACCCCTTCGGCTACGGCAAGGAGCGGTTCTTCTGGTCCCTGCTCGCGGCCGTCGGGATCTTCGTCATGGGCGGCTGCTTCTCCTTCTTCCAGGGCTTCGAGGCCCTCCACAACGGCGCCGAGGAGAAGTTCAGCGGCTATGTGGCGGGCCTGATCGTGCTGGGCGTGGCACTCATCGCCGAAGGCGTCTCGCTGCTGCGGGCGCTGTACCAGGTGCGCCGGCAGGGCGGAGCCAAGGCCGGCCTGCGGGATCCGGCGCTGCGCACGGTGGTCGCCGAGGACGGCACGGCGGTGGTCGGCGTGACCCTCGCCATCATCGGCATGGCCCTGCACATGGTGACCGGTCAGGTCGTGTGGGAGGCCTCCGCCTCGCTGGCGATCGGTGTGCTGCTGGTGTACGTCGCCTACCGGTTGGGCCGCGACGCCCGCGACCAGCTCATCGGCGAGGCCGCCGATCCGGAGGTGAGCGGCAGGATCCGGGCCCTGCTGAACGCCCAGCCCGAGATCGACAGCGTCGAGGCGCTGTTCACGATGAAGATGGGTCTCGACTCCACGCTGGTGGCCGCCCGTATCGACCTCGCGCCGGGCCTGGACAGCGAGCGGGTCGAGGAGGTCGCCGTCCGTATCAAGCGCTCCATCACGCGGGCGGTTCCCGCCGCCGACCAGATCTTCCTCGACGTGACCGACGGGCCGGCGGGCGAGGCACGACAGGGCCCCGCCGCGACGGGGGAACGCGGCGGGGCCTGACGCACGAGTGCCCGTCGGGAAGCGGGAACATGCGCCCGGACACAGATTTTTCTAAAAGGAACCGCTTCCCGGCCGGAATCAGCTCTCGTCGAGGGGCTCCACGACGAACACCGGGATCTCCCGGGAGGTCTTCTTCCGGTAGTCCGCATACGGCGGGTAGGCCGCCACGGCCCGCTCCCACCACTGCGCCTTCTCCGCGCCGGTGACCTCACGGGCCCGCATGTCCCGCTTGACCGGCCCGTCCTGCAGTTCCACGTGCGGATCGGACTTCACGTTGAAGTACCAGACGGGATGCTTGGGCGCACCGCCGAGCGAGGCGACCACGGCGTACTTCCCCTCGTGCTCCACCCGCATCAGCGGCGTCTTGCGGATCTTTCCGCTCCGCGCGCCCCGGGTGGTCAGGACGACGACCGGCATACCGGTGTCCATGAGCGTCGTCCCCTTCGTCCCGCCGGAGCTCTCGTACAGCTCGACCTGTTCGCGCACCCACTGCGTCGGGCTCGGCTCGTACTCGCCCTCAAGTGGCATGGGATCCGTCTCCTTCGTCGGTCCAACGGCTTACTGCGGCCAGCTACAACACCCGCTGCTGCCCGAATCATCCGTACCGCGCGCCAGTTCGCCCGGGTGGGTGATTACCTCGCGGGTCATCGTGCCGCCCGGGGCCCCTCGGGCACAGTGGTCCCCGTGGTGATGACCACACGCCCGCCGTATCCGGCCGAGAGAGAGGGCAGGACCGTCGTGTTCGCCAGCCGCACCACCCCGACCCGCTCCGTCGTGGAGGAACTGCTCCGCAGGATCGGCCAGGGCGACCCCGAGCGGATCGGTGAGCTCTACGCGGAGCACGGCGACTGGAAGCTGAGCTGGCCGGAGGACGAGCACGGCCGCGCCGACACCCCCTGGATCCGGCACCGCTCCACCCGCGCCGACGCCGTCGCCCACTACCGGGAGCTGGCCGCCCACCACGTCCCCGAGAAGGCGGACACCCGCATCGAGCGCATCCTGGTCGACGGCGACGACGCGGTCGTCCTCGGCGCCATCCGGCAGACGGCCGAACCGACCGGCCGCTCCTACGCCGCCCGGTTCGCCCTGCACCTCACCGTCCGGGACGGCCTGGTCGTACGCCACCACGTGTACGAGGACAGCCTCGCCGTCGCCCGCGCCTTCGCACCGGGCACCTAGGCACTTTCGCACCAGGCCCGAGGACTCACAGGGGCCCTGACCCGCCGACGGTCAGCCGGGTGCCACGGTCATCCGTACCGCCAGCACCAGGATCAGCCCGCTGGCGAGCAGCGCCGTCGCCAGCCGCCCCCGCCGTCCGGTGAGGGCGCGGCCGAGCAGGGCGCCGCTGCCGGCCAGCAGCAGCTGCCAGCTCGCGGACGCGGCGAAGGCCGCCAGCACGAACACGGCCCGCTCCAGCGGCCGTACGGCGTCCGCGGTGCTGGTGCCGAGTACCAGCGCGGCGAAGTAGATCACCGTGACGGGGTTGAGAAGAGTGATCCCGAGGAGGCCGAGATACGCGCGTGCCGCGCCGGGAACCGGCCGCTCGGGGCGGCTGGAGTGCCGGCGGGCACGGTACTGGCGCAGGGCGAGGATCGCGCCCCACAGCGCGAGGACGCCGAGGACCAGGGCCGAGGCCCAGCGCAGCGGGGTCAGCAGCGGCCGCATCGCCGCCGCCAGGGCCGAGCCCCCGGCCGCGGCGAGCAGGGCGTAGAGGCCGTCGGCCGTGGCGACACCGAGTGCGGCGCAGGCGCCGGTGCGCAGCGAGGTGCGGGCGGTGAGGGAGACGAGATAGGTCCCGACCGCGCCGACGGGTACGGCGATGCCGTAGCCGGCGAGCAGGCCCGCGAGGAGCGCGGCCGTCACGGGCGTGCGGGATCGGGCCTCCGGGGACGCCCGGACTGCTGCTGGTCCCGCACCGGAGGGACGGCGGTGACGGTCGGCGGCACAATGGTGTGGGTAAGCAACATGGCCAGATCCTGGGGCCGCCGCCACCACGGCGGCAAGCGAATATCGGCGCGTTCCCGCCCCCGCTGACCGCGTTCTTCGGCCAGATCGCCCCGATCACCGATCTGGCCGAACTTGCCGTCGTGTCATAGGTGCCTCGGGCATCTAATGAAGATCGGCACGACGCACTTCTTCGTCTGCGAGGTCTTTCCATGACGGAACTGACGGACATCACCGGCCCGGCGACCCCGGCCGAACCCGTCGCCTTCCCCCAGGACCGCACCTGCCCCTACCACCCGCCCACCGGATACGACCCGCTGCGCGACGGGCGAGCCCTGTCCCGCGTCACCCTCTTCGACGGCCGTGAGGTCTGGATGGTCACCGGCCACGCCACCGCACGCGCGCTGCTCGCCGACCCCCGCCTGTCCACCGACCGCACCCGCCCCGGCTTCCCCACGCCCACCGCCCGCTTCGCGGCCGTCCGCGACCGCCGGGTCGCGCTGCTCGGCGTGGACGACCCCGTGCACCACACGCAGCGGCGGATGATGGTCCCGTCGTTCACCCTCAAGCGCGCGACCGCACTGCGGCCCACGATCCAGCGGATCGTCGACGGTCTCCTGGACGCCATGATCGAGAAGGGGCCGCCGGCCGAACTGGTCTCCGCCTTCGCCCTGCCCGTGCCGTCCATGGTGATCTGCGGTCTGCTCGGAGTGCCCTACGCCGACCACGAGTTCTTCGAGGAGCAGTCCCGCAGGCTGCTGCGCGGCCCCACGGCCGCCGACACCCAGGAGGCGCGCGAACGGCTCGAGGCGTACCTCGGCGACCTGATCGACAGCAAGGCGCGGCAGGAGGAACCGGGAGACGGCGTCCTGGACGACCTCGTCCACCACCGGCTCCGCCAGGGTGCGCTGGACCGGGCAGAACTGCTCTCGCTGGCCGTCATCCTGCTCGTCGCCGGCCATGAGACGACCGCCAACATGATCTCCCTCGGCACCTACACCCTGTTGCAACACCCCGACCGGCTGGCCGAGTTGCGCGCCGATTCGGCGTTGCTGCCCGCCGCCGTCGAGGAGTTGATGCGGATGCTGTCCATCGCGGACGGCCTGCTGCGGGTGGCGCTGGAGGACATCGAGGTCGCCGGCACCACGATCCGGGCCGGCGAGGGCGTGCTCTTCGCGACCTCGGTCATCAACCGCGACGCGGCCCAGTACGACGATCCCGACACCCTGGACTTCCACCGCTCCGCCCGTCATCACGTGGCCTTCGGCTTCGGTATCCACCAGTGTCTGGGCCAGAACCTGGCCCGCGCGGAACTGGAGATCGCCCTCGGCACCCTGCTGCGGCGGTTGCCCGGCCTCCGGCTGGCCGCACCCGCCGATGACATCCCCTTCAAACCCGGCGACACGATCCAGGGGATGCTGGAACTCCCCGTGACCTGGTAAGAGGCTCAGCCCATGCACATCGACATCAACATCGACAAGGACGTCTGTATCGGCGCGGGCCAGTGCGCGCTGGTCGCGCCGGGCGTGTTCACCCAGGACGACGACGGCTACAGCACTCTGCTCCCCGGCCGCGAGGACGGCGCGGGCGACCCGATGGTCCGGGAGGCGGCCCGCGCCTGCCCGGTCGGCGCGATCACGGTGACCGGGGCGGCCGGCTGAGGCCGGCTCAGCCGACGGCCGCCACCAGCACTCCGGCCGCCTCGCGGGCCTCGGCCGCCGGCTGGGTGCTCCCGGTGATGCCCGCCGTGACCATGGCCCCCTCGGCCAGCAGGAACAGGGGGCCGGTCAGCGTCGCGGGCAGTCCCGCCCCGGTCACCAGCGAGGCGAGGTAGCCCCGGAACGCCTCCTTGTGCGCCCGCACCTGCTCCGCCACCCGGGCCGAGCCGGCGCCCAGCTCCCCGTACGCGTTGATCCACGCGCACCCGCGGAAGCCGCCCTCGCCGAACCATCCCTCCAGCCAGTCGAAGACGGCCGGGATCCGCTCGCGCGGGTCCGGCTGCCGTTCCACGTGCTCGGCGAGCCGCCGCCGCCAGCGCTGGTCCCGCCGTTCCAGATACGCCTCGACGAGCTGCTCCTTGGTGGGGGACAGCTGGTAGAGGCGCTAGAGCGACACGCCCGAGGCGCCGCGCAGCTCGTCCATGCCCACGGACTGGATCCCGCGGGCGTAGAACAGCCGCTCCGCGGCGTCGAGCGCCTGCTCCCGGGCGACCGCGCTGTCCATCTGGGGCACCATCACTCCTTGACCAGAGAACGAGCGTTCTCCTGCGGTAGCAGCCTGCTGGAGAACGCTCGTTCTCCGATGTCGTCCGAGGCGAGGAGCACACCATGACCGACCGATCGCCCCTGCCGCCCTTCACCCGGGAGACCGCCGCGCAGAAGGTCCAGGCTGCCGAGGACGCCTGGAACACCCGCGACCCGCACCGGGTGGCGCTCGCCTACACGGAGGACTCGGTCTGGCGCAACCGCGACACCTTCGTCACCGGCCGCGCCGAGATCGTCGCGTTCCTCACCGCCAAGTGGCAGCGCGAGCGGGACTACGCGCTGCGCAAGGACCTGTGGGCCTTCGACGGCAACCGCATCGCCGTCCGCTTCCAGTACGAGTCCCGGGACGCCGACGGGCAGTGGTGGCGGTCCTACGGCAACGAACTGTGGGAGTTCGACGAGCACGGTCTGATGAGCCGGCGGGAGGCGAGCATCAACGACGTACGCATCGAGGAGGAGCAGCGGCGCATCCGCGAACCGCGGCCCGAGGCCGAGCGGGGGCTGTCCTTCCCGCTTCAGTAGGGTGCCCGGATGACCGCACAGGCCGAGAAGCCCTTCCTGTACGTCGTCGTCTGCGCGGCCGGCATCGCCGCCGGTGTCGGCGAACTGATCACCGCCGCCCAGGAACGCGAGTGGGAGGTCGGGGTCATCGCCACGCCGGTCGCCATGGGCGGCTTCTTCGACACCGCCGCCGTCGAGGCTCTGACGGGCCGCCCGATACGGTCCGCCTGGCGCTCCCCGGCCGACCCCCGGCCGTTCCCGCCGCCGGACGCCGTGGTGGTGGCGCCCGCCACCTTCAACACCGTCAACAAGTGGGCGGCCGGCCTGGCCGACACCCTCGCCGTCGGCACGCTGTGCGAGGCCGCCGGGCTGGGCGTGCCGATCGCCGTCCTGCCCTGTGTGGCCGACGCGCTGGCCGCCCACCCCGCCTACCAGGACAGCCTGAGACGCCTGCGCGGGATGGGCGTCCGCTTCGGCGAACCGTACTCCGGCATGCCCCAAGAGGACGGTGTGCGGCCGGAGTTCCCCTGGGAGAGCGCGCTGGACCTGCTGCAAACCCGCTGAGGGGCCTGCGCCTCAGCGCGCCTTTCGGACGTATTCCGCGCTGCCCGGTGTGGAGACGTTCACGTCCCGGCGGACGATGCTCAGCCGGTCGCCCCAGTGCGCGAGGGCCTTGCGCAGGCCGCTGTCGGTGTACTCGACGTCCACCACCCGGTCCGCGAACGCCTTGGCGTACACCCCGCACTCGTCGTACTGCCCGCACTCCTCGGTGACCGCGAAGTCCAGCCCTGTCCGCTGTCGCCGTCCGGCCAGTTCGGCGGTGTTCTTCTGCCCGACGGCGAGGTGCCGGGCGTGCGCGTGCCGCGAGAGCAGGCGCATGAACGCGCTCGCGTCGGCGGCCGTGAGCAGGTGCCGGGAGCGGGTGTAGCTGTCGTAGTTGTCCGGCTCGACGGCGTCGAAACCCTTCTGCGCGCACGTGTCGATCCACCGGTTCACCCGCTCGGCCACGCGCTCGCGCCGGGCCGGGGTGCGCAGGTCGAGCAGCGCCTCGTTCCAGTCCGCGTCGATGACCACCCTGCCGCGGGCGTCGCGTAGCAGCAGGTCCGCGGGCCAGGAGGAGCGCTCCTGCGGCTGGGCCTGGAAGGCGTTGACGTAGCAGATGTTGTACAGCCCCGGCGCCGGGGAGCCGGACCGGTCGCGGCTGACGATCCGGACACCGGCGGGCGGGGGATAGGCGCCGCCGATCTGGTAGTCGAAGCCGGCGTGGCGCGGCGGTAGGCGTACCGCGGCGGGTTTCGGGGACGACCCCTTCCCGGTGTCGCCGAGATCGCAGCCGGCCAACGAGGTCACCACGAGGGCCAGGGCGAGCAGCGTGGCCCCGGCGGTTCCCGCCCCGGGACCCTTGGCGCGGCCCGCACTCGGTGGGCCCGTCCCCTTCGTGGGCACGTCCGCTCCATCCTGCCCCCGCCGGCCGGCGCGGCACGTGTCAGGATCCAATCGCCCGCGCACGGCGGCAGTCAAGTCGGCCCCGGAGCAGGACGTACGCTCCTGAGTGACCATCGCCCCCGAAGTCAGGAGCAGCAACGATGCAGTACGTGAAGCTCGGTTCGACGGGCCTGGACGTGTCGCGGATCTGCCTGGGCTGCATGACCTACGGTCTGCCCGACCGCGGCGCGCACGAGTGGACGCTCGACGAGGAGGCCTCCCGTCCGCTCGTCCGGCAGGCGCTGGACGCGGGCGTCAACTTCTTCGACACCGCCAACGTCTACTCCGACGGCACCAGCGAGGAGATCGTCGGCAAGGCCCTGCGTGACTTCGCCGACCGCGACGAGATCGTCCTGGCCACCAAGGTGCACGGCCGGATGCGGCCCGGACCCAACGGCGGCGGCCTCTCCCGCAAGGCCATCCTGTCCGAGATCGACCACAGCCTGCGCCGCCTCGGCACCGACTACGTGGACCTCTACCAGATCCACCGCTACGACCACGCCACGCCCATCGAGGAGACGATGGAGGCGCTGCACGACCTGGTCAAGGCGGGCAAGGTGCGCTACATCGGGGCGAGTTCGATGTACGCGTGGGAGTTCTCCAAAGCCCAGTACACGGCCGAGCTGCACGGCTGGACCAAGTTCGTGTCCATGCAGAACCACTACAACCTGCTCTACCGCGAGGAGGAGCGGGAGATGCTGCCGCTCTGCGCGGACCAGGGCGTGAGCGCCCTGCCGTGGAGCCCGCTGGCTCGCGGCCGGCTCACCCGGGACTGGGGCACCGTCACCGAGCGCAGCGCCAACGACAACTTCGGCAGCCGCCTCTACTTGGACAGCGACCGCTCGATCGTCGAGGCCGTCACTCGGATCGCGCAGGACCGGGGTGTCCCGCGCGCCCAGGTGGCCCTGGCCTGGCTGCTGCACCAGGACACGGTGGCCGCACCGATCGTCGGCGCGGCCAGGCCGCAGCACATCGAGGACGCCGTGGCCGCGGTCGAACTGCAGCTGAGCGACAAGGAGATCGAGGAGCTGGAGCAGCCCTACACCCCGCGCGCGATCAGCGGCCACTGACGGCTCAGTGGGGTCCGTGCGGCACGAACCCCGTGCGGCACGGACCGGCACCCCCGCTCTCCGGCAGCGGGACCCGCTCGCCGGACATGGTCGGCGTCCGGTAGTGGCCGCCGGTGCGCTCGGCCGAACGGCGGGGAGGAACCGGTCGTGGTGGCCCACGGCAGCCTGGCGCGGGAGCCGGCCCTGTGCGCGCGGGAAGAGGTCCTGTTGCTCGCCGCGTCCGGCACCCGGGCACCGGCATACGAGCCGGGCGCCGACGCCCGGGTGCGCCGCGCCGAGGAACTGATGGCCGCCGACCCGGGCGTCCCGCACACGGTCCACTCGCTCGCCGAGAGCGTCGCCCTCCTCCCCGTCCCGGTTCGCCCACCTGTTCACCCTGCGCACCGGCGGCCCGCCCGTGCGGGCCCTGCGCGAGGCCCGGCTGCGGCGTGCCGCCCGGCTGCTGGTTACCGACCTGGCCGTGGAACGGGTGGCGGCGGCATCGGGATTCCCGGGCCCGTTTCACTTCAGCCGGGTCTTCCGCGAGCGCTACGGAGTGCCGCCGGGCGTCTGCCGGGCAGGTGAACGGCCGTAATCCCCGGCGATGGCTTCCATTGACAGGATGTCAATGAAAAGGTCGCCGAACCCCATGCCCGGGCGCGAGAGATCTCTTGTTCCGTAGTGCCGGGCTGTGCAAAAGTGTGCGCTGTCGGCGTGCAGACAATTACATTTTCCGCTGCATGCGCCAGGCCGCTCCCGTACGCCCCCCACGCTTCAAAAGAGCTGCCCAGCGGACGTTCGAGAGGCCGAATGCCGTGCCAGGCACATTGGTATGGACTAATTCTCGTGTCGCGCCGGAGGAATGCAGCCGTGAATGACGCAGGCCCGTCGGAGTCCGCCCCAACCACCCGCCGCTTCGACGCCTCGGACGAACAGCTGAGCGCCGAACTGAAGAAGTGGACGGGAACGGCACCCGCACTCCACCCGGTCGGCGAACTCCTGGACCGGCACTGGGAAGCGGCCTTCGCCTACGCCCGGCTGTGCACCGACGGGCCCCACGCGGCCGGCATGCTCACCACCGCCGCCTTCACCCGGCTGTTCGGCGAGTCCCTCCGCCAGGCGGGCCCGTCCGCCGCCTGGCGACCCCATCTGCTGGTCACCGTGCGCCGGATCGCGGCCGAGTGGGACGGCGACGGCCGCCAGGAACTCCTGCACCCCACCCTGCGGCCGGGCCCCGGCAGCGATGAGCGTGCGGCCGCCCGGCTGCTCCCGCCGTCCGGGCGGCGGCTGCTGTCCCGCGCCTTCCAGCGGCTGCCCCAGGCCGCCCGCGCCGCGCTGTGGCACACCGAGGTCGAGGCCGAACCCCTGGCCGTCCCGGCCGCGCTGCTGGGACTGGACGAGGAGGAGACCCGGATCGAACTGCGCCGCGCCCGCGAGCGGCTGCGCGAGGAATGCCTCCAGGCCCACCGCGAACTCGCCCCCGAGGCCGAGTGTCGGCGGTATCACCGCATGCTGGACGTCACCTTCCGGCGCGGCGGCGTCGACATCGACCCCGACCTCCAGCAGCACCTGGCCGGTTGCCGGCACTGCCGGCAGACCGGCGACCAGCTCGGCCGGTTCAACGCGGGGCTCGGACTCGCGCTCGCCGAGGCGGTCCTCGGCTGGGGCGCCCGCGCCTACCAGGAGTCCCGGGCGGCCCGTACCGAGGAAGCCACCGCCCCGCAACCGGAATCCGCACCGGCCCCGGCCGCTCCCGCGGGCGGCGAGCCCTTCACCCCCATCGCGGGCACGCGGCTGAAGGTCCCTGCCGGCGGCCCGGACGCGGGTCCGGGACCCATCCGGCGCCAGAGCCCCGCCCGGAGCGCGGACGCGGGTAGGGGACCCCGGCGGCGGAAGGGTCCCGCTGCCGGGCCGGCCGCCGACACCGCTGCCCCCACCGGCCGTCCCGCGCACCGGGCCGCCCGCCGCGCCCGCCGCCGCAACCTCTCCCTGGCCGTCGTCACGGTCAGCGGGCTGGTCGTCCTCCCGCTGGTCCTGTGGGCGGTGCTCGGCTCGGGCGACGACCCCGCCCCGGCCCCGGGCGCCACACCCTCCAGGACTCCGGGCAAGGACTCCACGACACCGGGCCCGTCCTTGGCCGGTGCGAGCGGAACCGCCCAGGGCGCGCTGCGCGGCCGGCTGCACAACCTCGCCTCGGGCCTGTGCGTGGGCGTCGTCGGCAAGAAGGCCGTCAAGGGCGCGGAGACCGAACTCGCCACCTGTTCCTCGAAGGCGAGCCAGCAGTGGACGTACGAGACGGACGGACTGCTGCGCAACTCCTCCGCCCCGGGCCTGTGTCTGGACTCCCACCTCGGCTACTCGGTGCGGCTCGCCCCCTGCTCGGTCACCGGGAAGGCCGCCAGGGACATCCGCTACGACTTCACCCTGCAGGGCGCCCTGATCCCCCGCTCGGACCAGGACTTGGCGCTGACCCCCGCCGCGACCGACGGTTCCGGCGCCCTCGTCCTCAAGAACCGCACCGCGACCTCCGCCCAGCGCTGGACCGTCGACACCACCAAGCCCGACCTGCAGATGGAGAACGTCAACTGGGACGCCGACAGCCCCCTGTCGCCGTCGCCGTCGCCGTCGCCGTCGCCGTCTCCGTCGGCGAAGGCCACGCCCAAGGCCTCCAGGACACCGTCGCCGGCCCCCACCCCGGCGGCGGCCAAGTCCAGCCCCACGCCGTCGCGCGGCGCCACGCCCGACTTCTGCTCGGTCCACCCGTACTACTGCGACGGGGGCGGTGGCTACGGCGGCGGTGGTTACGGCGACGGCACCGGGCGGCGCCACCGCTGAACGGCGGTGCGGCTCCGGCAGCCGGCACGGCGGCACACCGTGAGGCGGCCCGCCGCCCAGGGCCTGGTGCGAAGGTCCCGCCCGCCCCGCGACGCCCGGCACGCCTCCCCACTGCCTTGAGGGCGTGGGGATCCCCTTCACTCGCCGCACCGGGCACAAGCCCAAGTACGTCCAGTACGAAGGCGTCACCCGGCACGCCGAGAGCACGCACCGGACGCCGCGGGGCCGCCCTCCGGGCGAACGACCGGACCTTCGCACCAGGACCTAGCGGTGGTGCGGCGGCGGGGGCGGGATCGTCCCCAGGCCGGGTGCCGGCTCGGGCCACACCAGCAGCACCGGGCAGGGCGCGTGGTCGACGGCGAACCGGACGGCCGGGCCCAGGCTGCGCGGCCCCAGCCGGGAGCGGTCGCCGTCCCGGGCCAGCACCAGCAGATCGGCCCCGTCGGCCGCCGCCACCACCTCCCGCTCGACCCGCCCGGACCGCTCCTCGCGGGCACACGGCCGCCCCAGCCGCTCGGCCGCCGCGTCCAGGAGTTCGGCCGCCGAGCTGCCGCCGAGCGCCTCCAGCCGGCCGCCCGGGTCGCGCTCCGGGTGGCCGCGGCCGAGCAGCCCGGCGAACGCGCCGTGCGCCACCCCGGGCACGTCCGGACCGGTCACGTGCAGCAGCACCACCTCGGCGGCATGCGGGGCGTGGGTGCGGACGGCGTCCACGCAGGCGGGCCAGGTGCCCTCGACGAGCCAGGCGATCACGCGCATCCGGTCGGCCTCCCTCGGCTCATGGATACCCTCGGAGAACCTGCAGCGACCCCCACAGTGCCACCACGGACAGGGCCAGCGCCGAGGGCACGGCGAGCAGGCCGAGACGGGTGAACTCCCCGAGGTCCACGTCGTGCTCGTGCTGGTGCACGATCCGCCGCCACAGCAGCGTGGCGAGCGACCCCGCGTAGGTGAGGTTGGGGCCGATGTTCACCCCGAGCAGCACCGCGAGCACCGCGCCGGAACCCGTGGGAGCGGCGAGCGGCAGCAGCACCAGGACCGCGGGCAGGTTGTTGATGAGGTTCGCGAGGACGGCGGCCAGCGCGGCGGTCCCGAGCAGCGCGGGCAGCCCCGTGCCGCCGGGCAGGACGTGCCCGAGCACGTCGGCGAGCCCGTTGTCGACGACGGCGCGCACCACGATGCCCAGCGCCAGCACGAAGACCAGGAAGGCCGGCGCCGCCGCGCGCACCACGGCCAGCGGGGTCGTCTGCCGCCGTACCAGCGCCCGCCCGGCCAGCACCAGCGCCCCGGCCGCCGCCACCCACGCCGGCTCCACCCCGAACGCCGACGCCACCACGAACCCCGCCAGCGTGCAGCCCACGGTCACCAGCGCGAACAGCGGCAGCCCCGGCGCCTCACCGGCCTCCCCGCCCGCCGGGGCCGCCGCGGTGAGGTCCCGGGCGAAGAACCGCCGGAACACCGCGTACTCGGCGCCGATCGCCACCAGCCAGGGCAGCGCCATCAGCGCCGCGAACCGGGTGAAGCTCAGCCCGCTCGCGGCGAAGGCGAGGAGGTTCGTCAGGTTGGACACGGGCAGCAGCAGCGAGGCCGTGTTCGACAGATGCGTGCAGGCGTACACGTGCGGTTTCGGCCGTACGCCCGTCCGCGCGGCGGTCGCGAAGACGACCGGCGTCAGCAGCACGATCGTGGCGTCCAGGCTGAGCACCGCCGTGATCGCCGAAGCCAGTGCGAACACCGCCGTCAGCAGCCGCACCGGACGGCCCGCCGCCCAGCGCGCCATCCATGCCCCGCACGCCTGGAACAGGCCCTCCACGTCGCAGAAATGGGCGAGCACCAGCACCGCCGCCAGGAACCCCACCACGGGCCCGAGCCGTTCCGCCTCGGCCCGGGCGTGCTCCAGCGAGATCGCCCCGGTGGCGATGGCGATCCCGGCGGCCGGGACGGCCGTCACCGCCTCCGGCCACCCGAAGGGCCGTACGACGGCCCAGGCGAGCACGGCGGCCAGCAGAACGGCGGACAGGACCTCGGCGAGGGGGGTGTTCAGGGCGGGTCCTCCGGATCGATCACGTGGTGCCCGCCCATGAAAACAGACGTGTCGGTGAACGGGTCACGGGGTTCGGGTACCCGCCGGGCCCAGGAACTCGTCCCAGCCGGCCACCGGGGCCTGACCCGGCGCCAGCGTGCGCAGTTTGCGCAGCACCGCCGGGTCCTGCGCCTCCAGCCAGGCCACGAGCTGCTTGAAGGACACGAACCGCACCTCGTCGTACTCCGCCATCCGGCCGATCGCCTCCTCGACGGCGTCCATGTAGATGCCGCCGTTCCAGCGTTCGAAGTGGTTGCCGATGAAGAGGGGAGCGCGGTTGCTGTCGTACGCGCGCCGGAACCCCGCCAGGTAGGTGTCCCGGGCCTGCGCGCGCCAGGCGTCGTAACGGGTGCGGTCGCCCAACGGGTTGCCGCCGGACTGGTTGAACATCATGTTGTAGTCCATCGAGAGCACTTGGAAGGAGTGGCCGGAGAACGGTATGGACTGCAGCGGGAAGTCCCAGATCCGGTTGCCCTGCACCTTGCCCGGCCAGATCTGCAGCCCGCCCGGGCTGCTGGCGTCGTACTTCCAGCCGAGCGCGGCCGCGGTGGGCAGCAGGTTGGCCTGGCCCTCCAGGCACGGGGTGCGGCCGCCGATCAGCTCCTTGCGGTAGTCGAAGGGAAGCGGTTCGAGGTCGGTGAACCCGGTGTTCGTCTTCCACTTGGTGACGAAGTCGATCGCCTGTTCGATCTCGCTGCGCCACTCGGCCGGTGACCAGTTGCGCACGCCGTTCGCCCCGCAGAAGTGCCCGTTGAAATGGGTGCCGATCTCATGACCCTCCAGCCAGGCGGACCGCACCTGCTGGAGCGTGGCGTGGATGTGCCGGTCGGCGAGGTAGCCGATCGCGGACGCGCCGACCGCGTGCTGCGGCGGACGATAGAGGTTCTTCCTGGACTCCGGCAGGGTGTAGATGCCGCTGAGGAAGAAGGTCATCCTGGCGCCGTGGTCGGCCGCGACCTTGCGGAACCGGGAGAACAGCCCGTTGCTCAGCTCGCCGGCGCCGTCCCAGGAGAACACCACGAACTGCGGGGGTTTCTGGCCCGGCTTCAGCCGGGTCGGCCGCGGCTGGTGCGGCTGGGCGCCGGTGTCGGCGGTGGAGCCGTCCCCGATGGGCTTGACCGGCCGGGCCTGCGTGGTGCCCTTGCCGTACGCCGGGTCCTTTCCGCCCACGGACAGCCCGAGGCCGTCGGAGGAGCAGGCGGGCAGGGCCCCGAGGGCGCCCGCAGTCGCCGCCGCCGTCAGCACTCGCCTGCGTGAGATGCCGGTCATGGTCTACCCCGATTTCCTCGTCGCGGCTCCCTGCGGAGCCTTCTCGCTGTGTGGTCGACGGGTTCGATGAGGGGGAGTCGGGGAAAGATCGCGGCGACCGGGACGTGTTGCCGTCCTGTGACACTTGTGGCGCGCACATGACGAACCCCGCTGCCCGGGAGCGGACAGCGGGGTCGACGGGGCGTTCGGTCAGGCGCCGGTGCCGGAGTTGAAGACGGTCAGGAAGACGGAGGACGAGTTCCCGGAGACGGGGACCGGACCGGCCGTCCACGCCACCTTCAGCTGGTCCCGCTCGTCCGGCGGGGTGACCAGCAGCGCCGCGGGCGTGGCCGACTTCGCGCCGCTGACCTCCGGGTTGGAGAAGGTCAGGCCCGCCCAGGCGCTCTGGCCCGGCTTCAGCGTGACCGTCACCGGCGAGCCGGACTCACGCTTGGGGTCGGCGCCGAGCTGGGAGCCGGAGGCGTTCACGAACGCCGCGCCCGGATAGCCGCGCACGGTGCAGGTCCGGCCGGACTTGTTGGTGAGCACGACGGGGAAGTTCTCCTGGCCGGCGCCCGGGTTGTTGCGCCCGACGGAGGCGCGCAGCTCGGAGGTGTGGCACCGGCCGCTGGTGCTGTCGGTCCTGGTGCCGGTGCCGCTGCCGGAGGTGGCCGCCGCCGGGGCGGAGGACGGCGTCGTGCCCTTCGGCGTGGAGACGGCGGCGGACGCGGAGGAGGGAGCCGAGCCCTTCGAGGCCTCGGTCGCCGGACCGGCCGTGCCCGACACCTGCTGCGGCGCGGAGTGGATGTCCGGGCTGCCGCACGCGGTCAGGAGGCCCAGTACGGCGACCGCGCCCGCGAGCAGGGCCCCGCGCTGCAATGACTGGGATGAGTACGCCATGTCGCTCAACACTCCTGGATCGTCATGGCACGCGGCGGACGCGCGCCTACGGCGCCGGGTGCGCCGTCACCACACTTCGATGCACGGGCCACCGGAAAAGTTCGGTCCCCGCGGACTTCTTTTCCCCGCCTTGACCGCGGGCCGACGCCTTCGTGTGTCAGGTGACCTGCAGCGAGCGGAGTATGCCGTCGGTCGCGTCCGCGTCACCCCGCTGGCGCACCTGCACATACACCTGCGGCCGAGCGGAGCCGTCCGCCGGGCCGAGCGCGGACTCGGTGACCGAGCCGCCGTCCGGACACGCGTGCCAGGTCCGGATCCGGCCGTGCCACTCGGCGTCGGCGAAGGTGCGGCTGCCGGCGTAGCGGCAACCGGAGTGGGCGAGGGCGTTCACCCGGGCGGTGACGTCGCCGTGCTCGCTGAGCCCGACGAACACGCCGTCGACCGCGGACCTCAGGTCGGACCAGTGCGCCAGGTCGTCGGCGACCACCAGGCCCGGCTCGTGTCCCGCTGTCAGCCCGAGCGTGTGCGGGTCCCAGCCGGAGTCACGCAGCTCACGGGCCCAGGCCGCGGGCACCTGGACGGCGACCCGGCCGGTGGAGTCCTTCACCGTCGCGCCGTCGGCGGTGCCGGGCCGGTGGAGCACCGCCGTCACCGTGACGGCGGCGGCCGCGGCGGCGAGCACCGCGGCCACCACCAGCGTCACGGTGCTGAGCCGGCCCCGGACGCCGTCGAGCCGCTTGCCCGCCCGGGCGCAGGAGGCAGCCGCCAGTCGGTCCAGCTCGTCAGCGAACGCCTGCGCCCCCGGCCAGCGCCGCTCCCGGTCGGGCTCCAGGGCCCGCAACAGGGCCCGCTCGACGTCCTCGCCGAGGTCCGGTCGCAGCCGCCCGGGCGGCACGACCTTCCCCGGCGGGCCCGGCACGCTCCCGGTGACCAGCTCGTAGCCGACCGCGCCCAGGCTGTAGACGTCGGCGCGCGCGTCGATGCCCTCTCCGGGCTCGGCCTGCTCCGGTGGCTGGTAGCCCGCGGAGCCCGCCGCGAGCGTGAGCACCGAGGCCTGCGCGAGGCTCTTGGCCAGCCCCAGATCGGCCAGGAGCACCCGCCGTTCGCCGTCCGGGGCGGTGTGCAGCAGCACGTTGGTCGGCTTGATGTCGCGGTGCACGATGCCCGCCTCGTGCAGCGCGGCGGCGCTCCGCGCGGCCAGCGCGGTCAGTACCAGCGCCTGGGGCACCGGCAGCGGACCGGCCGCCAGCAGATCGGCGAGGGTGCCGCCGTCGGCGTACTCCATCACGAAGTACGGCCTGCCGTCCGGTAGTTCACCGATGTCGTAGACCTGTACCACCCTGCTGGAGCCGGCCCGGCGCAGCAGCCGCGCCTCGGACAGGAAGCGCTCCCGGATGTCCAGCCGGTGCGCCCAGTTCTCGGCGAGGACCTTCACCGCCACCGGCGCGTCCAGCTCGTCGTCGTGGGCGAGCCACACCGTGGCGAAGGCGCCGCTGCCCAGGCGTCGTTCGAGGCGGTAGCGGCCGATCCGCTCCAGGGAGTGCATACGACTATCATGCCTGGCCTGAGATCGACTTGGAGGGGGCCCTGACGTGCAGGACGCGGTGACCGCCGAAGACCTCGCCCGGCGCGCCGCGGCGGGTGACCGGGCGGCCCTTGACCGGCTGCTGACCGAGCTGCGGCCCGAGGTCGTGCGCCGCTGCGGGCGCTTCCTGCCGTGCCGTGAGGACGCCGAGGAGGCCGCGCAGGACGTGCTGCTCCAGGTGGCCCGGCACATCTCCGCCTTCGAGGGCCGCAGCCGCTTCAGCACCTGGCTGTACACCGTCGTCGCCAACTGCTGCCGGCAGAAGTACCGCGAGCTGAAGCGGCGGGCCGCGGAACAGCCCGCGGTCATCCAGCCCGCCGAGCACATCGACCCGCGCACCACCAGCGTCATCGCGGGCTCGCGGATCGATCTGCTGGAGGCCCTGGACCGGCTGGAGCGCGAGCACCCGCACCTGGTCGCACCCCTGGTCTACCGGGACATCTGCCAACTGGAGTACGCCGAGGTCGCCGAGCGCGTCGGTATCCCGCTCGGCACCCTCAAGTCCCGGCTGCACGAGGCCCGCAAACAGGTGCGGCCCTGGCTGCGGGGCTACTGATCCTCCTCCAGCAGGCCCAGCTCGGCCCAGATCGTCTTGCCCTCCGCGGTGTGCCTGCTGCCCCACCGCTGGGTGAGCTGGGCGACCAGCAGCAGCCCGCGGCCGCCCTCGTCGAAGGTCTTGGCACGCCTGAGGTGCGGGGCGGTGTGGCTGGTGTCGGACACCTCGACGATCAGCGTGGCCGCGTCGTGGATCAGCCGCAGCCGGATCGGGCGCGAGCCGTACCGGATGGCGTTGGTGACCAGCTCGCTCACCACGAGCTCCGCCGTGAACGCGATCCCGCTCAGCGACCAGCGCTCCAGCTGCTCCACGACCTGCTTGCGGACCGGCGCGACCAGCGCCGGGTCGGCGGGGATGTCCCAGGTCGCCACCTGGGAGGCGGGCAGCCCCCGGGTGCGGGCCAGCAGCAGCGCCACGTCGTCGGGGGCGCCGCCCCGCGGCAGCAGGGCGTGCAGGATGCGGTCGCAGGTCTCGTCCAGGGAGTCCGCGTACGTCCTGAGCGCCTGGAACAGCGGCTCCCGCCCGGCATCCACGGCGCGCTCCGGCGACAGCATCAGACCGTCCGTGTACAGGGCCAGGACGGTGCCCTCGGGCAGCTCCACCTCGGCCGACTCGAAGGGCAGCCCGCCCAGGCCGAGCGGGGGCCCGGCGGGCAGGTCCAGCTGGTGGGGCTCGCCGCCCGGCTCCAGCACCACGGGCGGCGGCAGCCCGGCCCGGGCCAGGGTGCAGCGCCGCGACACCGGGTCGTACACGGCGTACAGGCAGGTGGCGCCGACCTCGCCGGTGCTGCCGTCGCCGCCGGACTCCTCCGACAGCCGGACCACCAGGTCGTCGAGGTGGGTGAGCAGTTCGTCCGGGGCCAGGTCGATGTCGGCGAGGGTACGGACGGCGGTGCGCAGCCGGCCCATCGTGGCCGAGGCCTGGATACCGTGCCCGACGACGTCCCCGACGACCATCGCCACCCGCATCCCGGACAGCGGGATCACGTCGAACCAGTCGCCGCCCACCCCGGCCCGGGCCGCCGGCAGATACCGGGAGGAGGCCTCCAGGGCGGCCGTGCGCGGGAGGCTGCGGGGCAGCAGGCTGCGCTGCAGCGCGAGGGCGGTGTCGCGCTCGCGGGAGTAGCGGCGGGCGTTGTCGATGCAGACGGCGGCCCGGGCGGTGATCTCCTCGGCCAGCAGCATGTCGTCGTCGGTGAACGGATCCCCGCGCCGGTGCCGGGTGAGCACGGCGACCCCGAGGGTCAGCCCGCGGGCCTGGATGGGCACCGACATCCAGGAGTGGATGCCGAACTCCCGCACCCGCTCGCCGCGCGCCGGGTTCCAGGTCAGCCACTGGTCCAGGTCACCCCCGGCGACCGAGGCCCGGACGGTGCGGCCGGCGGTCAGTGAGCCGGCCTGCGGGGAGAAGGCCGGGTACACCTCCACCAGTCCGGGCTTGGCCACCGCCTCCGGAACGCCCCTGAGGACCGACTGGTGCGCGACCCGGCGCAGGTTCACCGGGGCCGTGATGCGGGCCGGGGGCTCGCCGCCGTACTCGTCGGGGTCCAGCAGGTCGATGGTGACGAAGTCGGCGAGCGCCGGCACGCACACGTCTGCCAGCTCCTGCGCCGTATGGGTGACGTCGAGGGTGGAGCCGATGCGCACGCTCGCCTCGTTCACGATCTGCAGCCGCTGCCTGGCCCGGTGGTTCTCGGTGACGTCGTGTGCCGCCATGCACACACCCCGCACCCGGCCGTCGGTGTCGGTGACCGGTGCCATCCGGGCCAGCCAGGCGTGTGCCCGGTCCGTGCCGCCGGTGCGCATGAACGTCTGAACGTCCAGCGGCCGGCCCGTGGTGAGCGCCTGGAGCATGCCCTGCTCCAGCTCCTCGCTCTGCGGCTTGCCGCCGATCTCCGAGAGCCTCAGGCCGCGCAGGCGCTCCTCGGGCAGCCCGATGACCTCGGCCATGGCGTCGTTCATCAGGCGCAGTCGCAGCGCCTCGTCGTACACGGCGAGGGCGCACGGTGACTGGATCAGGGCCGCCCGGCCGAGCGGATCGTCCGGGGAGCCGGGGTCCGGGCCGGTCAGCGGGGTGACCACGAGCCAGTCGCCGCAGCTACCGTCGCGCGCCGGGCGACGGTGGGCGAGCAGCCACACGGAGACCGTACGGCCGTCCCGGTGGCGCAATCCGACCGTTCCCGCCCAGCGCGGGCCGCCCGGCAGGGTGGCCGTGCCGTTCCCGGCCAGCAACTGGGCGGCGGGGCGGCCCACGACGGCGTCGGCCGGGTGGCCGAGCAGGCGCCGCGCACCCTCGTTCCACTCCACCAGCGTTCCGTCGTCGTCGATGACAGCCCGGGCCGTCGCCGCATCGTCGAACGGATAGACCCGGCTCATCGTCGCCGCTCCCAAGCGCACACTCACAGTGAACAGGTAGCACCACTTGCGTCCAGCGTAGTGCGTCCCGCTCTCCCGTGAACCGCGACCCCCTGCATCCCGGCCGACCCGTCGAACATCGTCAAGGGGGAATTTCGGCCGATGTGGAGACCCGGGCAGGTGTGTGGACCCGCACCCTTGACGATCGCGTGTGGCAGGTCGTCAGAATCTGTTTGTTCACGGTCAGTTGTGAGTACTTCTGGGTCCTGATGCGGGAGAGCCGCCATGACGGTCACGCGCGGATCGGTTCTGGTCGCGGCCACGGCAGCGCCCGCGACCGGAGCACTCCTGGGCGCCCCTCACCACGGGCGAGCGTGCGTTCGCGGACCACGTGCTCACGTCTCCCGTGCACACCGCCGACGTCTTCGGGCCCCTCGGCTTCGACTGGGGCCGTACGGCCGCGGCCGGTCGCCTCGACCTCGCCACCGTGCCGAGCGCTCTGCCGGGCCGGGACAAGCTGCGCCGGTCGGTGATCGAGGCCGCCGACCGCTACCTGGCGACGGCCGCGCCCCAGCCCTACGGCATGCCGTACGCCCCCGACGGCAACCTCTACGACTGGGGGTCCAACGCCCAGGTCCTCAACGGCGCGCACGTCGTCGCCACCGCCTACGACCTCACCGGCGCCACGGAATACCGCGACGGCGCGGTCGAGAGCATGGACTACCTCCTCGGCCGCAACGCCCTGAACATCTCGTACGTCACCGGCTACGGCGAGGTGGCATCCCACCACCAGCACAGCCCCTGGTACGCCCACGAACTCGACCCGAACCTCCCCGACCCGCCCAAGGGCACCCTCGCGGGAGGCGCCAACTCGAGCATCCAGGACCCGTACGCGCAGAGCAGACTGCAGGGCTGCACGGGCCAGTTCTGCTCCATCGACGACATCCAGTCCTGGTCCACCAACGAGACGGCCGTCAATTGGAACGCGGCGCCGGCCTGGATGGCCTCGTTCGTGGCGGACCAAGGCTGAGAGTGGTGCGCAAGGCTTCCCCGGTTCACCGCGTCACTTGCGGTATCCGAGGATGGTCATCATGCCGCTCTCCGAGTGGTATTGGTTGTGGCAGTGGAGCATCCACAGGCCGGGGTTGTCGGCGTCGAACTCCACGACCAGCTTGCGGTGGGGCAGCACGATCGCGGTGTCCTTGCGCGCGCCCAAGCCGTCCAGGCCGGTGATGGCGAACGTGTGGCCGTGCAGGTGCAGGGGATGCCACATGTCGGTGGCGTTGATGAGGGTCAGCCGTACCCGCTCACCGGCCCGGACCGGATGGCGCTGACGCACGTCGTAGGACCGGTGATCGAAGCCCCAGTCGTACTTCTCCATGGTGCCGGTGACCCTGATCCGGATCTCCCGGTCGGGTTCGTGGTCCGCGAGGGCCACGGAGTCGGCGGGCCGGAGGCGCCGGGCGGGGACGACCTCCCCGTCGAGCTCGTCCGGGCGGACGTCGGCAGGGGGCAGGGTCCTCCCCTTGTCGGTGCGCAGGAGGGCGACGGCCTGGCCCTTCTTGCCCTCGGCGAGCGCGACGAAGGGGAAGACGCCGTCCTTGGCCGTGACGAGGACGTCGTAGCGCTCGGCCATGCCGAGGAGGAGTGCGTCGGTCTCCTTGTGCTGGACGGGGTAGCCGTCGGTGTGCGTGACGGTCATGGTGTGGCCGTCCAGTGCGACGCGGAAGGCGGTCTCGGAGCCTGCGTTGATGATGCGCAGCCGGATGCGGTCGCCGGGCCGGCACCGGAACGTCGTGGGCTGGGCGGGTGTGCGGCCGTTGGCGAGGTAGAACGGATAGTCGACGCTGCCGGCCTCCCCGTGGAGCATGCGGCTGTGCGACCCGCGCAAGACGCGGGAGGGGCCGGTCGCCTTGTGGGAGTGTGAGGCGTGCGGGGCCGCCGATGTGCGGGCTCCGGGGCTGCCGGGTCCGGGGCCCATGGCCATGCTGCCCATCTTCATGCCCGTGGGCGTGAGCTGGTCGAGCACCCGCTCGGGGGTGGAGCCGCCCACACCGTCGACCCAGTCGTCCAGGACGATGATCCATTCCTTGTCGTAGGCGAGCGGCTCCTTGGGGTCGTCGACGATGAACGGGGCGTACAGCCCGCGGTCGGGCTGGAGTCCGACATGGGAGTGGAGCAGGAAGGTGCCCGGATGGGCGACGGTGAACCGGTAGGTGAAGTCGGTTCCCGGATCGATGGCTCTCTGGGTCAGGTCCGGGACGCCGTCCATGTCGCAGCGCATGCGCACGCCGTGGGAGTGGAGGGTGGTGGTGGTCGGCAACCGGTTGGCGAGGGTGAGACTGAGGACGTCGCCGGCGGTGACGCGCACCAGCGGCCCGGGCAACTCCTCGTGGTAGGCCCAGGTCCGCACGGACCGCCCGCCCAGATCCAGCGTGTTCTCGGCCGCGGTCAACCTCAGCATGCGCACCGGGCCGGAACCGCGTTTGCGCTCGGCGGCATGGACCTCCGGACCCGACGGGTCGACATATCCCTTGGGCCCCAGGGGAACGAAGTCCTCCTGGCCGGCCGCCGTGCCCTGGGGACCGGAGCGGACGGGGGAGCGGGAGCCGGAATCGGTGCAGGCAGCCAGGAGTCCCGCGCCGGCAGCAGCGATCGGGGCACGGAGCAGGGTACGCCGCGAAGGTGTGTGCATGAAGGAAATAAGACACGTTTTGCGCTCATATGTGAGGGATCTGCGGCGGCGCGTCTGATGGTGTCGGGTGTCGAAGGGCGCCGGGTGACCCACCGTTTCGGGAGGCGTCGTGGAACACCCGCCCCACGGTGCGCCGGCGGCCCGACCGTACGGTGCCCACCCCGTGCCGCATCGCCCCGGCCGACCAGCCGCGGCGCGTGCGCACGGGGCGGTCGCGGGTCGTGAACACCAGGCCGTGCCCCTGCTCCGGGGCCGTCGCGGTCCCGCGGGACTGGGCGCGTGGCCGCTGCTCGACCATCAGGAACTCGCCGCCGGTGTAGTCGGTGCCGTACGCGTCCAGGGCGATCACCACCTGGAACGGGAAGACCAGCTCCCCGAAAACGTCCCGGTCCAGGGCGTTCCAGTCGCCCGGGCCGTAGCTGAGCAGGATCTGTGCCGACCGGTCCTGGCCGGCGGCGTGGCAACGCTGCAGCCACTCGGCCAGGGAGTCAGGCCAGGGCGCCGGGCGGGCCAGGTGGGCCGCCCAGTCCCGGGCGATGGGCAACAGGCGCGGATGGAGGGCGGCGCGCGCGCGGCCACGGGGGTGGGCAGGTCGTGCGTGAAGTAGCGGTACGCGCCGGAGCCGAACCGGTGCCGGGCCAGATCGAGGGTGGTGCGGAACAGCTCCGGTCTGTCGTGCGGGGCGGCGAGGCCGGCGCACTCCCGTGGGGTCGGCAGGGGGCCCGTGGGCGCGCTGCCGTGCTCGTCCGACTCGGCCGCGAGTGCGGACCAGTCGGTGCCGGCCACGCGGTGGCGGGCCTCGGCCCGGGTGAGCTTCATGACCGCTCCTTGCCTCGCATCCCTCACGCCAGGGCCGGCTGCAGCGCGCCCTCGTGCGTGAGCAGCCACACCTTGCGCTCCACGCCGCCCGCGTACCCGCGCAGCGAGCCGTCCGCGCCGATCACCCGCTGGCAGGGGCGCACCAGCAGGAGGGGATTGGCGCCGAGCGCCCGGCCCACCGCGCGGATCTCGGCGCGGGGGACGCCCAGCCGCGCGGCCAGCTCGCCGTAGCTGGTCGTGGTGCCGTACGGGACGTCCTCCAGCGCCTGCCACACCCGGAGTCGGAACGGGGTGCCGGCGGGGGCGAGCGGCAGGGAGAAGCGGGTGAGACGGCCGGCGAAGTAGGCGTCCAACTGACGGCGCACCTCGGCGAACGGCCGGTCGTGCCGGTCCTCCGCGCGGACGGCGGGCGCGCCGTGTCGCCCCGGCAGGGACAGCGAGGTGAGAGTGAGGAGGCCGCCGGACTCCTCACCGGTCAGCAGCAGCTCCCCGAGCGGGCTCGGGCAGGTGGTGTGGACGGCGTGCGTGGTCATCGGATCTCCTGACTGCCGAGGGGTTCGCCGTCGAGTCTGCCGCGCCGGGCCCCGCGTCACCGGCGGAGAACGGACAGGGTGCCGACGTCCCCCAGGTACCGGGGAAAAGGGCGCCTGACCTGGTGATATTTACGGGTAAGTACCCGCGCGGTACCGTGAGGGGCATGCCAGCTCTCAACGTGGAGTTCAGCGAACGCGAACTAGAGGACCTGCGGCAGATCGCCAAGGAGCGAGGGACGTCGATGAAGGCCCTCGTGCGCGAGGCCGCCGCCGCCGACATCGCCCGGCACCGGGCGCTGCAGGAGGGCGCGGAGGCCTTCCGGAGCTTCTTCACCGCCCACGCCGAGGAGTTCGCGGCCGCGTTCCCCGACGACGAGCCCCAGGCCAAGGGCGAGGCCGCCTGAGCGATGCCCTCCGTCATCCATATCGACGTCCCCTGGCTGCTCCAGCGCCACGAGGAGGTCCTGCCCGATCAGCCCACGGTCGACGACTTCTCCGCGCTGGTCGCCGCCGTCGCCCGGCACCGTGTCGACCCGCCCCGGCTCGGCGTGGACTCCGACCCCGCCTGGCGGGCCGCCGCCCTGCTGCACACCCTCGCGCTGCTCAAGCCGCTGCCCGCGGCCAACGCCCGCTTCGCCTCCGCGACCGCCGTGGCCTACATGTTCGTCAGCGGCGTCGGCATCGACCCGCCCTACGGCGCCCTGGTGGACCTCGCCCGCGACCTGATGTCCGGCAAGACCGATGTGTACGGCGCGGCCGACCGGCTCCGCTCCTGGCAGATCTGACACCACCCCGACGGGCGGGGGAAGCCGCCGTGGCCGCCGGCCGGGGGGCGTCGAGCCGATGACGAGGCCGCCGGCCGAGGGCGGGAGGAACGGGGCCGGCGGCCGGTTTCGCGCGGGAGAGCCGCCGTCCTGCGCGGGGCCTTCCGAGAGGGCCGGATCCCAGTCCACTCCCGGGCCGCGCACCCCGGGAGCGTGCGCGTCCGTCCGGTGCGTGCACACGCTTCACACGGGGCGCGCGGAAAACCGAAAGCCGCCGTACCGGACCAGCCGCCCGGCCCGTTTTCTGACTTTCCTTCAAACCTGTCGATGTCGCACGAGCGCCTTGTTGCGTGTGTGGAAGTTGTGCAAGGGTTGACACACCCGTGCGGGGGATAATCGGCGGGCCTCTTTCGGCAGTTGGGAACCGGGCTGTTACGGCACCGGTAATTCCCGCTCTCCGCACGCGTCCCGGAGAGCGGGACCAACGCTCCGTACGCACAAAGGAATGCCCTCAGTGCCCACCCCCCACCCTCCTCGTCCCCCCTACCCGCCCCTCGGGGGCGATCCGGGGGAGTCCGACGAGTCGCTCGCCGCTTCACTGCGCGCCGGTTCCGACGCCGAGGCCTCGCGGTCCGCCGCCCTGCTGATGGCCCGGCACTGGCAGCCGGTACAGGACTACTCGGTCATCTGCCTGGCCGCGCCCGGACCCCTCGCCCACATGGTCGGCGCCACCGCCTTCCACCAGGTCCTCGACCGGCTCGCGCTCGGCGAACCCGCCGAGGCGCTACGGCCCCGTCTGCTGGTGGCGGTGCGGGACACGGTGGTGAACTGGTCCGCCACGGACCGGATAACCGCCGTCCTCCCGGGACTGCGGAAACCCGCCGGGGGCCGCGGTATGCGTATGGCGAAGTCCCTGATACCGGAAAACCGTGCGCTGTCCGAACGTTCATTCCATAGTCTTCCCCGACTCGAACAGGCGTTGCTGTGGCACGCCGAGGTCGAGGCCGAGCCGATAAACGTTCCCGCAGGGCTGCTCGGGCTGGACGTCGACAGCGCGGCGGCCGCACTGGAACAGGCCCGGGAGAAATTCCGGGAAGGCTGTGTCCGTGCGCACCGGGAACTCGCGCCGAGCACCGACTGCCGCCACTACAACCGTCTTCTCGACGTACCGATCCGTCGGGGCGGCGCGCTGCTGCCGGACGTCCAGGAGCATCTCGCCGCCTGCCCCTACTGCCGGCACGCCGCCGAGCAACTGGGGCGGATCGAGGGCGGACTCGGCGTGCTCCTCGCCGAGGCGGTGCTCGGCTGGGGCGCCCGCCGCTACCTCGACTCGCGCCCCGGCCGCAGACGGCCCGGCCCTGCCCGCAGCACCTCGCGGCGCTCCGGCGGCCGCCGCCGCGGTGGCGGAAGGCCCGGGCTGCTGACCCGGATCCCGGTGCCCGGCGGACACCGGCGCGCCGGGGCGGAGCCCAAGTCGCTCGACCGGCGCGCCCCCGGGGCCGGCTGGTCGTCCAGGACGCTGCTCACCGGAGTCGGCGTCGCCTCGGCCGGGCTGCTCGCGATCGTCCTCGCCCTCAGCGTGTGGCCGGACGGCGGTGACGGCACCGGTCCGGTCGCCTCCACCGGCGCCGCCCCCGGCACCGACGTCCGGTCCCCGTCCCCGCGCGTCTCCGCCACCACACCCGGCACCGCGGGCCTGCCCACGGCCGGCCGGCCGAGCCGGCTGCACAACGGCGCCGCCGACCTGTGCCTGGACATCGACGGCAAGCCCGAGGCGGGCGCCGGCGCGGTGCTCGCCGTCTGTTCCTCGGCGGCCACGCAGCAGTGGACGTACGACGCGGACGGGCTTCTGCACAGCGTCGCCGACTCCGGACTGTGCCTGGACTCGCACGCCGACGCGGGCGTCGTCATTCTCGGCACCTGCGCCGACGCCGACGCGCGGCGCGGCGACGACGTGCGCTACGACCTCACGGTGCAGGGCGAGTTGCTGCCCCGCTGGGACGAGACCCTCGCCCTCGCCCCGGCCGGCGAGAAGGCGGGCTCGGACATCGTCGTCATGGTCCGGGACGACTCAGCCGGGCAGCGCTGGCGGACCGACGGGCCGTCGGCGAGCCCCGGCTCCCTGTCGATCGCCGGCAGCGACGGGCCGTCCGCCCGGCCGGCGCGGCTGCCGCGGACGGGCACATAGCCACCTCCAAAGTGTCCCGCCGCCGGCCGGCGGCGGGACACAGGCTGTCAGCCGACCGCCTCGACGAGGTCGTCCGGGGTGACCGTCGTGGGCGTGGAGTGCCCGGACAGGGCCAGCGTGAGGTCCAGCTCCGCGAGCACGCAGCGGATGACGTGCTCGACGCCCGCCTGTCCGTCCAGACCGAGCCCGTAGACGTACGGCCGCCCCAGCAGCACCGCCCGCGCGCCGAGGGCGAGGGCCTTGAACACGTCGTCGCCGGTGCGCACCCCGCTGTCGAACAGCACCGTCAGCCGGTCGCCGACCGCGTCCGCGACCGCGGGGATGGCGTCGGCCGCCGCGACGGATCCGGCCACCTGCCGGCCGCCGTGGTTGGAGACCACCACGCCGTCCATCCCGGCGTCCGCGGCGAGCCGGGCGTCGTCCGGGTGCAGGACGCCCTTGAGGACGATCGGCCCGTCCCAGTGCTCGCGCAGGAAGGCCAGGTCCGGCCAGGTGTGGCCGGCGTCCCCGAACAGGCCGAGGAAGTGCAGCACCGCCGCGTTCGGGTCCTCGTGCACGGGCTTGGCGAGGCCCGCCCCGAAGGCCGGGTCGGTGAAGTAGTTGGCGGTGCCCACCCCGTGCAGGAACGGAAGATACGCCTGGTCCAGGTCGCGCGGCCGCCACGACAGCAGCGGAGTGTCCAGGGTGACGACCAGCACCGAGAACCCGGCCGCCTTCGCCCGGGCGAGGAAACTCTGTGTCACCTCACGGTCCTTGCCCCAGTACAGCTGGAACCACCGCTCGGCGTCGCCCATCGCCTCGGCCACCTGCTCCATCGGCGTGCTCGACGCCGACGACAGGATGTACGGCACCCCCTGCGCGGCGGCGGCCCGGGCGGCGGCGGACTCGGCGTCCGGGTGCATGATCGACAGCACGCCGACGGGTGCGAGGGCGAGCGGTGCCGGCAGCGCACGGCCGAGCACGTCGACCGACAGGTCCCGCTCGTGCACGTCCCGCAGCATGCGCGGCACGATCCGGCGCCGGGCGAGCGCGGCCCGGTTGGACCGTGCCGTGCTGCCGTCGCCGGCGCTGCCCGCCACGTATCCCACCGGGCCCGGTCCCAGCCGGTGTTCGGCCAGCTCCTCCAGCCGGGTCGGATCGGTGGGGAGCCGGGGCACGGCCCCCGTCATCCCGTTCAGATAGATCTCGTACTGGAAGTCCGCCCAGTGCTTCGCCATCGATCCCTCCCGCCGCTCGCCGCCGCTCCCGCGCGTGCCGACGATACTCGCGGGTAAGTGCGGGGCCGTCCACCGGGAGTGTCCCGCGCGCCGTGTCAGACGGTGCGGGCCACCGCCCGCACCGGAGCGCCGTCCGCCCCGGGCAGCCGCAGCGGGAAGAGGAACACCTCGACCGCCCGCGCACCCACCAGCCGGTCGAGACCGGTGAGGTTCTCGGCGATCACCCCGCCCGCGCCGCACAGCACCCGATGGGCCGGCAGGCCGACGTCGGCGTCGGAATCACCGGGCTGGGGCGTCGGGTCCACGCTGAGCGCGTCCACGGCCACGGTGCGGGCGCCGGCCTCGAGGCACGCCCGGGCGGCCTCGGGAGTCAGCCAGGGGTGGGCGAGGTACGCGTCGGTGCCCCAGTGCTCCGACCAGCCCGTGACGAGCAGCAGCAGTGCGCCGGGTGCCGCCGCGAGGGCGGCGAGCGCGGGGGCCAGCCGGTCCGGCGTGATCGGTGACCGGGCGGGGAGCCCCCGGACGTCGGCCACGACCGCGGGCCCGGCGAACCGGTCCAGCGGAAGCTCGTCCAGGCGGGGCCAGGCGTCGTCGACGTGGTACGGCGCGTCGACGTGCGTGCCGGACTGCGAACCCAGATGCAGGGTTAGGACGTTGACGCCGTCGGCCGGCGCCCGCAGGGCCGGGGAGACCGTGACCCCCGGGTCACCGGGATACACGGGCATCCCGGTGACCACGGGAACCGAAAGGTCGAGCCAGTCGCTCATCGGCCGCCTTCGGCCGCGAGCGCGGGCGGGGCGTCGTCCGCCGGGGCGCCGGGACCGGTGATCGGCGGCACCGGCGCATCGACCGTACGGGCCAGTCGCGCGCCCTCGGGGCCGTACGCCGCGCGGGGCTCGGGAAACAGCCGCAGCAGGGCCAGGAACAGAACGGCGGCCACGGCGAGCGACAGCGGCAGGCTGATGTCGACGCCGTTCGCCAGGTCCCCGAGCGGGCCGACGAACTGGCCCGGGATGTTGGTGAACAGCACGCCGATCACCGCGGCCACCCACCAGGCCGTCATACCGCGCCAGTTCCAGCCGTGCGCGAACCAGTACCGGCCGCCGCGCTGACGGCGGTTGAAGACCTGCAGCGCGTCGGGGTCGTACCAGCCGCGCCGGGTGTGGAAGCCGAGCATCATCACGACCATCCAGGGCGTGGTGCAGGTGACGATCATCGTGGCGAACGTCGAGATCGACTGCACGAGGTTCAGACCGAACCGGCCGATGAAGATGAACGCGATCGACAGCACGCCGACCAGGAGGGTCGCCTGGACACGGGACAGCTTCGGGAACACCGAGGAGAAGTCCAGGCCGGTGCCGTACAGCGAGGTGGTGCCCGTCGACATGCCGCCGATCAGGGCGAGCAGACACACCGGCAGGAAGAACCAGGCCGGTGAGATGGCCAGCAGCCCGCCCACGAAGTCCGGCGCGGCGGGGTCGACGTACTTCGGGGCCTTCGTCGCGATGATGCTCGCGGTGGCCAGCCCGAAGACGAACGGCAGCAGGGTCGCGAGCTGGGAGAGGAACGCGGCGCCCACCACCTTGCGGCGCGGGGTGCCGGCCGGGATGTAACGCGACCAGTCGCCCAGGAACGCCCCGAACGACACCGGGTTGGACAGCACGATCAGCGCCGCGCCGATGAACGACGGCCAGAACAGCGACTGCGTGGAGGCGTCCGCCGAGGCCGTGAAGACACCGGCGTACGACGGGTCGAAGTCGCCGGCGAAGGCGATCGCGCCGAGCAGGAACAGCACGGTCGCCGAGGTCACCGCGATCTTGTTGACGAACAGCATGAACCGGAAGCCGTAGACGCACACCGCGAGTACCAGCCCGGCGAACAGGGCGTACGCGACGACGTACGACAGTGTGCCGCGCTGCAGGCCGAACAGCCGGTGCGCACCGCCGACCAGGGCGTCGCCCGAGCTCCACACCGAGATGGAGAAGAACGCGACGGCTGTCAGCAGGGACAGGAACGAACCGACCACCCGGCCGTGCACGCCCAGGTGCGCGGAGGACGAGACCGCGTTGTTGGTGCCGTTGACCGGGCCGAACACGGCCATCGGGCACAGGATCAGCGCGCCCGCGACGACACCGAGGACGGTGGCCGCGAGGCCCTGCCAGAAAGAGAGCCCGAACAGGATCGGGAAGGCGCCGAGGACGCAGGTGGAGAAGGTGTTCGCGCCGCCGAAGGCGACCCGGAACAGGTCGAGCGGGGTCGCGCTGCGGTCCGCGTCGGGGATGCGCTCGACACCGTAGGGCTCGACCTCGGTGAGGGACGGCGGCGGCGCGGTGGGCGAGCCGGGGGACTGCGGGGTCAAAAGGAGCTCCAGCGAGGATGCGGCGGTGGAGCGCTTGGTGGCGCGGCGGGCGGCGAACGACCGCCGGCGCCGCGGGGGTGTGCGACGTCGGCGGGGGAACGTCCTGGCGGGGTCTGCCGACGGTACGGCGCGGGCCGGAATCCCGGCCAGAGGGTGTTTCATCCATCTTCGCCGTCGCCGGTGGATGAATCGACCACCTCCTCGCTGTCCGGTCCCTGGGCCCGGACCCGCTGGACGTGTTCCAGGGACTCCCGCAGCTCGGTCAGCCAGTCGTCGGTGTGGCGCTGCACCAGGCGTACGCACCAGGCGAGGGCGTCACTGCGGCTGCGGGCGACGCCCCCGGCGATGAGGGTGTCCAGTACCTGGCGCTCGGGCTGCCGCAGCCGGGTCATGACGGGTGCCGCCACATGCGTGAACAGGGCCCGCTCCGTACCGCACACCACACCCCAGGACACCTTGCGGCGGAACCGGTGCTCGCCCTCGCGGGCCGCCTCCATGCGGGCCTCGCGGGTCCGCTCCCGGAACTCCTGGATCCGCGCCTGTACGGCGGCCTCCCGCTCGGCGTCCGAGGCGCCCTCGGCGAGCCGGGGCTCCGGGATGCGCCCGATCACCGTGATCTCCTCGCGGTCGGCGGTCACCTCGACCAGGTCCTCGAAGAGGCCGTCGGGCAGCCGGTCGGCGAACCAGCCGCGCAGCTTCTCTCTCTGCTCTGTCGTAATCATGTAATGACGATTACTCCGACTGGTTCATGAACACAAGGCGTCACGAAGGGGTTCGCCGAGGGCGGAGTCGGAATGTTTCAGGCCGATTAACGAAGAGGTGTTTTTCAGCCATCGGACGGCCATCCGCGATCAAGAACCGCTCAGTTGTGCGGTCGACGTGCACTGTTTCCGTAACTTCACGCCACTGTTTCAATACGCAAGGTTACTGAAAGCCGTGGGTTCGATGTGTGTTTCGGCGGCGGACTCGGCAGAGTGGCGCTCGCCGCTCCGGCCGCACCCGGCTGGAGTCAGGCACCCGTCTATTCGAGCGGAAGGATGCACACAATGCGGAACACCGCGCGCTGGGCAGCGACCCTCGGCCTCACGGCCGCCGCCGTCTGCGGACCCCTGACCGGGGCCGCCACCGCTGCACCGGACGCCGCCCCGTCGTCGCTCTACGCACCCTCGGCGCTGGTGCTCACCACCGGCCACGGCGACAACGCGGCCACGGCCACCCCGGAGCGCGCCGTCACCCTGAACTGCGCCCCGACGGCCTCCGGCACGCACCCGGCCGCCGCCCAGGCCTGCGCCGAACTGCGCGGCGTCGGCGGCGACTTCGAGGCCCTCAAGGCCCGCGACGACGTCTGGTGCACCAAGCTGTACGACCCCGTCGTCGTCACGGTCCAGGGCGTCTGGCAGGGCAAGCGCGTCTCCTACGAGCGCACCTTCGGCAACTCGTGCGTGAAGGACGCTCTGAACAGCAGCGTCTTCGCGTTCTAGGGACCGGGATCGCGTGGCCCCCGTAACGCCGGATCAGGCCCGCAACTGGGGAGTGCGGCCCCTGGAGCGGGGACCTGCGATCTCGCACCGGGGCCGACGGGCGGAGTGGGGCCTCCCGCCGGCTTCCGGGCACACAGCCGCTCCCCGGACAGGCCCGTGGGGGGCCTTCCGGGGAGCGGCGAAAAACAACCGGTTTCAACCGGTGGCTAGGCCTTGCGCCGGTGACTCGTGTCGCACCAGGGGTAACAGCGACTGCGTCGGCACGTGCACAGAGCGACACGGAAACGGTCGGAGGTGACCGTGGTGCCGTCCTCCAGTTCGACTTCCACCGGGCCCTCCACCAGCAGCGGCCCCCGCCGCTGCACCCGGATCCGACGGGGCCGGTCAGCAGGGTCGTTCGGCACGGATGACCACCAGCTCTTCCTTGTCGTCGGCGGCCGTGAGCAGACCGCTCCGGCGCAGCCAGTCCTCCCGGGAGCGCAGCACCGGACCGAGGGCGATCCAGCGGCGCCGCACCACCGCGGCCTTCAGGCCCGCCCCGCGCAGCAGTTGAAGGCTGCGCTCGGGTCCGCTCAGTGCGGAGTGGACGATCAGCAGCACACCCCCGGGCCGCAGCAGCCCGGGCCCGTCCCGGCAGATCCGGTCCAGCAGCAGCCGCCCGTCGCGGCCCGCGTCCCAGGCCCGGGACCGGCCGCGCGGCCCGCGCCCCGCGCCGGGCGCCGGCACGTAGGGCGGGTTGGCGAGGACCAGGTCGTACGTGCGGCCCCGCACCGGGCCGAAGAGGTTGCCGCGCCGGATGCGGACCGGCAGCCCGGTCAGCCACGCGTTCAGCCGCGCCGTCCACACCGCCCGCCGTGACACGTCCACCGCGGTGACCTCGGCGCCGTAGCGGGCGGCTGCCAATGCCAGCGCACCGCTTCCGGTGCCGACGTCGAGCACGTGCGCGCCCGGCGCAGGCGCCTCCTCGTGGAGGGCCTCGATCAGCAATGCCGTGTCGTCCTGAGGGGCGTAAACGCCCGGAAGCACCAGTGAGATCACATCGCGCGGGTACCCCCGTCTTCAGGATGTATGGGCCATTTCAGGGGCAAGCGGTACGCGAAGCGACGACCGTCCCGCGCGCCACTCGGTGAGCAGCCGCCGCGCCAGCCGGTCCTCCAGGTACTCGGTCGCGTCGATGCCGAAGGCGATGTCGCCCGCCGACTCCGGTTCCTCCTCGAGCAGTCCGCCGATCACGTCGTGGCGGACGACCTGCTCGTGCACGGCGTCCGCCTCGACGTGCTCGTCGTAGAAGAACTCCGCGGCCGGACCGGCGCCCGTGCGGCGCATCGCCTCGGCCAGCCGACGCGAACCGGGCGAGGAGGTGATCTCCACGTCGGCGAAGTGGCCCACCAGCGCGCCGCGCAGCTCGCGGTGCAGCCCGAACAGCGACATCAGGTTGACGACGGCGAGCATCTCGGCGCCGGCCGCGTCCAGGTAGTACCCGTACGTGGTGTCCAGGCCGAGGTCCGTCATCAGCTCGGCGAACAGCTGGGCGTGGACCCGCTCGGCCCGGCCGGCGCCGAACTCGTCGTACTCCACCGCCGCCATCGCCGCCTTGGCCCGGCCCCACAGCCTGGGCAGCACCCACGCGTGCGGGTCGGCCTCCTTCAGGTGGTACAGGGAGCGCTGGGCCGCGTACTCGCGCAGGTGCCACAACTCGCCCTCGTCGCGCAGGAAGTGGGTGACTCCCGTGCCCTCGGCCGGTTCGACCAGGAGGGCGGCGAGCGCGGCGTCGAGGCTGTCGTGGCCCGGGGTGTCCGCGCGCAGCGCGCCCAGGAAGCGGTGCTCCAGCGCGGCACGCACGCGCAACAGGTCCGGGTCCCACTCGCGCCGCGCCGGTACGCCCGCGAAGCCGCGGTAGTGGAGCTCGTAGCACAGGTACAGGGCCAGCTGGAGGTCGTCGCCGTAGGGGTCGGCCGACTCCGCCTCGGCGGCGCCCGGGAGCGGGCCGGTGCCGCGCAGGTACGCGGTGACGGCCGTGGAGAGCGGTCCGCGGGACGGGGGCAGCTGGGGTCCTCGGTGGTGGTTGTTCATGGGCCTCGGGTACCCGCACCTCGCGAAGGCACCAGTGATCAACCGCACCCCCGAAGAGGTCACCGGGCCGCTGACCGGCGCGGCGCCCGGCGGGCACACCGCCCGGACGACCTCCCGGCCGTTCACTCCCCTTGCGACTGCTCCTGCGCCTCGGCGTTGGGGGTGGTGGCGTCGGCGGCCTCGCCTCCGCCATGGCTGTCCTCGTCGCGCTGCTCCGCTTCCTCGATCTCCTGGAGCACCTCTCCCAGGGCCGTATCGGGCCGCTCTTCGTGGTTGTCGTTCCCGCCCGCCATGGCGTCTCCTTCCGTCGGCCTCGTACTGATCCACTTCGGGTTACCCGCCGGCGCCGTCTCAAGCGTCCCGCCAGGGCGTCCGCCGCGGCCACCACGCCGGCACCGCCCGCCGGTAGCGCTCGTACTCCGCGCCGAACCGGCGCACCAGCCCCGGCTCCTCGTACCAGCGAACGAACGCCCAGGTCAGCACCCACGCCCCGGCGGCGTACCCGAAAAGCACCGGCCGGGCGAGCAGCAGGCCCTGTCCGGACAGCACGGCGACGACGGCGACGTAGACCGGATTGCGCACGTAGCGGTACGGGCCACTCACCACCAGCCGTGCGGGCGGTGCCACGGGCGCCGGGGTGCCGAGGCCCTCCAGCGCGAACCGCGTGAAGGCCTCCAGGACGACGACGGCGCCGGCCGCCAGCGGGACGAGTCCGAGCAGCCGCAGGGGCAGCCACCAGTCACCGGCCCGCCAGCCTCCGGTCAGCCACCACGGCACCAGCACGGCCGCGCTGCCCGAGACCACGACGAGGAACAGGGCGCTGCCCAGCGCCGCCGACACCTTGCGCACTCCCACACCATGACAGCGCGAAGGGGCCGCCGTCTCCCTGCTGACGGCGGCCCCTCGGTCCGGACGCGGTGGTTCGACGCGGCGGCTCACATGCGGACGACCGGTGCCGCGCCCGCATCCTGCTCCGGCGCCCCGCGCCGGTAGAGCAGGAAGGCGATGACCGTGCCGCGGCGAAGAAGACCGCCGACCACCAGAAGGCGGTGGTGTAGCTCTCGATCGTCGCCTGCGCCCGCACCGGCTTGCTCGCGGGGTTGTGCCCCGACAGGTAGTCGGCGGCGGCGCTCGCGGCGAGGGTGTTCAGCAGGGCGGGGCCGATCGAACCGCCCACCTGCTGCATGTAGGCGGAACCGAGGCCGATGCCGGTCAGCCAGGCCATGCCGGCCGTGGCGATGGCGAAGCCCAGCGGGATGACCGCCTCAGGGCCCATCCGGGGCATCAGGACCGTGGTGCCGACCTGCGCGGTCACCATCAGCGCGCCGACCATCGGCAGGAACGCCACACCGGTCTTCGTCGGGCTGAAGCCGAGGCAGGTAAACGAAACCGTTTCGTACAGCGCGAGGCTGGAACAGTTTCAGCGAAACGGCAACGTTTCGTTTTGGAGGGGTGGCGCTCGCTGTATATTCCAGACCGTCGAGGCGCCGCCCTGGGCCGCAGCCCGGACGAGACGTCGGCCGAGCCCCGAGACCCCCGCCGCAAGGACCGAAGCACCATGTCCGTCGACCTCACCGGTACCTACCTGACGCTCGACGACGGCCGCCCCGCCGTCCGGTTCAGCCGCGTCCACGACCATCCCGTCGAACGCGTCTGGCGGTTCGTGACCGACCCCGACGAACTCGCCCAGTGGTTCCCCTCCCGCCCCGACATGGACCTGCGCCCCGGCGGCGTCATCCGGTTCAGCGGCGACCCGAACATGCCGGAGTCCACCGGCACGGTGCTCGCCCTCCACCCGCCCCGCCACCTGTCCTTCGAGTGGGGCGGCGACGAACTCCACTTCGATCTGGCGGAGGCGGACGGCGGGCGTACCCGGTTCACGCTCACCAACGTCCTCGCCGCCGAGAACACCGCCGCGCGCAACAGCGCGGGCTGGGAGGTCTGCCTGGCCGCCCTGGACGCCAGGGCCGGCGGCGAGCGGTCGCAAGGGCCGCACGCCGGGGCGGGCGCGCGGTGGAAGGAGTTCTACGACGGCTACGTCGGGGCCGGAGTGCCGTCGGGCGCGCCCGTACCGGGCGTGGACTGACCGCCGGCCGCCGGGACGGCGAACACCGGGGACAGGGCCGCGCGGATCGTCCCCCCGGCCGGCCGGGGACAGCCGGGCTTGGGCCTAGGCCAGCTGCCGCCGCACCAGCTCGTGCAGCCGCCCCCCGGTGTCCGCGAGCAGGTCCGCGGGCGGCCCCTGCTGGATGACCTTGCCGTCCTCCATGACGACGACCCGGTCCGCGTCCAGCACCGTCGACAGGCGGTGGGCGATGACGATGCGCGTGGCGTTGAGCTTGCGGGTGCTCTCGATGACCGTGCGCTGGGTGTCGTTGTCCAGGGCGCTGGTGGCCTCGTCGAAGAACAGGATGCGCGGACGCCGGATCAGTGCCTGGGCGATCATCAGCCGCTGCCGCTGCCCACCCGAGATCGCGCCGTTGCCCGCGACGATGGTGTGCAGGCCCATCGGCATCCGCTTGATGTCCTCCGCGAGCCCCGCCATCTCGGCGGCGGCCATCGCCTCCTCCGGCGTGTACGGCTCGGTGCCGCAGATGACGTCCAGGAGGGAGCCCGTGAAGGGCTGCGCGTGCTGGAGCACGACTCCGCACTGGCGACGGACCGCCGACTGGTCGAGGGCCGCCAGGTCCTGGCCGTCGTACAGGACGCTGCCCGAGACCGGCTTGTCGAAGCCGATCAGCAGCCGCAGCAGGGTGGACTTGCCGCAGCCGCTGGGGCCGACGATCGCCACGAACTCGCCCGGGCGGACCGCGAAGGACACGTCGTCCAGGACGAGCGGGCCGTCGTCGGCGTACCGGAAGGAGAGCCGGCGTGCCTCCACCGCGCCGGACAGCGGGCCCGGGCGGGTGCTCGCCGTCCGAACCTCGGGCGTGGCGTCCAGCACCGGCTTGATCTCCTCGAACAGCGGCAGCGCGGCCACCGCGGACACGAAGGAACCGGTGAGCTGGGTGACCGACGTCAGCACCATCGTGACCGCCGTGTTGAAGGTGAGGAAGGCAGCCGCCGACATGGCGCCCTTCGCCGGCCCCGCCAGCAGCATGAACATCAGCAGGGTGCACACCGGCAGGTAGACGGTGCCCAGCACCGTGGTGAGGTTCTTGATCCGGCCCACCTTCTGCTGCAGTTCCCGGCTGCGCGCGAACTCCCGTGCCCAGGCGGCGTACGCGTAGTTCTCCGCCGCCGCCACCCGCAGCTTCGGCAGGCCCCGCAGCGTCTGGAACGCCTGGTTGTTGAGCTTGTTGCCGAGCACCACGAGCCGCCGCTGCCAGCGCACCTGCCACAGCCCGAGCCCGAGGAACACGGCGGCGATGACGACGAGCATGCCGATCGCCGCCATGGCCATCGGCACGCTGTACCAGAACAGCAGCCCCAGGTTCATCGCGCCGACCGTCACCGACTGCGCGACCACCGGGCCGACGCCCGCCAGCAGCCGCCGGACCGCGCTGATGCCCATGGCCGCACTGGCGAGTTCACCGGTGGAGCGCTGCGTGAAGAACCGGGTCGGCAGCCTGAGCAGCCGGTCCCAGACGGCCGGTTGGAGCGCCGCCTCGATACGGCCCTCCAGACGCAGGATGGTCAGGTTCTCCAGCAGCGTGAACGCGGCCGATACGACCCCGCTGACCATCACCGCCAGGCAGACCTGGACGATCAGTCCCTCCTCGGCCCTCGGCACGTACTCGCCCAGCACCTTGCCCGTCGCCACCGGCACCAGAGCGCCGATCGCCACCGTCACCAGCCCGGCGAGCATCAGGCTGAGCAGGTCGCCGCGCGTGCCGCGCAGACTGAACCGGAGCAGGGCCGACGGGGTGAGACGGCGCTCGGGCAGCGGCCGGTAGAACATCACCGCGCGCGGCTCGAACTCCTCCGCGTTCGCCTTCTCGATCGGCGTCTCGCGGCCGGTGCCCGGATGGACCGCCACATAGCCGCCGCGCCGCCACAGCAGCGCGACCGGAGCCCCGGACAGCGCCCGGTGCCCGATCAGCGGGCCCACGTTCTCCCGCCACCAGCGCCCGTCCAGGCGTACGGCACGGGTACGCACCCGGGAGGCCAGGGCCACCCGCTCGACCGGGTCGAGGCGTTCGCTCTCGGTGCCGCTCTGCGCGGGTGCGGCGAGGGTGATTCCGGCCGCCTCGGCGACCAGCCCGCAGGCCGCGTAGGTGGCGTCGGCGTCGGCCGCCGTCGTGCGGCGGGCCGAGCGCTTGCCGATGGAGGCGAGCAGGGTCTGGTCGGCCTGGGCGCGCACCGCCTCACCGGCCTTGATCCCGGCGGCCGTGCGCGTCTCGTGGGTGCGCTCCAGCTGCTCGATCCACCGGTCCAGGGCGGTCAGCAGCCGGTACTGCTGGTCCACCATGCTCTGCCACAGCGCGGGGTCCGTCAGCAGGTCGGCGGCGGCCTCCGCGCCGTACAGGGAGCCGTACTGCACGCTGCCCGGCGGCACCTGCATCCAGAACACGTCGTCGTCGGACGGAGCGGCCGCCCGCTCCTCGGCCATCGGGGCCTGGAAGAGGACGGAAAGGCCCCGCCCCACACCCAGTGCGACCGCGTACTCCAGCGGGCTCGAAGCCGGCGGAACGTACTGCGGATTGCCGTACTCGTCGTACGACCAGGTCTGGGTGTTCGCCGGCTGGTACAGCTCGCGCAGGTTGATCCGGTGCACCACGCAGTCCCGCACCGGGCGCGCCACCAGCGTGTGCTGGGGCCCGGCGACCGGGCCGAGCAGCAGCGCGCCCGCCTCCAGCCGGCCGAGGTGGTGCCAGTGGCCCTGCTGGGCCGCGTCCACCGCGAACAGGTCCAGCGCGCCGGCCGAGACCAGCCACAGCACCTGCGGACCCTCCAGGTCCAGGCGGTTGAACCCGGCGCAGTCGACCCGTGTGCCCAGCGAGCCGAGCGCGCCGAGGACGAGGTCGCCTTCGTGCACGGACGTCATCTCATCGCTCCCTGACCAGCACGGCGTACGCGCCGCCGCGCGCCACCAGCTCCTCGTGCCGCCCGCGCTCCACGACCGTGCCGTGCTGGAGCACGACGATCTCGTCGCTGTCCCGGACGGTGCTCAGCCGGTGGGCGATCACCACGCAGGCGCAGCCGCGCCGGCGCAGGTTGTCCATCACGACCAGCTCGGTCTCCGCGTCCAGTGCGCTGGTCACCTCGTCCAGGACGAGGATGCTCGGCCGCCGCACCAGCGCCCGGGCGATCTCGAGGCGTTGGCGCTGCCCGCCGGAGAAGTTGCGGCCGTCCTGCTCGACCTTGCTGTGGATGCCACCGGGCCTGCGCATCACCACGTCGTACAGGGCCGCGTCCTTCAGCGCCTCAACCACGGCCTCGTCCGGGATCGACGGGTCCCACAGGGCCACGTTGTCGCGGACCGAGCCCTCGAAGAGGAACACGTCCTGGTCGACGAAGGAGACGGAGGCGGCGAGCGCGCCGCGCGGGATGTCCTCCAGACGGCGGCCGTCGATGCGGATCACGCCGTCCCAGGGCGCGTACAGACCCGAGATCAGCCGTGACACCGTCGACTTGCCGCTGCCCGAGCCGCCGACCAGAGCCACCTGTTGACCGGGGCCCACCATCAGGTCGAACCCGGTCAGCAGCGGCTTGTCCAGCGGGCTGTAGCCGAAGGTGACGTTCTCCAGCTCGACATGTCCGTGCAGCCGGCGCGTGGAGTCGCCCGCACCGGGGCGGGCGTAGAGCGGATCGGCCTGGAAGTTCTCCACGTCCTTCAGCCGGGCCACGTCGGCCGCGAAGTCCTGGATGCGGCCCGCGACGCCGTTGAGCCGGGTCAGCGGGGCGGTGAAGCGGGTGACCAGTGCCTGGAAGGCGACCAGCAGGCCGACCGAGATGTGCCCCTCGACGGCCCGCAGGCCGCCGATCCACAGGATGAGCGCGCTGTTGAGCGTGGCGAGCGTCGGCGCGACCACACCCAGCCAGGCGCTCGGCACGCCGAGCCGCTGCTGTTCCTCCAGCGTGGTGGCGTGCTGCCCCGCCCACTTGCGGAAGTAGCCGTCCTCGCCGCCGGTCGCCTTCATCGTCTCGATCAGCTGAAGGCCGGTGTAGGACGTGTTGGTGAGCCGTGCGGTGTCCGCGCGCAGCTTCGCCGTCCGGGTCGCGCGCAGCCGTACGACGAGCCGCATCGCCACCACGTTGAGCAGGGCCACACCGATGCCGACGAAGGTCAGCTGCGGATCGTAGGTGTAGAGCAGGACGGCGTACAGCACGACCACGATCGCGTCCACGCCCGCCGCCGCCAGGTCCCGGGCCAGGGTCTCGGCGACCTGGTCGTTGGACTGCAGCCGCTGCACCAGGTCGGCCGGGCTGCGCTGGGCGAAGAAGGTCACCGGCAGCCGCAGCAGATGGCGCAGAAACCGGGCGCTGGAGAGGGTGGAGGAGATGATCCGGCCGTGCAGCAGGTTGGCCTGCTGCAGCCAGGTCAGCACCAGGGTCAGCAGCACACAGGTGGCCATCGAGGCGAACAGGACGCCGAGCAGCGAGGTCTGTCCGCCGATGAGGAACACGTCGATGTACGTGCGGCTGAGCGCGGGTACGGCCGCGCCCACCGCCACCAGCAGCAGGCTGGCCAGTACGGCGGCGGGCAGGGTGCCCGCGGTGCCGCGCAGCCGGGCCGGCATCGCGCCGAGCACGCCCGGCCTTCGCCCGCCCTTGGTGAAGCCCTCACCCGGCTCCATCACCAGCACCACACCGGTGAAACTGCCGTCGAACTCCTCCATGGGCACGAACCGGCGGCCCTTGGCGGGGTCGTTGATGTACACCCCGCGGCGGCCGAAGCGGCGGCCCATGCCGTCGTAGACGACGTAGTGGTTGAACTCCCAGAAGAGGACGGCCGGGGCCTGCACCTCGGCGAGGGCGGCCAGGTCCATCTGCATGCCCTTGGCCGTCAGGCCGTAACTGCGGGCCGCCTTCAGCAGGTTGCTGGCGCGCGAACCGTCGCGGGAGACACCGCAGGCGATGCGCAGCTCCTCCAGCGGCACGTGCCGGCCGTAGTGGCCGAGCACCATGGCCAGGGAGGCGGCACCGCACTCCACGGCCTCCATCTGGAGCACGGTGGGTGTACGGACCGTGCCGCCGCGGGACTTGGGCACCGGCCGCTTGGCCGGGGCGGCCCTTCTGCGGCCGCGGGTTTCCCGGGCCCCTGCGGTCTGAACGGTCACGGGAGCAGCCAATCGACAGGACGCTGGTCGGCCAGCCGGATCGAACCGGTGGCCAGGGTCATGGAGTCGAGCCGGTACGGCGGACCCTCGGTGGTGGACCACCGGTAACCGCTCTTCGTGACCTGCGACTTGTCCAGGGCCACCAGGACGGCCACCGGGCGTCCCTTGCGCGTGAACTGCTCGCCGAGCTGGCTGTCCCCGAGGAAGGCGGAGATCGACCGGGGGGACTGGGCGGTGCGGTCCACCGACTTCACATGCCCGCGCAGCACGCCGTACCGCTGTGTCGGTACGGAGGACACGGTCAGGTCGACCGAGGCGTGCGCGGGGATGACGGCGGCGTTCTCGGCGGGGACGTACACGGTGGCGTAGAGCGGGTCGGAGGCGTGGGCGACCTTCTCGACGGCGGCCACGTCGGCGCCGGTCCGGATGATCTGGCCGATGGTGGCGGCGAGCGCGGTGACGCGGCCGGCGGCGACCGTGCGGACCAGTGTGTCACCCTGACTCGTACGCACCTTGAGGACGGCGGTGCCGGCCGGCAGCCGGTCGCCCTGCTTCGCGAGCACGGCGGTCACCTGGCCGGCCACGGGGCTCTGCAGCACATAACTGCCCTGCCCGTGGGTGAGGACGGCCTGCGCGCTCACCGTGGAGGCGACCGAACCGGTCACCGCCCACACGGCGGCCGCCGCCATGACGACGACGGTGACGCCGAGCGCGAGCCAGCCCTGGGGGCGGGCCAGCCGCACCGGAAGGTCCAGCTCCTCCGGCGACTGGAGCTTGGCGAGGGCCTGTTGGCGGAACTGCACGGAACTTCCCTCACCCGAGGAGAGACATCGTCACGGCATGCTTCGGGGCATCCGAGAGTCCCGGAACCGGGGGAGGCTCCGGGACTTCGGTGACACCGGGGTGCGGTCAGAGACCGGCGACCAGGCTGGTGACCGGGGCGACGTTCAGGCCGGTGACACCCTCGACGGTGCCGACGACGGTGTCCACCGCGCCGGAAACCGGGGCAACGCCGTTCAGGGCGCCGGTGGCGGTGTTGAGGGCGTTCACGGAAAGGCCGCCGGAGACGTTGTCCAGCTCGGCGTCCGAGATCTCGACGGTCTCAACCTGGGGGGTGGAGTTCATGGTGGAACTTCCCTTCGTATGGATATTTCACAAGGGGGGAGCGGCCCCCTCTGGGGACAGACGGACGGCCGCGACCGCAGGTGCCGGGCACCCGTCTCCGGGAGCCCGGGGGACCCCCGCGGTGCGATGGATCAAAGCACGCACGCGGGCCGCGCTTCCAATCAACCAGGCCTCTCACCAGCGCACTTGACTCATTGAGCGACTCATCCGTGCAGGCCCGCGCACGGCATGTCGGCGACTCCTTCACATGCCGCACGGCATCGGCGCAATCAGGCCCTTGCCCGCCGGACGGCGAATCCGGCACTCCGCACCAAAGGCGTGACGGGGGGCGCATGGATGTGCAGATCTGCCGACGGTGGTGAGCTGCTTGGGTATTCAATGTGCAGATTCCCTGAAGCAGGGATTCCGGTACGCGTTCGGAACGGACCGCCACCGACCGGTGGCTGAGCGTGTCAGCCCAGCAGTGCGTAGACCGTGCTCGCGCGGGCCGCGAGCGCACCCGACCCGGCGTCGCTCAGCGCGATGTCCGCGAATGCCATCCGCCGGCCCAGCTTGGTCAGGACCGCTTCGATCAGGACATCCGAACCGGTCACCGCCCGCTGGAAGGACGTCGACTGCTGAACGGTCGTCATCGGCACGAAACCGCCCCGCGCGGCCGAGACCGCGATCACCGTCGCCGTGTCGGCTGCCGCCATCAGGGCCTGCCCCGACAACCCGCCGCCCTCCCGGACCAGCCGGTCCGACCAGGGCAGACGCAGGATCGCGCGATCCTCGCCCACGGCCTGGACCGACAGCCCGAGGTCGAGGACCCAGGGGGCGAAGTGGGCAGAGAGGATCTTGTCGGCTTCGGTGGTGGTCATCGTCATATGGGCGATTGTTCCCGGCCGTGTGGCGCGACACGCGGAGCATGGCCGATTCACCGTTCCGGCAGGGAAGTTGGCAAACGGAATTGAACGCGCCGTGTGACCCGCCCGTACCTACAGCCATCCAGGCGCCCCCTACGACTGCCCGACAGCGGCAGGCCCCCGTCCCCAGGAGGTCGAGAAGTTTGAGTCACAAGCGAATGCCCAAGCGCAAAGCCGCGATAGCGGTGGGCGGTGTCGCGGCGCTCGGAGCGGCGGCTCTTCTGCTGCCCAACGCCAACGCGTCCCAGGACAAGGACCAGGCCTCGGGCGCCACCGGCACCGCGAAGACCCTGAAGGCCGCGGACGCCTCGAATCTCGCCGCGCAGCTGCAGAAGCTGCTCGGTGACGCCCTCGCCGGGTCCTACTACGACAGCGCCAAGCAGCAACTGGTCGTGAACGTGGTCGGCGGCGACAAGAACGTGATCGTCCAGGCGAAGAAGGCCGGCGCGGCCGTCCGCCAGGTCGAGAACAGCACCTCCGAACTCAAGGCCGCCGCCCAGACCTTGAAGACCAAGGCGACCATCCCGGGTACCGCCTGGGCCGTCGACCCGCGCACCGACAAGGTCGTGGTCACCGCCGACTCCAGCGTCACCGGCGCCAAGTGGAACCGGCTCCAGTCGACCGTGCAGAGCCTCGGCTCGGGCAAGGCGACCCTGAAGAAGTCCGCCGGTACCTTCAAGACCTTCGTCTCGGGCGGCGACGCCATCTTCTCCCAGGTGCAGGGCGGCAACGTGCGCTGCTCCCTCGGCTTCAACGTCACCGCGTCCGACGGCAGTCCCGCCTTCCTGACGGCCGGTCACTGCGGCGTCGCCGCCAAGGACTGGTCCGACTCCCAGACCGGCCAGCCCATCGCCACCGTCGACCAGGCCAATTTCCCCGGCAACGGTGACTTCTCGCTGGTGAAGTACAACGACCCCAACACGCAGGCGCCCAGCGAGGTCAACGCCGGCAACGGCCAGACCGTGCAGATCAATCAGGCCGCGGACGCCACCGTCGGCGAGACCGTGTTCCGGATGGGCTCCACCACCGGTCTGCACAACGGTCAGGTGACCGGCCTCGACGCCACCGTCAACTTCCAGAGCGAGACCGACCCGAACGGCGTCGACACCGTCACCGGCCTCATCCAGACCAACGTCTGTGCCGAGGCCGGCGACAGTGGCGGCTCCCTGTTCACCCAGGACGGCGGCGCGGTCGGCCTCACCTCCGGCGGCAGCGGCGACTGCACCAGTGGCGGCGAGACCTTCTTCCAGCCGGTCACCACCGCCTTGCAGGCCACCGGCGCGACCCTCGGCGGCGGCGGCAACGGCGCGGGCGCCGGCGACCAGGCGGGCACCGCCGACCCTTCGGCCTCGGCCGGGGACCAGTCGGGCGCCGGCGACCAGGCGGGCACCGCCGACCCCTCGGCCTCGGCCGGGGACCAGTCGGGTGCCGGGGACCAGGCAGGCGGTGACCAGATCGGCGGCACCGCCGACCCGTCCGCCACGGCCGGCGACCAGAGCGGCACCGGCGACCAGAGCGGCACCGGCGACGGCGCGGGCACCGGAAACCAGTCCGGCGAGGGCGCGGGCGACGGCTCGTCGTCCTGACCGGGACCCACTGAGCCGTGGCGCGACGGGACACCGGATCGTCCCGCAACGGCATCTGGCGCGCGGCCCCTTCACCGGGACCCGCGGGACCCGTGGACCCACAGGGCCCCTTCACCAGGGGCCGGTCGCGCCGTCCCCGAGACTCCCTGACCGGCCCACCGCGGTTCCGGCCGGCAGGGACGGTCCGGCCCTCCGGCGGGAGGGCCGGACCGCGGTCGTCGGGTCCGGCGGCTCAGCCGGTGTCGTGGGCCCGCAGCAGCAGCACCGCCACGTCGTCCACCCGTTCCCGTGCCGTCGCGCTGTGCCGTACCAGCTCGTCGGCCAGGGTCTCCAGGGGCTGGTCGCCGATCTCCGCGAGCAGCGCGCCGAGGTCGACCAGGGAGTCCTCGATGTCCACGCCGGGCGACTCGACCAGACCGTCGGTGTAGAGGACGAGGACCGAGCCGGGAGCCAGGGACACCTCGGTCGTCGGATACGTGGCCGACGCGTCGATCCCCAGCAGCGGCCCCCCGGCGAGGTCCAGCACCCGGACCCGTCCGTCCGGGCGTCTGAGCAGGGGCGGCGGATGCCCGGCGCGAGCCATCACGGCCTTCCCGCGCGCCGGGTCCAACCGCAGGTACAGACAGCTGGCGAACAGTTCGGCGCCCAGGTCGACGAGCAGCTGGTTGGTGCTGCGCATCACCTCCTGGGGTGTCTGACCCACCGTGGTGTACGCCCGTACCGCGGTGCGGATCTGCCCCATCAGCGCCGCCGCGGTCACGTTGTGCCCCTGGACGTCCCCGATCACCGCCGCGGCCAGCGGCCGGGCCGGCACGAGGTCATAGAAGTCGCCGCCGATCTCCATGCCCTGAGTGGCCGGCAGATAGCGGGCCGCCGCCTCGATGCCGGGCAGCCGCACCAGCGAGTGCGGCAGCAGCGACTCCTGCAGCCCCTGCGCCAGCCGGTGCTTGGCGTCGTACAGCTGGGCGCGCTCCAGGGCCTGCGCGATCAGGCCGCCGAGGCTGGACAGGACCGCCCGCTCGTCGGCGGGGAAGACATGCGGGTCGGCGTACGCCAGCACACACGTGCCGACCGGCCGCCCGGACGCGATCAGCGGCAGGTACGCCCAGGCCGCGAACCCGCCCGGTGTCTCGTGCCGGTTCGCATACAGCCGCTCCAGCTGCTCCGGCGAGTCGAAGAACGCCGGCACCCCGCTGTTCAGGGCCTGGGTGCCCGGGTTGCGCTCGCTCAGTGGCAGCCCGTCGAACCGCTCCACGACGTGCGGGTCCGCGTACCCGCGGTGCCCCAGCACGTGCAGCCGCCCGGCCTGGGAACCGAGGATCACCATCGCCTGGCTGCCGACCGCCGGGGCCACCTCGTCCCACACCAACTGCACCACGTCCTGCACGCCGACCGCCTCGGTCAGCGCCCCGGCCAGGCTCAGCACCTGGGAGATGGACACCAGCCGCGAGGGCCCCCGCTCCGACTGCGGCGCAGTGCGCGCCATGTCCGCCACCGCCCGGGCCCGGCCGATGCGCACGCTCAGCCCGGTCGTGCTCGGATACAGGCGGAACGAGAGCCACTCGCCCGGCGGGCGCAGGGCCACGAACGACGTCACGTGCTGGCTGATCAGCGCGGCCCGGTAACGGTCCTCGTACATGGGGTCGTTCAGCCACGGTACCGACACCCAGGGGAGCGTGCCGAGCAGCTCGCCGGCTGGTCTGCCGAGCAGGTCGGCGGCGGCCGCGTTGGCGAAGGTGATCCGGCCGTGCAGATCCAGCGACACCAGCCCGTACGGCAGCCGGGACACCATCCGCACCGCCTCCACCGACCCCAGCGTGCCCGCCACGCCGGCCACGGGCGTCGCCAGCAGATCGCGCTCGGGCCGGAGCGGCCGCTCCTCAGCGGCGGCCCGGGCCAGCCGCCGGGCCAGCCGTTCGCAGGCCGCCGTCAGATGTTCGCGCTCCCAGTCGGACAGTTCCGGCGCATGCGCACCGGGCCAGGTGACGAACACGGCGCCGTACACGGTGCCCGCCGTCGCCACCGGCAGCGCCGCCAGCGCGAACGGGTACGGCAGCACCACGGCGATCCGGGGATAGGAGCGGGCCATCTCCTCCTCGCCGCCCACCCACACCAGGCGCCGCTCCCGCACCGCGTCCGCGACCGGGATCGGCGCGCTCAGCCCGACCCGCTCCCACGGGGCCGCGAACGCCCGGGGCATGCCCGCCATCACCGCCATCTCCAGGACCGGCTCGTCGGACCGGAGCAGGTACACCGCGCCGGAGTGCGCGTGCACGTCCTCGAGCATCGCGGCCAGCGCGAGCGACAGCAGCAGCTCGCCGGCCGACGTTCTGGCGGCCGCCGGTGCCTGCGCCGGCCCTGGCCCGTCGGACACGCCGACCACCTCCTCGTACGGCCGCGCCTCGCATCCCGGGGTCAAGGCTCTCTCGTGGGGCCACCCGGCGCACGGCGAGCACCTCTCGCATGCCGTGGGCGGCAGCGCTCACCTGCGAAGGAGCACCGTCCCCCCCGGATGCGCACGGATACCCCGTCCGGCCCGTCCCATGCCCCCGTAGCTGAAGCGCGAGGCGGCGTACGGGCGCCCGGTGTGCGCCCCCGCGCACCCTGATGGCCGGATCTCCGCGCCCGCGAACGGTGACACCGGCCAAGAATGGGGCACGCGCTCAACACCCGAAGACAAGAGCGCTGAACACCTGAAGACAAGAGCACGGCGATGCAGGGCGAAGTACGGCCTACTGGAGGGGCGGGCAGTGATCCGGGTACTTCTGGTGCACGACGCGTGTCTGGTGCGATCGGTTCTGGCCGAATGGCTGCGGAGGGCACCCGGTCTGCAGGTCGAAGACACGCCATGGCGTGCCGCGCCCTCACGGGTGCGCTCCTTATGTCCGGACGTGTGCGCCGCGGACCTGGACTGCGGCGACCGGCAGGGCGGGCCGCCGCTCGGCGACCTGTGCCCGCCGGGCACGGGCGGCAGACCGCCGGCACTCGTGGTCCTTGCGAGTGCGGACAGACCGGGGCTGCTGAAGCGGGCTGCCGAGGCGGGGGCGCTCGGCTTCGTCGACAAGGCGGGCTCACCGGACGGGCTGGTGCGCGCGATCCGCTGTGCTGCGGAGAGGGAACGTTTCGTCGACGCCTCGCTGGGGTTCGGATTCCTCAAGGCGGCCCAGATGCCGCTGACCGGACGTGAGCTGAGCGTGCTGTCCCTGGCGGCCGACGGCGCGTCCATCGCGGAGATCGCCGGGAGCCTGCACCTGTCCCACGGCACGGTGCGCAACTACATGGCGGCGATCACCCGTAAGACCGGGGCGCGCAACCGCATCGACGCGATACGGATATCGCAGGGGGAAGGGTGGCTGTGATCAGCCGACCGGCGTGGTCGGCGCCATCGTCCAGCCGCCGACCAGATCCCGGTACAGAGCCGAGGTCCGCAGCAGTTCGTCGTGCGTCCCGCAGGCGGTGCGCGGGCCGTCCATCACCAGGACGCGGCCGGCGCGCCGAGCGGAGCTGATGCGGTGGGCGACGACCACCAGTGTGCCGCCCGGGCGCGCCGCGAACGCCCGCTCGGCTCGGGCCTCCGCCTCCGGGTCCAGATGACAGGTCGCCTCGTCGAGCAGGGCGAGCGGCGCGGGTGAGAGATAGGCCCGGGTCAGCGCGATCAGCTGCCGCTCGCCCGCCGACAGCGCGGCCGGGTCGACCCGGCCGGCGGGCCCGCCCAGCGCCCGCGCCAGCGGCGTCAGCCCGAGCGCCTCGGCGGCGGCCAGCAGTTCCGCCTCCGGCACCGGGTCCTGGCGGAAGAGGCCAAGGTTCTCGGCGAGGGTGCCGCCGTGGACGTACGCCTCCTGCGGAATCAGCACGCGCAACGTGGCCGCCGCCGGCCCCGGCACGGTGTGCCCGTACACCCGGATCACCCCTTCCCGGGGCTCCAGAAGCCCCGCGACCAGCCCGGTGAGCGTCGACTTCCCGATCCCGCTCGGTCCGACGACGGCGAGGTGGCCGCCGGCCGGGACGGTGAGGTCGAGCCCGTCGAGCACGGGCTCACTGGCGGGCCCGTAGGCAAAGGTGACGGAGGTGAGCGCGAGGGCAGGAGTGCTCGTAAGCGGGGGAGTGGTCGTGTCCGGGGTAGTGCTCGCAACCGGAAGAGTGCCCGCGACCGGCGGCGGAGCGCCCGTGGCCGGGGTGGGCGCCTCGGGCGGGTGGTGCGGGCCCGGCGAGTCGTGCGGCTCCGGCGAGTCGTGCGGCCCGGTCGGGTGGTCCGGCACCAGCGGGGCATTGGAGACGCCGTGGGGCAGGGGCTGCTCGTGGGCACCGGGCGCGCCGTCGGGCAGGCGCTGCTCGGGGGTATCGGGCACGTCGTGAGGCCGCTGCTCGTGGGCATCGGGCGCGCCGTGGGGCAGGGGCTGCTCGTGGGCACCGGGGGCGCCGTGCGGCAGGGGCTGCTCGTGGGCATGGGGCGCACTGTGCGGCACGCGTTGCTGGTGTGCATGGGGCGCGCCGTGAGGCCGCTGCTCGTGCGTATCGAAGACGCCGTGGAGCATCTGCTGCTCGTGCGCATCAAAGACGCCGTGGGGCACACGGTGCTCACGGGTATCGGGCGCGCCCCGCGGCACGCGTGGGAAGTGCGGCTCGGGCGAGTCGTCTCGCTTCGGCTGTTCGTGCGGCGATCCGGTCTCCCTCGTCCCGGGCGGACCGGGCCGGTCGGCCGGCCGCGGTGCCCCCGGGCCCGTCGCCGGGGTCAGGCGACGCAGGACGACGGTGAGGCGGGAGCCGCTGGTGCCGAGGCCGTGTACGAGGTTGTGGAGGGCGGGGAGCAGGGACTGGGTGACATAGGCGAGGGCCCCGACCAGCGCACCCGGACTCACGCCGTGGCCCAGCAGCCAGGGCGCGGTGGCGAGCAGCAGGACCACGGGCAGCTCGCCGCCCACCGCGAGAGCGGCCACGCGGGTCACGCTCCAGCGGGCCAGTGCGCGGGCGGCCCGCTGCTCCGCCTCGATCAACCGGCCGGTGCTCGCCGCCACTTGGGCCCCGGCACCGGCGGCCGTGACGTCCCGCAGGCCCGGACACACCGCCCCCAGGTCCTCGGCGAGCGCTTCGTCCGCGGTGAGGAAGGCCTCCTGGCGCCGGGCCAACGGCCGCAGCGTCGCCGTGAACAGGCACACCCCGGCCAGCAGCGGAGGCACGACGACCGTCAGGAGCAGCGGAGCCAGCGAGCAGAGGCCGATCAGCGCACCGGCCGCGGTGAACAGGAACGACCGGGAGACCATCACCAGGCCCGCGAGGGTGTCCCGGGCGATCTCCACCTGCTGGGTGAGACCGGACAGCGCCCCGGCGTCCGCCTCCCGCACCCCGCGCCGTACCACGGTCGCCACCAGCCGGTCCCGTACCGGTTCCACCAGCGCGGCGACCACGCCATAGACCCGTCCGGTCCCGTACGCCCCGGCGCCCACCGCGAGCCCGGCCGCCCCGAGCCACAGCAGACCGGTCCGAGCGTCCCCGGCCAGGAACCCGGCGTCCAGCGCCCGCGCCAGCGCATAGCCGGCCAGGAAGGTCTGCCCCGCTTCCAGGACGGACCAGAGGCCGAGTCGGAGCAGCGCCCGCCCCCGCCCCCGCAGCAACCGCAACGCCCTCGTCCGCGCGCTCACGCCCCGAACACCGCCCGGTACTCCGCGTCCCGCCACAGTTCGGTGTGCGGACCCACCGCCCGCACCCGGCCCCCGTCCAGCCAGGCGACCGCGTCGGCGCGGGCCGCGGTGACCGTGCGGTGGGCGATCAGCAGACGGGTCGGCCCCGCTCCGGGGGCCAGCAGGGCCTCGGTGATCTGGTGCTCGGTGACCGTGTCGAGGCTGGAGAGGGCGTCGTCGAGGATCAGCAGGCGGCCGCCGTGGGCGAAGGCGCGGGCGAGGCCCAGGCGCTGGGACTCGCCGCCGGAGCGGGGGGCGTCGGCGCAGGGGGTGGCATAGCCGTCGGGCAGGCGGCGGACGAAGGCGTCGGCCCGGGCCGTGCGCGCGGCCGACCGGATCCGGGCGGGGGAGGGAGCGGTGAGCCCGAACGCGATCGTGTCCTCGATGGTCCTGCCGAGCAGGGCGGGGCGTTCGAACGCGTAGGAGACCGCACGGCGCAGGTCGGCGTGGGCCAAGGTGCGCAGCGGGACCCCGTCGAGGAGGACCTCGCCCGTGTCCGGGTCGGCCAGCCGTCCGGCGAGTTCGGCGAGCAGGGACTTGCCGGTCCCGGAGCGGCCGACGACGGCGAGGGTGGAGCCGCCCGGGACGCGCAGGTCGACGCCGTCCAGGACCGTGCGGCCGCCCCGGCGGGCCGTCACGCCCCGCAGCTCCAGCCGCCCGGGGCCGGGTGGCAGGCGGCGGGTGCCGTACCCGGGCACCGGTTCGGCCAGCACCTCGTCGAGTCGCCCGGTCGCCGCGCGGGCCCGCGCCAGCGCGGCCAGTTGTCCGACCAGCACGCCGACCCCCGTGGCCAGCACCGCGTACCGGGAGGCGGCCAGCACCTCGCCCACCGACAGGCGGTGCCGGGCGAGCAGCAGGCCGGCCACCGCCACCACGCCCAGGTTCAGCAGCGGTGCCACGGTGCCCGCCTGGGCGGCGGCCCGCCCCTGCACCCGCCACATGCGGTGCCCGGCGCGGGACAGTCCGGGCAGCGGCGCGAGGATACGCGCCGTCTCCCGGTCCTCCGCTCCGGCGGCCCGGATTGTGCGGAAGCCGCCGATCGCCTCGGCGAGAGCGGCCGCGATCCGCCCCTGCATCCGCTGGTAGTCCTCCACGCACGCCGACGTGTCCCGGGCGAAGGCGCGCAGCAGCAGCCCCAGCACCGGCGCTCCGGCCAGGAAGACGGCAGCCAGCCACGGGTCGATCAGGCCGAGCGCCACCACGCCCCCGACCGGCCCGGCGAGTGCCGCGAGCAGCGCGGCCAGCGCACCCGGCGCCGTCCCCGCCTGCGCGGCGCTGCCGATCAGCCGGGCCATGAGGTCACCGGTGCCGAACCGGGCGCCCGCCCGCGGGCCCAGGGCCAGAACGTGTCCGGTGATCCGGTGCCGCAGCCATGCGGTGGACCGGGCGTCGACGGTGCCGGTGAGCACGCTCGCGCACCCGTCCAGTACGGCGAGCAGCAGCACCAGGCCCGCGCAGCAGGCCACCCAGCGGGCCGCCGGAGCGCGGGCGAGCAGGAGGTCGAGGGTCCGGCCGAGTGCGGCGGGCAGCAGCAGTCCGGCGGCCGTGCCGGCCGTGGTCACGGCGCACAGGGCGGCGCAGCGGGCGCCGCAGTGCCGGAGCACGGCACGCGACAGACGATCGGGGGCGTCGCAACGGGTCGTCATCGGCTGCGGCCTCGCGTCGGATCGGACGGGAAGGCTCCGTACGGCCCCTCCCGTGCGGACGGGAAGGCCCCGGACAGCCCCTCCCCGCAAGGGGAGAGGGCCGCCCGGAGCCGTGGCGTGACCGGCCTGGTCAGAGACAGAGCAGAACGCTCGCCGCCGAGACACAGGACAGCAGGCTCGCCGTGCTCGCGCCGGTGTGGGTGTGCTCGTCGGACTCGAGGGTCTGCAGGTCGAGAAGTGCCATGATGTTGTGTCCTTTCCCTGTTCGGGGACGGGGGTTGGGTCACGACTCCGTCAGCTCGCGGAGCCGCGTGTGTGGGCCGCCGGTGGCGGCGGGAGGAAGGGCAGGTGCGCGGTGGGCTCGGCGTCGAGGGCCGACGCGAGCGCCAGCAGACAGCCTGCCGTTCCGGTGGCGAGGTCCATGGAGAGCCGCATCATCTGGTGCCCGGGGAAGGCGAGTTGGCCCTGGTAGGCCATCGCGAACCAGCCGAGCCCCGCGATCTGCTGCTCCAGCCGGTCGCGGCCGGCGCCCGGCGCGGAGCTGCGGGCGAGGTGCAGGACCATTCCGGCGCGGCCCTGGAAGAGACCGGGCTGCGCGTAGAAGCGGGAGGTGGCCGCGGTGAGGATGCCGGCCCGGGCCCGCTCGAACTCCTTCGCGGCATCGGCGGCGTGGGCGAGGAGAGCCGCCTCCCGGTCGTCCTCGGGGGCCCGGGCGAGCGGGCCGCCGTCGCCGGCGGCCCGCAGAAGCGACCCGCCGTCGCCCGTCCGCGCCAGGTAGTCGTCGAGGACCAGGCCGATCCCCACGCTGCCGTCACCGAGGTACGGCAGCGTCCGCCAGCCCTCGTCCACCTCCAGGCCGCCGCCCGCCTCCTGGACGACGCAGCAGGCCAGGTCGCGGCGCAGTGCCTCGGCCGCCGCGGCGAGCATGCGGGCCTCACCCGTCTCCTCGTACCGCCGCAGCAGGAACAGCGCGGGCCCGCCGGCGCCCCGCATCAGCCCGGCCCGTGGCCGGGGCGTGTCCGGGGCCGGTTCGGCGAGGCGTCGTACGAGGATCCCGGCGGCCTCGGCGGCACCGTCGCGCAGCTCCGTCTCGCCGGTCGACTCCGCCAAGCGGCCCAGGACCAGGCCGAGACCGGCCAGGCCGCCGTGCAGGTCGGAGGAGAGATTGCGCCAGTTCTCCCGCAGAATGCCGTCGATCAGGTCCAGTGCCCGCTGCCGGTGGCCGAGCAGGTCGAGGACCAGGGCCACGCCCGCGAGACCGTCGTACAGGCCGAGCGGGGTGCCGGGCGGCGGCGGTGCCGTGTGGTCCAGCAGCCAGCGCTCGCCCTCTTCGTACCGGCCGGCGCCGGAGACCTCCAGCGCGTACAGCACCCCGGCCGCGCCGTGCGCGAGCCCGAGGCCGCCGCCGTCGGAGAACTGGGCGATGTCGCCGGGGAAGAGACGGTCGTCGCGCTCCGGAGAGGCGGAGGCGAGGATCGCCTTCACCATCGAGTCCCGGCTGTACGGCCAGTCGCCCGGCACCACCAGGGGCGCGGACGTACGGCGGCTGCGGCCGTCCGCGGTGTCCCGGGTGATCTCGGCGACCGCCTCGTCGAGGAAGGCGCGCGGCACGTCGGGGAACTGCTCGGCGATCACGTCCGCCAGGTGTGCCGCCTTGCCGCGGTCCACCACGAACAGCGTGGTCACGGGCAGGAACAGGGCGAGGCGCAGACAGGCGAGCGCATACCGGTCGACGTCCTTGCCGCGGCGGTCCGGCGGGGCGAAGAAGCCGGGGTGCGCCACGGTCTGCCGACCGTTCTCCTCGGCCGGGGCCGCCGCCTCGAAGTCGATCAGGGACACCGTCTCCTCGTCCGGGTCGACCATGATGTTGAAGACGTGCAGGTCGTTGAAGACCAGCCCACGCGCGTGCACCGCCTCCACCGCCCGCTCCACGGCCCGGTGAATGCGCAGGGCCCATGCCGTATAGGCGGCGACCTCCGCGGGGTCCGGGTCGGGGGTGAGCAGCGGATGCCGTTCGGCGAAGAACGAGTTGAGCGGGCGGCCCGGAAGGAAGTCCATCACCAGGAACCGGTGGTCGCCCAGCGTGAACCAGTCCCGCACCTCGGGCACCACGCCCGTCCCGGCGGCCTGCTGCAGCGCGGCTCTCTCCCGCTCCAGCCGGGCCACCGCGTCGGCCCCGTCGGCGGCCAGCCCCGCGTGCGGGCGCCCCTCCTTCAGCACCACCCGGCGCCCGTCCCTGGTGTCCGTGCCGGCGTACACCCCGCCGCCGTTGGAGAAGTGCAGTGCCTTCTCGATGCGGTACGGCAGTTCGCCCACCGTCGTGGTGTTGCGGGCCTCGAGGTGCGGCCGCAGGAACTCCGGGAGCGTGACCCACTCCGGCACCTGGAAGGACGGCGCCCGCCGGTCCGGCACCAGGCGCCCCTCGCCGTCGGTCACCGCCGGCACCAGCGAGCCGCGCTCGTCGACGACGTACCGGCGCGCGAAGGCGCCGTAGCGGACGTAGAGCGGACCGTCGGACCAGCGCAGGTCGGTCAGGATGTACGGCCCCTCACAGCCCTCCAGCAGCGCGCCCAGCTCGCGCAGCACCCGGTGCAGCTGTTCCTCGTCGGCCGGGTACACGGTGACGAACTTGCCGCTGGTGTCGCGGCCCGCGTACTTGGCGTTGCGCAGGTGCAGCAGATGCGGGGACGGCACGAACTTGAACGGGATCCGGCGTGGCACGCAGTAGTCCCACACGATCCCGGCGATCCGTTCCGCGTTCGCCGCGGTCGCCGAGGAGTGGATCTTCCAGCCCTGGGCCGGCGAGGGGAGCGGCGCGCCGTCGTCGCCGAGCGGGGTCAGCGTCAGCCAGTCGCCGGTGCGGGCCGTGTGCCAGCCGTCCGGGAGCGCGCGACGCGCCGTGGCGAACAGCGGCGCCGGCTCGTTGCCGTCCGCCGAGAGCCGGTCGGGCGTGTCGTAGAAGTGTCCGTCGGCGAGCGCGTACACCTCGTACCGCTTGTCCATGCCCGTCCCGCCCCTTTCTCTGGATGACCCGGACAGACACTCGCAGGAGGCGGAACGTCGCGGAAAGTCACGGCTGTCACGAGGTCACCGTGCGGAACGCATGGGTAAAGATGTGTTCGGTGGCTTTCGAGCGAAGTCGGGCCCGCGCGGCGCGTGACGCGTTCACAGGGGCTGCGCAGGCGGCTCATACGCGCTGTAATGGCCAAGTGGCCAGTGAGGGTGCTGCGGTGCGCAGAACGAGAACCGAGCGTGCCGAAACCGCCCTTGAAACGCTCATCGACGTGCCCGCCTCTCCCGATCGGCTGCGCCGGGTTCTCGAACAGGCGCTTGTATTCGCCGGGGCGGCGTTCGTGGGGGTCTACGCGCCCGGATACGACCCCGCGGGGCTGATCCTGGCCGAGTCCGCGGGTCTGCCGCGCACGCTGTACGGCCTGCGCGACGGCTATCAGGCCGCGGGCGGCTCGCCGGTCGCCGAGGTCCACCGCACCGGGCGGCCCGTGTGGCTCGGCCCGGACGAACTGGCGGACTGCCCGGAGGCACGCCGGACGCCGTCCGGGGACTTCTCCCTGGCCGCGTTGCCGCTCGGCCCGGCCGGCAGTGGCTGCCTGCTCGCCGTCACCGAGCACCCCGGCGGCTTCGGCACCGACGACCGCGCCTGCCTGGAGCTGATCGCCCGGGCGGTCGCCGTGCCCGCGCCGGCCGGCAGAGCCGCGGACACCGGCGAACTGCCCGCGGACACGTTCAGCCTGGCCATGGACACCGGCCGGGTCGAGGTGGGCGACACGATCCTGCGGCTCTTCGGGATCGGCCGGGAGGAGTTCGACGGCAAGGTGGAGACGCTGCTCGGCCATACCGTGCCCGAGGACGTGCCCGCCCTGATGTCGGTGGTCGAGGCCGACCACATGTCCATCGGCGATCGTGAGCTGGAGTTCCGCATCCTGCAGGCCTCCGGCCCACCCAAGTGGCTGCGGCTGCGCGGCCGGCTGCTGCCCGGCGGCGAGGGCCGCCCGGCCCGGCTCGTCGGCACCGTCGCGGACGCCTCCACGCTGCGCTCCGACGTCACCGACGTGGCCCGCGTACAGCGCCTGGCCGCCGCCCTCGCCATGGCCGGCACGGTCAAGGACGTCGGCCAGGCCGTCGTCTCCGCCCTGCGCCAACCGCTCCAGGCCGACCGCATCGCCCTGGCGGAACTCGAGAACGACCGTCTCGTCGTCACCGTCCTCGACCCGCCCGAACCCGAGGCCTGGCCCGAGCTGTGGCGCACCGAGTGGCGCACCGAGTGGCCCGACGCGCCGGTGCGTGCCATGCCCACCCTCGCCGCCGCCCTGCGCGAGGGCCGCCCCCGCATCTGGCCCGCCGGCAGCCCGCTGGAGCCCGCGCTCGCCGACGTGGGCCCCGGCGGCCTCGCCGTACTGCCGCTGGCCGCCGGCGGCCGCATGGCCGGCGCCTGCCTGATCGGCTGGGACCAGCCGCACGAGTTCGCCCCCGACGAGCGCGCCCTGCTCACCGCCTCCGCCGGCCTCGCCGGCCAGGCGCTGCTGCGCGCCCACGCCTTCGACGCCGAGCACGAACTCGTCGGCATGCTCCAGCGCACCCTGCTGCCGCGCCGCCTGCCCCGGCTGCCCGGCGCGGTCGCCGTCGCACGGTATCTGCCCACCACAGCCGGTCTCGAGGTCGGCGGCGACTGGTACGACGTGATCCCGCTCGCCGACAACCACGTGGCCTTCGTCATCGGCGACGTCCAGGGCCACAACGCGGGTGCCGCCACCCTGATGGGCCAGATGCGCACCGCGCTGCGCGCCTACGCCGTCGAGGGCCACGCCCCGGACGTGGTCGTCGCGCTCGCCAACCGGCTGCTGCTGGACATGGAGACCGACCTCTTCGCCACCTGCTGCTACGTCGACGTCGACATGGAGCAGGGCACCGCCCTGTGTGTACGCGCCGGTCATGTGCCGCCGGTGCTGCGTCATCCGGACGCGTCCACCGAGATCGTCCACGCCGAGGGCGGCCCGCCGCTCGGGGTGCTCCACCAGGCCGAGTTCCCGATGACCCCGCTCCGGCTCCAGCCGGGTACGGTCCTGGCGCTCACCACCGACGGACTGGTGGAGTCCGCCGAGGCCGACATCGACGACGGCATGGACCGGCTCGCCCATGAGCTCGCCACCGCCGATCCCGGCCACCTCGGTCTGGTCGCCGACGCCCTGCTCACCGGCGCCCACCGCGGCGATGACGTCGCCCTGCTGCTGATGCGTTACGACGGCATGGCCGTACGCCCGCTGCGCGAGAGCTGGACGGTGTGGCGGGTCCCGGAAGCCGTCCGGCACGCCCGCCGCTTCGCCCGGCGCACCCTGCGCACCTGGGGCGTGTCGCGCGACACCATGGACGCGGCGCTGCTGGTGGTCTCGGAGCTGGTCACCAACGCCCTCGTGCACACCACCGGCCAGGTCCGCCTCGACCTCAGCCTGGTCAACCACCGGTTGCGGCTCGCGGTGGCCGACGGCTCGCCGCGCAGCCCCGTCAAGCCCACCAGCATCGGCTGGGAGGCCACCGGCGGGCGCGGCATCCTGCTGGTGGAGGCGGTGTCGGAGGCCTGGGGGACGGTGCCGGTCAGCGGCGGCAAACAGGTCTGGGCGGACCTCGCATCGGACGACTGACCCGCCACTCGGGTATCGGTGCGGACCGCGCACGGCAGGTCGGAGGGCACCGTCCGCCGACCGTGCCTAGGGTCCTTGACGTGGCACATACCTTCGAAGAACTGGTGGAGAAGCAGCGGGCCGCCGACGCGGCACAGCGCATGGTCGACGAGTTGCGGGAGGCGTACGGCCCGCCTGCCGGGCGGCAGATGACCGGGGCCCAGTCGGGCACCTACGAGACGGCGCTGCGCGCCTGGCGGGACCTGGCCCGGGACGTGCAGACCGCGGTCAGCGAGTACGCGAGGCAGACGGGCCGGCCGCGCGCCGATGTGGAGGCCGAGGTGGCCCGGGCGGCGGCACCGGAGGACACGTGAGCCGAGCCGGCCGCCGCGCGGAGCGGCTCGTGGACGCGGCGGACGCCCGGCTGCCCGTGCTGGAGGGCGGCGCGCTGCTGCGCAAGGCGTTCCCCGAGCACTGGTCCTTCCTGCTCGGCGAGATCGCCCTCTACAGCCTCCTCGTGCTGATCCTGACCGGGGTGTGGCTGACGTTCTTCTTCCAGCCGGAGATGCGCGAGGTCGTCTACGCCGGCCCCTATGTGCCGCTGCGCGGCGTGCTCATGTCGGCCGCCTTCGACTCCACCCTGCACATCAGTTTCGACGTGCGCGGCGGCCTGCTGATCCGGCAGGCCCACCACTGGGCCGCCCTCGTCTTCGTCGCCGCGATCGGCCTGCACATGCTGCGGATCTTCTTCACCGGCGCCTTCCGCCGGCCCCGCGAGCTGAACTGGGTGATCGGGCTCACCCTGTTCGTCCTCGCGCTCGCCGAGGGCTTCGCGGGGTACTCGCTCCCCGACGACCTGCTCTCCGGCACCGGGCTGCGCATCGCCCAGGGCATCATGGCGTCCCTGCCCGTGGTGGGGACGTACGTGGCCTTCTTCGTCTTCGGCGGTCAGTACCCGGGCCACGACATCATCACCCGGCTCTACCCGGTGCACATCCTGCTGCTTCCGGGCGCGCTCCTCGCCCTGGTGACGGTGCATCTGATCCTGGTGTTCCACCTCAAGCACACCCAGTGGCGCGGCCCCGGCCGCACCAACCGCAACGTCCTCGGCAAGCCGCTCGTCCCGCAGTTCACCGCCTCCTCCGTGGGCCTGTCCCTGTGCGTCTCCGGCCTCCTGGTGCTGCTGTCCGGCATCGCCCAGATCAACCCGGTCTGGAACTACGGCCCCTACCGCCCGGACGTGGACTCCACCGGATCCCAGCCGGACTGGTACGTCGGCTTCCTGGAGGGTGCGCTGCGGCTGGTGCCGCCGTGGGAGACCAACGTCGCGGGGCACACCCTCATGTGGAACGTGCTGCTTCCGGCGGTCGTGCTGCCCGGCCTGCTGTTCGCCGTGCTGTACGCCTATCCGTTCGTGGAGCAGCGTCTGACCGGGGAGTGGCACCACGAGCAGCACCTGTGCGACCGGCCGCGCGAGCGTCCCGTCCGCACCGGCCTCGGGGTGGCGGGCACCGTCTTCTACGGCGTGCTGCTGCTGGCCGGCGCCAATGACGTCATCGCCCAGAGCTTCCGCATCTCCGTCAACGGCCTGACCTGGGTGCTGCGCATCGCGCTCGTGGCGGCGCCGGTACTCGCCTTCCTGGTGACCCGCTGGCTGTGCCGGGCACTGACGGAGGCCGAGCGTGAGCGCCTCGCCGAGGGCGTGCCCACCGGCGAGATCCGTCAGAGCGTCACCGGCGGCTACGAGACCGACCACGAGTCCGTCGAGACGTTCCGCCCCGGAGCGCCGCGCAGGCCGCTCACCGGTACGCGTACTGGAACACCATCCCGAACACACCGCGAGCCAGAACGCCCAGACCGATGAGGAACAGCCACAGCCCGTAGACCACACCGGTCGCCGTCACCGCGAAACCCAGCGCGGTGACGATCGGCCACACGCTCTCGTCCGGGAAGAACGCCACCGGCCCGGCCGCGTCCGCCACCTCCGCGTCCGTGCGGTCCTGCGCCCGTGCGCCCCGGCGCCGGTACTGGATCAGGCAGAAGAAGGCGACCAGCGCTGCCATCCCGAACGCGACGACCAGCGCGGTCGTGCCCGTCTCGTCATGCGACCACGCCCCGTACAGGGCGGCGGAGCCACCGAAGAACAGCGCCACGCCGCCGAACAGCATCGCTTCCGCCTTCATCGCGCTTCCACCTCCCCGGGCGGGTTCTCGACCTCCGGGTGGTGCAGGTCGAAGGCGGGTGACTCCGACCGCACCCGAGGGAGCGCCACGAAGTTGTGCCGCGGCGGTGGGCAGGACGTCGCCCACTCCAGGCCACGCCCCCATCCCCACGGGTCGTCCTCGGTGACCTTCTCCGCCTTGGTGGCGGTGCGCCAGACGTTGCAGAGGAACGGCAGGGTGGAGACACCGAGCAGGAACGCCCCCGCCGACGAGATGCTGTTGAGCAGCGTGAACCCGTCCGAGGGCAGATAGTCCGCGTACCGCCGGGGCATCCCTTCCTCGCCGAGCCAGTGCTGCACCAGGAAGGTCAGCTGGAACGCCGGGAACAGCAGCCAGAAGTGCAGCTTGCCGAGCCGCTCGTCCAACATCTTCCCGGTGAACTTCGGCCACCAGAAGTAGAACCCGGCGAACATCGCGAACACCACCGTGCCGAACAGCACGTAGTGCAGGTGCGCCACGATGAAGTACGAGTCGGTCAGATGGAAGTCCAGCGGCGGGGAGGCGATCAGCACCCCGCTCAGACCGCCCGTCAGGAAGGACACGAGGAACCCCAGCGACCACAGCATCGGCGTCTCGAACGAGATCGACCCCTTGACCATCGTCCCGATCCACGCGAAGAACTTGATGCCCGTGGGCACCGCGATCAGGAAGGACATGACCGAGAAGAACGGCAGCAGCACCGCGCCGGTGGCGAACATGTGGTGCGCCCACACCACCGCCGACAGCATGGTGATCGCGATCGTCGCCCCGATCATCGGCAGATAGCCCCACAGCGGCTTGCGGGAGAAGACCGGGATGATCTCCGAGATGATCCCGAAGAACGGCAGGGCCACGATGTACACCTCGGGATGGCCGAAGAACCAGAAGAGGTGCTGCCACAACAGCGCGCCGCCGTCCGAGGCGTCGAAGACGTGCGCCCCGAACTTCCGGTCCGCCTCCAGCGCCAGCAGTGCCGCCGTGAGCACCGGGAAGGCGGGCAGGACGAGGACCGAGGTGAACAGCACGTTCCAGGTGAAGATCGGCATCCGGAACATGGTCATGCCCGGCGCGCGCAGGGACACGATCGTGGCGATGAAGTTCACCGCGGTGAGCGTCGTCGACACACCCGAGACCACCAGTCCCATCGCCCACAGGTCACCACCGGCGCCGGGGGAGAAGTAGGCGCTGTTCAGCGGCGCGTAGGCGAACCAGCCGAACGCCGCCGCCCCGCCGGGCACCAGGAAGCCGGAGACCACCATCAGCCCACCGAAGAGGTACATCCAGTACGACATCGCGTTGAGCCGCGGGAAGGCCAGGTCGGGGGCGCCGATCTGCAGCGGCATGATGGCGTTGGCGAACCCGGCGAACATCGGCGTCGCGAACAGCAGCATCATGATGGTGCCGTGGATCGTGAAGAACTGGTTGTAGCCCTGCTCGCTGAGGAACTGCAGGCCCGGCCGGGCCAGTTCGGCGCGCATGCCGAGCGCGAGCAGCCCCGCCACCAGGAAGAAGCAGAACGCCGTGACCATGTAGAGGCGGCCGATCACCTTGTGGTCGGCCGTGGAGGCCCAGCGCAGCAAGGCCCGGCCGGGCCGCTGGGCGGGGGCCGTGTACCGTGCGGTGATCTCCCTGATCTCTGACATTTCCGGTGACTCGGTCATCGCCGTCGACGCTACTCCCGGGGGCCGGAGGCCCGCCCGCGCCACGCCCTGTACGCCCCCGGTCGCGTCCGCCGCCCACTACGCCGATCGGCTGAAGCGCCCCCGAACAGGCATCCGGCGGGCACCCTCGGGTACCCGGCGGGAATGAACGCAGCCACGTACGAAGCAGCCGCGGGCGGTCAGGTGTTCGGGTACGTCCTCATCCTCGTCGCCGGCGTCGCCATCACCGCCGGGCTGGTGTGGGCCGTCCGGCTGGGCATGAGGGTGCGCCGGCGTGAACCGGCCCCGCCCCGGCCCGACGAGCAGCCGAAGCCCCCGCCGTCCGGGCCGGTGCGGGAGACTCAGGAGATGCGGGAACCGGACGAGGTGCCCCGCGCCGCGGACGAGAGCGAGCGGCTCACCCCCCATCAGCTCGGGAACGCCGGAACCAGGCGCGCCGAGGACCAGCGGCGGCCGCGCTGGTCGTCCGGATCCAGTGGGTCCTTCGGCGGCGGTGGCGGCGGCCGGACCTGAGACGGTGCAGCACGCCCGGGTTTGCGTGCTCCGTGGCGCGGGGACCCGGGCGGCACACCCCCGCGCGACGGGCCGGGCTCGGGGCGGCTTCGCCGGACCGGCACGGGAGCAAGAAGGAACGAGCAGGAGCAGCAGGAAACAGAAGGAAGATGAAGTGCCGTGACCGCGCACACCGGTGAGAAAAGCACACTTCCCTACGCCGAGACCGGCTGGTCCAAGGCCCGGCGCCGACGGGGCAAGGGCATGCGTACCTGCCTGGCGGCCGTGGTGGAGCGCACCACCGCTCCGAAGCCGGGAACAGTGGCCGAGGACAACATCGTCCGGGGCGAGGACTGAACGGCGGGGAGACGCACAGCGCTATGGGCCCGAATCAGCGCACCCCGTGGCAGCGGAACACCGACCGGTGAACCCGTAGCGGCACCAGAGCCACACGGCGTAGCAAGCCAGTAGGACAAACAAAGGTCCGATCCGGACAATCGCCGTTAGGGTATGGCCAATGAAGGCTCTGGTGCTCTCCGGCAGGGCCGGTACCCGACCGCGTCCGATCACGCACACATCGGCGAGACAGCTGGTGCCGGTGGCCGACAAACCCGTGCTGTGCTCCGGACTGGATCACTGCCGGGGCATCGACCTGGTGCGCACCAAGGGCCGGCCCGGTGAGGTGTACAACATCGGGGGCGGCACGGAGCTGAGCAACAGGGAACTGACCGGGCTGCTCCTCGGGGCGTGCGGCGCCGACTGGGACCGGGTCGAGTACGTCCCCGACCGCAAGGGCCACGACCTGCGCTGCTCGGTGGACTGGAGCAAGGCCCGCGACGAACTCGGCTACCGCCCGCAGCGCGACTTCACCAGCGGGCTCCCCGAGACGGTCGCCTGGTACCGGGACAACCGCGCCTGGTGGGAGCCGCTGAAGCAGCGGAGCGCCCGATGAGGCGGCTGGTCACCGGCACGGGCGGGATGCTCGGCCACGACACCGTCCGCACCGGCAGCCGGTCCTTCCCCCGGCCCGCGCCCCGACCCGCCTGCAGCGCCCTCGGGCACGCCCGGTGGCGCGTGTGTGGCGGGTCCGGAACCTGGGGGGACTGGCGCTCCGACCTGTACGAAGCCCTGCCTCACATCCGCAAGGAGATGTCCCAGTGAAACGGCACGAGTTCCTGCGGGAGCTCCACAAGGTCACCGCGAACCGCAACTACCTGGAGATCGGCGTCAACGACGGCCGCAGCCTGACGCTGTCCCGGGTGCCGAGCATCGCGATCGACCCGGCGTTCAAGGTGGTCACGGAGATCCGCTGCGACGTGCATCTGGCGAAGGCGACCAGTGACGACTTCTTCGCCCGTGACAATCCCCTCGCGCACCTCAGGGGCGGCCGCCACCCCCTGCGCAACCTGGCCCGCAACCGCAGCCCGTTCGGGTACTTCAGGCGCACCACGCTGGACCTGTCGTTCATCGACGGCATGCACCTGTTCGAGTACGCGCTGCGGGACTTCATCAACATCGAGAAGCACTCGGACTGGGCGAGTGTGGTCGTCTTCGACGACATGCTCCCGCGCAACGTCGACGAGGCCGCCCGTGACCGGCACACCAACGCCTGGACCGGTGACGTCTACAAGCTGGTCGAGATCCTCGACCGGTACCGCCCCGACCTGGTGACGGTCCTGGTCGACACCGCGCCCACCGGCCAGCTGGTGGTGTTCGGCGCCGACCCGGGGAGCACCGTCCTCAAGGACAAGTACGACGAGATCATCGCGGAGTTCGAGGTCCCCGACCCGCAGAAGGTCCCCGAGTCCGTCCTGGAGCGCACCACCGCCATCGCGCCCGAGGAGTTCCTCGGCGCCGGCTTCTGGAAGCCGCTGGTCGCGGCCCGCAACCGGGGCACCGGGCGCTCGCGTGGCTGGGAACCGCTGCGGCGCGCGGTGTCCTCGTACGGCGTCAGCCGCTGAACCCCGCGGCCTTACCGGCCGCGCAGCCGCTCGTAGTGGGCGGAGCAGTCCGCGTAGCTCGGCAGCAGCCCGGACCGCTCCGCCTCGGCGAACGTGGGCGCCTCGGCGTCCTTCGCCGACAGTACCGGCTCGATGTCCTGCGGCCATGCGATGGCCAGGCCGGGATCGAGGGGGTGCACCCCGTGCTCGCGCCGGGGCGCGTACCCGGTCGAGCACAGGTACACCACGGTGGCGTCGTCGGTCAGCGCCATGAAGGCGTGCCCGAGGCCCGCCGCGAGGAACACGGCGTGCCGGGTGTCGTCGTCGAGGCGTACGGCCTCCCACCGGCCGAAGGTGGGTGAGCCGACCCGGATGTCCACCACCACGTCCAGGACGGCACCGCGCACACAGGTGACGTACTTGGCCTGCCCGGGCGGTACGTCGGCGAAGTGGATGCCGCGCACTACTCCCCGCCGGGAGACCGAGCAGTTGGCCTGGGCGAGCCCGATGTCGTACCCGGTGGCCTCGCGGAACTCCTCGCCCCGGTACCACTCGTGAAAGCTGCCCCGTTCGTCCGGGAACACCTTGGGCTCCAGCACCCAGGCGTCCGCCATCTCCAACTGCCGCATGCGGTCAGGCCTTTCGTGTCGTCGTCTTGCCCAGTACGGCGCCCAGCACGCGGCGCGCCCCGCGCACCACCCGCCGCAGCGGTCCGGGCGCCGGGGTGCGGGTCACCTCGACGGCACCAGGGGTGCGGCCGACCTTCAGCAGCAACGGCAGCCCGAGGAACCGGCCGTCGGCCTGGCGCACTTGCGTCCGCCATGTGGTGTTCCGCAGCTCGTGCGACGGCAGCCCGGCCTCCAGCAGCGAGTGGGCGCCGTCGACGGGTGTCAGCACGGCCGTCAGGTCGTGCGTCCGGCCCGAAGCCGTGTCGGTCAGCCGGACCGTGACCCGGGCGGTGTCCGGGACGTACAGCGGCAGCGCGACGGTCAGCACCTCGGCGTCGGACACCGTCGCGTCCGCCGCGGTGAGCCGGTGCAGGCCGAGCGACCTGACAGCCCGGTCCACGTCCAGGGAGAGGTTGAGGTACTGCTTCGTCCAGTACGGCAGCACCACCCGGCCGGCGAAGATGCCGGCCGGCGGCAGCGCGGGTCCCTGCGCGGGGGCGGGTCCCAGACGGCATTCCTTGGTCCAGCCGCCGAGCGAGACCCGGACGCAGGCGTCCCACAGTCCGCCGTACAGCGGTCCGCCGCCCGCCGCGGTGACGGGGTCGACGGTGGCCGTACCGTGCAGCACCAGCCGGGTGCGCCCGTCCCCGGCCGGGAGCCGTTCGCGGGTGACCTCCACCCGCTGGAAGAAGGAGGCGGCGGTCTCCCGGTCGCGCAGGACCAGATCGGCGGTCGCGTGGTCGAAGCCGTCTGCGGCCGCCGCGGCCAGCCGGGCCGCCGCCTCGGCCAGGTCGGCGGGCGCGCCGTCGGCCGGGGGACGGGGCCCGTCCGGGTCCACGGTCAGGGCGCCGTCGGCGCCGTGGTACTCGGCGGTGAAGTGGACGCGCAGCGCCCCTTCGTGCCACTCGACGTCCGCCGGCGCGGCCTTGGGCCGCACGCCGGTCTCCCATTCGGCGTAGGCGACCAGGTCGTCGTACCGGTCCTGCCGGATCAGCGCGGCGACGATCCGCTGGTCCGGCCGCAGCCCGGGGGCGACGCCGGGGCCGAAGCGCTCCACGACGACCGCGTGCATCTCCCGGAACAGTTCACGCCGGTAGTCGTCCGGCATGGCCAGCAGCCGGCGCCCGCTCATCCGCTCGACCATCTCCACCCGCAGCCAGCGGCGCAGCAGCCGGTCGCGCAGGGGGCCCGGCTCGGTGTACCGCTCGACGACGTCGAGGGCCTCGCGGAGGTTCTTGAAGTAGCCGACCGGTTCGAAGCGCTGGAAGCCGGCGTTGGAGGCGTCCTCGCGTTTGACGTGGTAGTAGCAGACGTAGTCGCTGAGCACCGACACGTTGTCCGCGCGCAGATAGGCCTCGGCGATGAAGACGTGGTCCTCCAGGCGCCGCCGGCCCTCGGGGAAGCGCAGTCCGGTGCGGTCCAGGAAGGAGCGCCGGATCATCTTGTGCGGGGTGAGGCTGTCGATCAGCGGGGTGTTGTCCACCGTGGCGTGCGGGTGGTTGCTGCGGAACAGCTCCACCGGCACCGGGCGGCCCTTCCCGGCCATCTTCCCGACGATCACGTCGGCCTTGTGCGCGACCCCGTACTCGTACATCCGCTCCAGGGCCTCGTCGCCGAGGTGGTCGTCGTTGTCGACGAACATCACGAACTCGCCCCGGGAGGCCTCGATGCCCACGTTGCGGGGCGTGCCGGACCAGCCGGAGTTCTCCTGGTGGATGACGCTGAGGTGCGGGTGCTCGGCGGCGAGAGCGTCCAGCCGGGCCGGGGTGGCATCGGTGGAGCCGTCGTCCACGAAGATCACTTCGAACTCGTCGGGGGGCAGCGACTGCCGCAGCAGCGAGGCGACGCAGTCCTCGATGTACGGGCCGGGGTTGTACACGGGTACGACGACGCTGACCTTGACCGGCATCCGGCTTCCAAGCCCCCTTGGTTCGCATTCCGTGGCCTGGGCGGCACGGTGCGCGTGGCCGAATGTTAACGCGGCCCCTTGTGCGGGCGAGCGCCCGCACGCACAAGGGGCCGGACCGGCCGGTCAGTTGTGCGTCTTGGCCAGCAGCTCCAGGATCTCCGCCGTCGTGCCGCTCTCGCCGAGCCGCGGGAAGATCCGCTCGACGCTGCCCCGGTGCGCTTCGGGGTCGCTGTCGGCCATGGCGTCCGTGGCGAGGGTGACGTGGTAGCCGTGGGCGTAGGCGTCGCGGGCGGTGGACTCGACGCCGATGCTGGTGGCGATGCCGGTCAGCACGATCTGGGTGATGCCGCGGCGGCGCAGCTGGACATCCAGGTCGGTGCCGTGGAAGGCGCTCCAGTTGTGCTTGGTGACGCGGATGTCGCCGGGGTGGCCGGACAGCTCGTCGACGAGGACGTCCCAGCCGTCCGGGAAGGCGAGACCGCGTGCCTGGCGCTCGGTCCGGCCGGGGACGGCGTCGGCCCAGTCGGGCGCGAAGGAGACCCGGACCAGGACCACGGGCAGGCCGTGGGCCCGGAAGGCCGCCGCGAGTTCGGCCGTGCGGGCCACGACGTCGGCCGCGGCGTGCGGCTCGGTGGGCATGCCTACGATGCCGTTCTGCAGGTCGATCGCGACGAGGGCGGTACGGGGGTCGAGGGTGGTGAGCGACATGGGTCGGTCAGGCCTTTCGAGAGGTGGGCCGGCCGAGTGAACGGTCGGGGAGGGTCAACGCCGGCAGAAGCGAGCCGGCGAGCATGAAGGGGCCGGGTCCGAGTCGGCGAGCATGAACGCGGCCGGGCCGTGCAGCCCGGCCGTGCCCGCGCGGTGCGGACGGAACGCCGCGGTGGCGGCGGAGGCACTGTGCGCGCGGAGGCACATGAAGGTCCGTGGCAGCCCGGGCGCCGAGGCGATCCGCTCGGGGTGGGCCCGGCGGTACAGGGCGTTCCGCGCGGCAAGGCCGATGAGGCACCGCGGGGTGCCGAGGAGAGCAGCGACCGCGAGGAGCAGCCACAGCGGGCTGTCCCCACCGACCAGGAGCAGGACGGCGCTGCGGGCGAGCTGCGGCACGGAGTCCACGAGCGGCTCGGCAAGGCGTACGGTGCGTGCGGTGCGCCGGGTGAGCCTCGGTATCACGGCCGGGAGAGCCGTTCCATCAGCTCCAGCGCCTTCAGGACCGTCTGCCGCTCCTCCTCGGTGTAGCGGTCCTCGAAGGCGCGGGCCAGCCACTCCTCGCGCAACTGCCTGTTGCCCTCGACGCGGGCCCGGCCGGTCTCGGTGAGGGTGACCAGCTGGCGGCGGCCGTCGTCGGGGTCGGGGGCGCGCCGGATCAACCCGTGCTGCTCCAGGGCGGCCAGCGTGGCCGCCATGGACTGCGGCCGCACGCCCTCCGCCGCGGCCAGGGCGCTGGCCGTGGCCGCGCCGTGCTTGCCGACCAGGGAGAGCGCCGACTCCTGCGACGGGGTCAGGTCGGAGTCCTGCGCGACCTCCCGGATACGGCGCCGCAGCCGGCTGAACACCACGCGCAGGTCACGCGCCGCGTGGACCGCGGAGTCGGAGATGTGCACCATGCCGTCAGCCTAGGACCGTCAGCCCAAACTGTCCAGCCCAGGCTGCTGAGTTTACCTGTTCAGTTTTGCCTGGACAGTTCCCGGGTACCCGGCTCGCCGCAGCCAGCGCAGCTCGTCGGTGATCTCAGGGAGCGCGGAATGACCTCTCCGGACACGTCCGGCCTGGAGGCGGCCCTTCGCGCCGAAGTGGACGGCGAGATCCGCTTCGACGCGGGCAGCCGCGGCGCCTACGCCACGGACGGCTCGAACTACCGTCAGGTCCCGCTCGGCGTCGTCGTACCCCGCACGGTGGAGGCGGGCGCCCGGGCGGTGTCGGTGTGCGCCCGCTTCGCCGCCCCGGTCCTGTCCCGGGGCGGCGGCACCAGCCTCGCCGGGCAGTCGACCAATACGGCCGTGGTGATCGACTGGACCAAGTACTGCCACACCCTGCTGTCCGTGGACCCCGACCGGCGCACCTGCGTGGTCGAGCCGGGCATCGTCCTGGACGAACTCAACCGCCAACTGGCAGTGCACAAGCTGCAGTTCGGGCCGAAGCCGTCCACCCACAGTCACTGTGCCCTGGGCGGCATGATCGGCAACAACTCCTGCGGCGCCTCGGCCCAGGCCTACGGCAAGACCGTCGACAACGTGCGTCGCCTGGAGATCCTCACCTACGACGGCCAGCGTGCCTGGGTGGGTCCCACGCCGCCCGACGAGCGTGCCCGGATCGCCGCCGCGGGCGGCCGGCTCGCCGAGATCTACGCCGGCCTGGACCGCATCGCCACCGTGTACCTGGCGGACATCCGCCGCGGCTACCCGAAGATCCCGCGCCGCGTCTCCGGCTACAACCTCGACTCCCTGCTGCCCGAGAACGGCTTCGACGTGGCCAGGGCGCTGGTCGGCAGCGAGGGCACCCTGGTGACCGTCCTGCGGGCCGAACTCGACCTCGTCCCCGTGCCGGCGTACCAGTCCCTGCTGGTCCTCGGCTACGACGACATCTGCGCCGCCGCCGACGACGTACCGCACCTGCTGGAGCACTGCTCACCCTCCCAGCTGGAGGCCCTGGACGGGCGCATGGCCCAGCTGATGCGCGAGGAGGGCGCCTACCTCGACTCCCTCAACAACCTTCCCGAGGGGGACAGCTGGCTGATGGTGCAGTACAGCGCTGACAGCCAGGAGGACGTCGAAGAGCAGGCACACGCGCTGCTGCGCGCCGTCGGCCGCGCCGAGAAGGACGCGAACGTCGCCTTCTCCGACGACCCCGAGCGCGAGCAGAAGATGCTCAAGGCCCGCGAGGCCGGACTCGGCGTCACCGCCCGCCCGCCGGACGACCGGGAGACCTGGGAGGGCTGGGAGGACTCCGCCGTCCCGCCGGAGCGGCTCGGGGACTACCTGCGGGACCTGAAGAAGCTCTTCGAGGAGTTCGACTACGACCACCCGTCCCTGTACGGCCACTTCGGGCAGGGCTGCGTCCACACCCGTATCCCGTTCGGGCTGCAGACCGCCGAGGGCGTCGCCGACTTCCGCCGCTTCCTGGAACGCGCGGCCGACCTCGTGGCCTCCTACGGCGGCTCCCTGTCGGGCGAGCACGGCGACGGCCAGGCGAGGGGCGAGCTGCTCACCCGGATGTTCGGCGAGCGGCTCGTGACCGCCTTCGGCGAGCTGAAGGCCCTGTTCGACCCGAACAACAGGATGAACCCCGGGAAGGTCGTCCACCCCAACCCCTTCGACGGCCAACTGCGCCTCGGCCCCTCCTGGCGCCCCGCGACGCCCGCCACCCACTTCCAGTTCCCTGAGGACGAGCACTCCTTCAACCGCGCGGTGATGCGCTGCGTCGGCGTCGGCAACTGCCGCGGCCACTCCGGCGGCGTGATGTGCCCCTCTTACCGGGCCACCAAGGAGGAGGAGCATTCCACCCGCGGCCGCGCCCGGCTGCTGTTCGAGATGCTCGACGGACACGCCGACTCGGCGATCAAGGACGGCTGGCGCTCCACCGAGGTCCACGACGCACTCGATCTGTGCCTGGCCTGCAAGGGCTGCAAGTCGGACTGCCCGACCGGTGTCGACATGGCGACCCTCAAGGCGGAGTTCCTCTCCCACCACTACGAGGGCCGGATGCGCCCCGCCGCCCACTACTCGATGGGCTGGCTCCCGGTGTGGGCGCGGCTGTCCCGCGTCTCCCCGGCCCTGGTCAACACCGCGCTGCACGCCCCCGGTCTGGCCCGCGCGGGCAAGCGGCTGGCCGGCATCGCCGAGGCACGCACGGCACCGGTGTTCGCCGAGCAGTCCTTCCTGCAGTGGTGGCGGGCCCGCGACAGCGAGGAGCCCGACCCGGCCGACCCGCGCACCGTGCTGCTGTGGCCCGACACCTTCAGCACCTACTTCCACCCCTCGATCGCGATCTCGGCGGTACGCGTCCTGGAGGACGCCGGCTTCCGGGTCGCCGTCCCCACCGAGCCGGTGTGCTGCGGCCTGACCTGGATCTCCACCGGCCAGCTGACCGTCGCCAAGAAGGTGCTGCACCGCACCCTCGGGGCGCTGCGCCCCTACCTGGAGGCGGGCACCCCCGTCATCGGCCTCGAACCCTCCTGCACCGCCGTCTTCCGCTCCGACGCCCCCGAGCTGCTCCCCGCCGACCAGGACGTGCAGCGGCTGGCCGGACAGGTCCGCACCTTCGCCGAGCAGCTCGTCCACCACGCGCCCGACGGCTGGCGCCCGCCGCAGCTCGCCCGGCGAGCGACCGTGCAGACCCACTGCCACCAGCACGCCGTCATGAAGTCCGACGCCGACCGCGAACTGATGCGCCGCGCCCACCTGGACGCCGACGTCCTCGACGAGGGCTGCTGCGGCCTGGCCGGAAACTTCGGCTTCGAACGCGGCCACCACGAGGTCTCCATGGCCGTCGCCGAGCTGGGCGTCCTGCCAGCCGTCCGCGACACCGCGCCGGGCAGCCTGGTCCTCGCCGACGGCTTCAGCTGCCGCACCCAGATCGAGCAAGGCGGTACCGGCCGCCGCGCCCTGCACCTCGCCGAGGCCCTGGCCCTCGCGCTCGACGGCAATCTGCCCAGCAGCCACCCCGAACGTCTGGCCGTGCGTCCGCCCGAGCCGTCCCGTACCGCCCGGTGGGCGACGACCGCCGTCGCCGCGGCCGTCACCGCGGCGGCCGGCACCGGGGCCGCCCTGCGGCTGCGGCGCCGTACCTGAGGAGGTGACCATGAGCGACCGGCCGACCGGCGAAGCGGTGGACACCGCCGTGTACACCGTGCCCACCGACGCCCCCGAGGCCGACGGCACCCTCGCCTGGGACAGCACCACGCTGGTCCTGGTCACCGTCCGCTGCGGTGTCACCACGGGGCTCGGGTACACCTACGCGCCCGCGGCCACCGCCCACCTCGTCCGCGAACTTCTCGCCGGTACCGTCACCGGGACGCCCGCCCACGACGTACCGCGTGCCAACGAGGCCATGTGCCGGGCCGTGCGCAACGCCGGACTGCCGGGCGTGGCCGCCCAGGCCGTGGCCGCCGTCGACATCGCCCTGTGGGACCTGAAGGCCCGCCTCCTCGGCCTGCCCCTCGTCGACCTGCTCGGCGCCGCCCGGGACGACGTGCCCGTTTACGGCAGCGGAGGCTTCACCACCTATGACGCCGACCGCCAGGACCGCCAGCTGCGCGGCTGGGCCGAGGACGAGGGCATCCCCCGCGTCAAGATCAAGATCGGGGAGTCGTGGGGCGCCCGCGAGGCCCGTGACCTCGAACGTGTCGCACGCGCCCGGGCGAGCGTCGGTGACGCGGTCGAGCTGTACGTGGACGCCAACGGCGGCTACACCGGCGGGCAGGCCGTACGGGTCGCGCACGCGCTCGCGGACGAGGGCGTGACCTGGTTCGAGGAACCGGTCTCCTCCGACCACCCCACCCTGCTCGCGGACATCCGCTGCCGCGTCCCGATGGACGTCACGGCCGGCGAGTACGGCTACACGCTGCCGTACTTCGAGCACATGCTGGCCGCCGGCGCCGTCGACTGCCTCCAGGTGGACGTCACCCGGTGCGGAGGCATCACCGTCTGGCTGCGCGCGGCCGCCCTCGCCCACGCGCGCGGCACCGACGTCTCCGGCCACTGCGCACCCCACGCGCACGCCCATGTCGCCGCCGCCGTCCCCAACCTGCGCCATCTGGAGTGGTTCCACGACCACGTCCGCATCGAACGGCTCCTCTTCGACGGCGTCCTCGCTCCCGGCGGCGGCAGCATCACGCCGGGCGCCGACGGCGCGCCGGGACTCGGCCTCACCCTGGCAGAGGAGCGGGCGCGGCCGTACCGCGTGGAGTGAGCATCACCGTGAGCAACGCGAATCGTGCGAGAGTCGCGCGAAGGGAGAAGAGGACCATGCCCCCCACCGTCGTCATCACCGGCGCCAGCGCCGGCATCGGTCGTGCCACCGCCCGCCTCTACGGCCGACGCGGCGCCGACGTCGTGCTGGTCGCCCGCGGCAGGGGCGGACTGGAGTCGGCGGCCGACGAGGTCGCGGCGCTCGGCGGACGCCCGCTCGTCCAGACCGCCGACGTGGCCGACCCGGCACAGATGGAGGCCGTGGCCGAGGCAGCGGAGAAGGAGTTCGGCCCGATCGACCTGTGGATCAACTGCGCCTTCTCCAGCGTGTTCGCACCGTTCGACGAGATCGGTGCCGAGGAGTACAAGCGGATCACGGACGTGACCTACCTCGGCTTCGTCAACGGCACCCGCGCGGCGCTCAGGCGCATGCTGCCCCGCGACCGGGGCACCATCGTGCAGGTCGGCTCCGCGCTCGGCGAGCGGTCGATCCCGCTGCAGTCGGCGTACTGCGGCGCCAAGCACGCCATCAACGGATTCACCTCCGCCCTCCGCGTCGAACTGCTGCACCGCGGCAGCAACGTGCACGTCACCGTCGCCCAGATGCCGGCGGTCAACACACCCCAGTTCGACTGGGTCCGCTCCCGGCTGTCCAAGCACCCGATGCCGGTGCCGCCGATCTACCAGCCGGAGGTCGCCGCACGCGGCGTGGCGTACGCGGCCGACCACCCGCGCCGCAAGCAGTACTACATAGGCGCGACCACCGTGGCCACCATCTGGGCCAACCGGCTGGCGCCGGCCCTGCTCGACCGCTACCTGGCACGCACCGGCTTCGACTCCCAGCAGACCGACCGGATCCCGCCCACCGGCGTCGGCAACCTCTTCGAACCGGCCGACCGGGAGCCTGCCGAGGACCAGGGCGCGCACGGCTCCTTCGACGACAGCGCCCACGCCCGCTCCTGGCTGGAGACCCTGGTACGGCACCCGGCCGCCACGGCCCTCGGCGCGGGCGTCGCCGTACTGGGCGCCGTGCGCGGAATCCGCCGGCTGGCCTCCTGAAGTCCCTAGGCTGGCGGTGTGCGACTGCTCATCATGTCCGACACCCACCTGCCGAAGCGCGCCAAGCGGCTCCCGGACCCCTTGCTCGCCGAACTCCCGCACGCGGACGTCGTCTTCCACGCCGGCGACTGGGTCGACACCGCCACCCTCGACCTGCTGGAGAGCCGCAGCCGCCGGCTCATCGGTGTGTACGGCAACAACGACGGCCCCGAGTTGCGTGCCCGGCTCCCCGAGGTGGCGTACGCCGAACTGGGCGGCCTGCTCTTCGGCGTGGTGCACGAGACCGGCGCCGCGCAGGGCCGTGAGGCCCGCTGCGCCGCCCGCTTCCCCGACCTGGACGTGCTGGTCTTCGGGCACAGCCACATCCCCTGGGACACCGTCGCCCCCGGCGGGCTGCGGCTGCTCAACCCCGGCTCCCCGACCGACCGCCGCCGCCAGCCGCACTGCACCTACCTGACGGCGACCCTCGCCGACGGCGCGCTCACCGACCTCACCCTGCACCGCCTGCCCCAGCGTCAGCGTGCCTGTGGCACGCTGCCGCGATGAATCTCCGGTTCCCGCATACCCGCCGTCGTACCCGAAGGCCGCCTCGCCGACGAGAGCCAGCCCGTACTCGCGCTGCCCGGCGGCCTGGAACTGCGACCCTGGCGCCTGGACGAGGCCGACGCCGACACCCTGCTCACCGCGGGGCAGGACCCGGCGATCAGCCGGTGGAACCTCTTCTGCGTCGGCAGCCGCGAGGAGGCCCGCGGCCGGATCGAGCGCCTGCACCAGCGCCGACGGGCCGAGACCGCTGCCATCTGGGCCATCGCCCCGCTCGGCGGCGCGGCCGTCGGGCTCGCGGGACTCAACGACGTCGACCTCGCGGGCGGCTGGGCCGAGGTCGTTTACTGGGTGCTGCCCGAGGCGCGCGGAGGCGGCACCGCCGTCGAGGCCACCCGGCGCCTGAGCCGATGGGCCCTGGACGACCTCGGCCTGCACCCCCTGACCCTGTGCCACTCGGTCGCCAATCCGGCGTCCTGCCGGGTGCCGGAGAAGGTCGGCTACGCGTTCGAGGGGACCCTGCGCAGCGCCCTGCTGCACGCGGACGGCTGGCACGATCTGCATCTGCACGCGCTGGTCGCCGGCGACGCCTGAGCACCCGGTGCCGGGGGGATGGTCAGTGCTCCGTGGCACCAGTCACCCATGGCACCAGTCACCCATGGCACGCTCGCCGGTAACGCCTCAACAGCGCGCGGTGAGCCACGCCTCGCGGCCCTCGGCTCCGCCCGCCTCTACGCGGCCCCGTCGGTCCTCGCCCCGACCGTGCTGCCGAGCGCCCGCGGGCGCCGGTGAGGCGACCGGACCAGCCTGGGAACGGCTACCGTCGGGGGGCCGCGCGACCGACTCGGACCAGATGGTGAACGGCTACTGGTGCGGGGCTGTTCGACGGGACCGGACCAGATGGTGAACGGCTACTGGTGCGGGGCTGTTCGACGGGACCGGACCAGATGGTGAACGGCTACTGGTGCGGGGCTGTTCGACGGGACCG
>NZ_JBIBKS010000001.1:302762-356236 GCF_042959345.1 Streptomyces sp. NPDC007905 | reverse complement strand
GGACCAGATCGTGAACGGCTACCGCCGCGAGGCCGCGCGACCGATCCGGACCAGCCCGCGGACGGCGACCGTCGGCGGGCTGCCCGACCGACTCGGACCAGCCCGGGATCGGCTACCGGTGCCAGGCCGCCCGACGGGACCGGGCCCGGCACCGCCGCCACAGGCGCACGGCCACCAGGAAGACGACGACGGCCGCCGCCACCGCGCCGGCGGCCCGCTTGGCCACCGGCAACCCGGCCGTACGCAGGAGGTCGAGCGGTTCCGGCTCCTCCCGGGCGGGCGGTGCCGGTGCCTCGGCGGAGGGCTGGTCAGGCCGCTCGGCCAGCAGCTCCGCGAGGCACGCCGCGAACTGTCCCACCAGCCGGTCGCCGACCTCCCCCAGCACCCCGCGCCCGAACTGCGCCGGACGCCCGGTCACCGTCAGATCGGTCCGCACCGACACCGCCGTACCGCCGTCGCGCTCGCTCAGTGTGGCGGTGACCGTCGCCCTGGCCGTGCCCTGCCCCCGGGTCTCCCGGCCGCTCGCGACCAGCACCATCCGGTGCGCCGCCTCGTCCTGCTCCTCGAAGACCGCGGTGCCCCGGTAGGTCACCGTCACCGGCCCCACCTTGACCTTCACCGAGCCGGTCACGGTCTTGCCGTCGTACTCCTCGACCGCCGCGCCCGGCAGACACGGCGCGACGCGTTCGATGTCGAGAAGCGCGTGCCAGGCGTCGTCGACCGGGACGGGGACGGTGAACTCGTGGTGCAGCTCCATGACTTCCTCCACGCATCTCAGAGGGCGGCGGACGGGTGGATGGCCCCGGCGGTCGTGGTCAGGGGCGCGCCGCTGCCGCCCCAGCGCAGGGCGACGATCTCGCCGGCGACGGACACGGCGACCTCCTCCGGCGTCCGGGCGCCCAGGTCGAGCCCGAGCGGCGAACGCAGCCGGGCCAGTTCGGCCTCGGTGAGACCGGCCTCGGTCAGCCGGGTGCGCCGCTCGTCGTGGGTACGGCGGCTGCCCATCGCCCCGATGTAGGCGGCCGGCCGGCGCAGTGCCTCCTCCAGCAGCGGCACGTCGAACTTCGGGTCATGGGTGAGGACGCAGATCACCGTGCGTTCGTCGGTGTCGGTGCCCTGGAGATAGCGGTGCGGCCAGTCGACGACGACCTCCACGCCGGCCGGGAAGCGTTTGGGCGTGGCGAAGACCGGGCGGGCGTCGCACACGGTGACCCGGTAGCCGAGGAAGTCGCCGATGCGTGCCACGGCGGCCGCGTAGTCGATCGCACCGAAGACCAGCATGCGGGGTGGTGGGGCGAAGGACTGCAGGAACACGGTGACGGCGTCCTCGCGGCGCTCCCCGTGCGGCCCGTAGTGCCTGAGGACGGAGGCACCGAGGGCGAGTTCGCCGCGCGCGTCGGCGGTGACCGCCACATCGAGCCCGGCCGTGCCGAGCGTGCCGGCCTCGGTGCCCGGCCAGACCGCCAGGGTGGCCCCGCGCGTGGCCGGTCCGTCGACCACCGTGGCCACGGTCACCGGCTCACCCCCGGTGACCGACGCGGCGACGGCCCCGAACGAGGGGTCCGTCGCGGGCGTCACGGGCCGCACCAGCAGGGTCATCTCGCCGCCACAGGTGAGCCCGACCGCGAACGCGTCCTCGTCGCTGTACCCGAAGGTCTCCAGCCGTGCCTCGCCGCTCGCCACGACCTCCTGGGCGAGCTCGAACACCGCACCTTCCACACAGCCCCCGGACACGCTCCCCACGACCTCGTCGTCGGGCCCCACCGCCATGGCGGCGCCGGGCCCGCGCGGCGCGCTGCGGCTGACCGCGACGACCGTGGCGAGCCCGAACGGGATCCGGGCCCTGTACCAGCGCTCCAGCGCCGGCAGAATCTCACGCACGCTGCGCTCCTCTCACCACAGCCTCACCCTTCCCCGTCCCGCGCACCACCGCCGCCAGCCGTTCGAGTGCCGCCAGGCTGTGTCCCTCGACGAACGCGTCCACGCTGGGCAGGGCCGCCGCCATCCCGGCGGCCAGCGGCGCGTAGCCCGGGCGGGCCTTGCGCGGGTTGGCCCAGACCACCTGGTGGGCCAGGGCGTGCAGGCGGCGCATCTGCGCGCCGAGCAGCTCCGGATCGCCGCGCTCCCAGCCGTCCGAGAGCAGGACGACGACCGCTCCGCGCGCCATCCCGCGCTGTCCCCAGCGGTTCAGGAACTCGCGCAGCAGCTCGCCCAGCCGGGTGCCGCCGCGCCAGTCCGGCACGGCCGCCGCGAGGGCCGCCATGGCCAGGTCCGGGTCGCGGTGCGAGAGTTCGCGGGTCACCCGGGTCAGCCGGGTGCCGATGGTGAACACCTCGGTGCGTCCCCCGCGCACCGCCGCGTGCGCGAACCGCAGCAGCGCGTCGGCATACGGTGCCATCGAGCCGCTCACGTCCACGAGCAGGACGACCCGGCGGGGCCGCTCCACGCGCGCGTGCCGCCGCAGCCGGGCGGGTTCCCCGCCGCGCCGCAGCAGCTCCCGTACGGTGCGGCGCGGGTCGACGGCCCCGCGCCGGGCGGGCCGCCGCCGCGCCGAGCGGCGGGTCTGCCCGTGCAGCGCGAACGCGGCGAGCAGGCGGCGCAGCTGGGCACGTTCGGCGGGGTCCAGCCCGGCGACGTCGCGGTGTCGCAGCACCTCGGCGGAGCTGGCGAGCGTGGCGGTGGGCGGACCCGAGGGCTCGCCCTCACCGGCCCTGCGCGGGGCGCCGGACACCTCCCGGGCGACGAGCCCGAGACGGGGCGGGCGAGCGGCCGGAACAGCGCGCGGCGCGGGCTCGCCCGGCGCCCCGAAGTACGCGGCGAACACCCGGTCGTACCGCTCCAGGTCGTCGTGCCCGCCGCACAGCGTCGCCCGCCCCGCCCAGTACACGTCCGCCCGCATTGCGGGCCGCAACACGTCCACGGCGCGCAGAAAGGCGTACAGCCGCTCGGTACTGGCGTCGAGCCCCGCCGCCCGCAGCGCCCGCACAAAGCCGACCAGCACGGCATCCGCCCGGAACAACGCGGCATCCCCTGCCGGCGACCGGTACGCCACGCCCACCCCTGACGCCCGGCCGACTCCGCCCACAGTGCCGGTCCCGGGCGGGTCGGGCTGCGCTGCCGGTGGTTGGCCGGCTTGGTTCGCGGCGTCGGCCCGGAGTGGGTCGGCGTCCGCCTCCGGTGGTCGGCCGGCCCCGCTCGCGGTGTCGGTCCGGAGCGGCTCGGGCCGCGCCGGCGGTGGCTGGTTCGCGCCGCTCACGGCATCCGCGACGAGCGGCACCTCTTCTGTCCCGTGCGGCCCCGTAGCGAGCCCCGGTCGCCGGCTCGCTCCGCTCTCCGCCGTGCCCATCACGGTCACGCTCCCCGGGCCGCCAGGACCGCCGCGAGGTCGAGTCCCCGTGCCCGGTCCGCGTCCTCCCGGTACTTCAGCACCGACCCCAGGGTCGCCACGGCCAGTTCGGCATCCAACTCGCTCGCCCCCAGCGCGTCCAGGGCCTCGGCCCAGTCGATCGTCTCGGCCACTCCGGGCGGCTTGAGCAGCTCCGCGCCCCGCAGGGTCTGCACCAGCGCGGTGACCTGCTCGGCCAGCCGCGCCGACACCTCGGGCAGCCGGCGCCGCACGATGGCCAGTTCACGGGCGAAGGAGGGGTGGTCGAACCAGTGGTACAGGCACCGCCGTTTCAGCGCGTCGTGCACCTCCCGGGTCCGGTTGGAGGTCAGCACGACCACCGGCGGCACCTGCGCCCGCAGCGTGCCCAGCTCGGGGATGGTCACGGAGTACTCCGACAGCAGCTCCAGCAGGAACGCCTCGAACTCGTCGTCGGCCCGGTCGATCTCGTCGACCAGCAACACCGACGGCTGCGTCTGCAGGGCCCGCAGCAGCGGCCGGGCGATGAGGAAGCGCCGGTCGTACAGCTCGCTCTCCAGCCGGTCCGCGTCCTTGACGCCGGCCGCCTCGGCCGCCCTCAGGTGCAGCAGCTGGCGCGGGAAGTCCCAGTCGTACAGGGCCTGCGAGGCGTCGATACCCTCGTGGCACTGCAGCCGGATCAGTGGCGCGCCGAGCGCTTCGGCCAGGGCGGTGGCGAGCGCGGTCTTGCCCACGCCCGCGTCGCCCTCGCAGAACAGCGGCCGGTGCAGCCTCAGCGCCAGGAAGCAGGTGACGGCCAGCCCTTCGTCGACGAGGTACCCCGTCTCCTCCAGGCGGGCGCGCACCTGCTCCGGGCCGTCCAACCGGGTGATCGGCGCTCACCCCATCCCGGTGGCGGTCAGCACCGCCCGTCTGGTCAGCACCCGGGCGAGGTGCTCCCGGTACTCGGGTGAGGCGGACAGGTCCTGCGAGGGCTGGGCGCCCTCGGCCGCCGCCTCGGCGGCCCGCGCCACCGCCTCGGGACCGTCGGCGCCGGACAGTGCCTCCTCGGCCGCCGTGGCCCGCAGTGGGGTCGAGCCCATGTTGGTCAGTCCGATGCGCGCCTCGGCGATGTGCCCGTCGTCGCGCCGCACCAGCGCCGCGACACCGACGATGGCCCAGGACTGGGCGACGGGGTGGAACTTCTCGTAGTGGAAATCCCAGCCGTCCTTCTTCGGCACCCGCACCTCGACCAGCAGTTCGTCGGGCGCCAGTGCCGACTGCAGGTAGTCGAGGAAGAACTCCCGCGCCGGGATCGTACGCCTGCCGCCCGGTCCCGCGACGACCAGTTCGGCGTCCAGGGCCAGGGCCACGGCGGGCAGGTCACCGGCCGGGTCGGCGTGCGCGAGCGAGCCGCCGAGGGTGCCCCGGTGCCGTACGGCGGGATCGGCCACCGTGGCCGTCGCCTCCGCCAGCAGGCCGGCGTGCCGGCGCACCAGCGGGTCGTGGACCACCTCGTGGTGCGTGGTCATGGCCCCGATGACGAGTGTGCCGCCGTCCTCGCGGACCCCACGCAGCTCGGGGATCCGGCCGACGTCCACGACCAGCTCCGGGAAGGCGAGCCGCAGCCGCAGCAGCGGCAGCAGGCTCTGGCCGCCGGCCAGCACCTTCGCCTCCTCGCCCGCGCCGGCGAGCGCGCGCACCGCCTCGTCCACGCTCGTCGGACGGGTGTATTCGAACGTGGGAGGAATCATGCCGAACCCTCCGTTCCCGGCTGAGCCGGCTGATCGGGCTCGCCGTACTGACCGATGTCACCGGACTGAGCGGCCTGTCCCGACTGCCCGGACTGCGCGGGACCCGTGCCGGCGGCCTCCTCGGCGGTACCGGACCGGGCCGCCCGGATGGCCTGCCACACCCGGTGCGGCGAACACGGCATCCGCACGTCCCGCACGCCGAGTGGCCGGAGCGCGTCCACCACCGCGTTCACGACGGCGGGCGTCGACGCGATCGTCCCGGCCTCTCCGACGCCCTTGACCCCCATGGAGTTGCCGACCGCCGGAGTCTCCGTCCGGTCGGTCACGAAGTCCGGCAGGTCCGCCGCCGACGGCACGAGGTAGTCGGCCATGGTGCCGGAGACCAGGTTGCCCTCGTCGTCGTACACGGCCTCCTCGAACAGCGCCTGCGCGATGCCCTGCGCCAGCCCGCCGTGCACCTGTCCCTCGACGATCATCGGGTTGACGACCCTGCCGACGTCGTCGACGCAGACGTACGACCGGATCCGCGTCATCCCGGTCTCCGTGTCGACGTCGACCGCGCACAGGTGGGTGCCGTGCGGGTAGGAGAAGTTCTCCGGGTCGACCAGCGTCTCGGCGTTGATGGACGGCTCGACTCCGTCGGGCAGGTCGTGCGAGGTGAACGTCTCGAAGGCGATCTCCTGAATGGTCTTGCGCGCCTCCGGGGAGCCCTTGACGGAGAACACGCCGTCCTGGAAGTCCAGGTCCTGCTCGCTCGCCTCCAGCAGGTGCGCGGCGACCTTCCGCGCCTTCTCCACCACCTTCGTGGCCGCCCGGTGCACCGCCTCGCCGCCGACGGCCAGCGAGCGCGAGCCGTAGGTGTCCATGCCCTGCGGGGCCGCCTTGGTGTCGCCGTGCACCACCTCGACGTCCTCGAACGGCACGCCCAGCACGTCGGCCGCGATCTGGCTCCAGCAGGTCACATGGCCCTGCCCGTGCGGGCTGGTGCCGGTGACGACCTCGACCTTGCCGGTGGGCAGCATGCGGATTCCCGCCGCCTCCCAGCCACCGGCTCCGTACCTGAGGTCCCGCAGCACTCGGCTCGGTGCCAGCCCGCACATCTCGGTGAAGGTCGACACGCCGATGCCGAGGCGCACGGTGTCGCCGCGTTCGTTCCGCTTCTGCTGTTCGGCGCGCAGATCGTCGTACCCGAACAGGGCCAGGGCCTTCTCGGTCGCCGCCTCGTAGTTGCCGCTGTCGTAGGTCAGCCCGGCGATGGTGGTGTACGGGAACTCCTCGTGCCGGATCCAGTTCCGGCGCCGCACCTCCACGGGATCCAGGCCCAGTTCGACGGCCAGCTCGTCCATGGTCCGCTCGATGGCGAAGGTGGCCTCCGGGCGGCCGGCCCCACGGTAGGCGTCGGTCGGGGTGCGGGTGGTGAAGACGCCGGTGCAGTTGAACTCGTAGGCGTCCATCTTGTAGATCGCCGGGTACATGAAGGCGCCGAGGATCGGGATCCCCGGGGTGACGAGCATCAGGTAGGCGCCCATGTCGGCGAGCAGGTCGACCTTCAGGCCGAGGAGCTTTCCGTCCCGGGTGGCGGCGACCTCGACGTCCTGGATCATGCCGCGGCCGTGATGGGTCGCGAGGTAGCCCTCGGAGCGGGACTCGGTCCACTTCACCGGGCGCCCGAGCCTGCGTGCCACCGCGAGCGCCAGGGCCTCCTCGCCGTACACCTGGAGCTTGGAGCCGAATCCGCCGCCCACGTCCGGGGCGATCACGCGGAGCTTGTGCTCGGGGACGCCGGTGACCATCGCCAGCATGATTCGCAGGATGTGCGGGATCTGGGTCGCCGAGTAGACCGTGTACTCGCCGGAGGCGGCGAGCGGGGTGACGACGACCGCGCGCGGCTCCATGGCGTTGGGGATCAGCCGCTGCTGGTGGTAGCGGCGTTTCAGGGTGACCTCGGCGCGCTCGCGCACCGCGGCGAAGCTCTCGCCGGTGGCGAGCGGCCAGGTGTAGCAGCGGTTGGTGCCCTTGTCGGAGTGGACCAGCGGGGCGCCCTCCGCCAGCGCGGCCTCCAGGTCGAGGACCGGCGGCAGCGGGTCGTAGTCGACCTCGATCGCCTCCAGCGCGTCGGCGGCCGCGTACCGGTCGCGGGCCACCACGACCGCCACCGGGTCACCGGCGTAGCGGACCTCGTCCACCGCGACCGGCGGGTGGTCGGGCAGCACGATGTCCTCGGTCACCGGCCACGCGCAGGGCAGCGAGCTCAGCCCCTCGGCGAGATCGGCGCCGCTGAACGCGGCGACGACACCGGGGCGTTCCAGGGCGGGGGAGACGTCGACGCGGGCGATGCGGGCGTGGGCCATCGGGCTGCGCAGGATGGCCAGGTGCAACAGTCCGGCCACCTGGATGTTGTCGGTCCAGTTGGTCTGCCCCGTGATCAGCCGGGCGTCCTCCTTGCGCAGCCGGGAGCGGCCGACCTCGTGTTCGACGGCCTGGTCGGTCATGCCGTGACCTCCTCGGTGACCTCTTGCCCGGAGGCGGCGAGCACCGCGCGGACGATGTTCTGGTATCCGGTGCACCGGCAGAGGTTGCCCTCCAGGGCATGCCGGACCTCGTCGGAGCTGGGGTGCGGGTTCTCGCGCAGCAGATCGCGCGCGGCCATGATCATCCCGGGGGTGCAGTAGCCGCACTGCAGACCGTGCCGCTCGTGGAAGGCACGCTGCAGCGGTGTCCACTCGCCATCCTGGGCCAGCCCCTGGATCGTGGTCACCTCGCTGCCGTCCGCCTGTACGGCGAGCACCGAGCAGCTCTTCACGGTCGCTCCGTCCAGGTCGACGGTGCACGCTCCGCAGTTGGAGGTGTCGCAGCCGATCGGGGTACCGGTCAGGCCGAGGCGGTCGCGCAGGTAGTGGGCGAGGAGGAGACGGGGTTCCACGTCGTCCTCGTACGTCGTGCCGTCCACGTTCACCGTGATGTGGGTCATGTGCCCTCCAGACCGTGCGGGCAGGGGCGAAGCAAGTCAGTCAACTGGACGTGATGTACGTCACTCTATGACCGCGCCTTGAAAGCGGCGAGCGCTGCGGCGGGCATTTGTTGAGCGTTAATCCATTGCTGTCGAGGGCTCGGCCCTGCTGCACTGTTCGGGAACCCGACGTCACACGGAGAGGACCACCGATGCGCGCTGCGTGCATGTCCACCCAGGAAGGAATCCACCCCATGCCGAAGGACATCGCGCTCAGTGCATCTGCTCAATCTCGGAATCCTCGCCCATGTCGACGCCGGTAAGACCAGCCTGACCGAACGGCTGCTGCACTCGGCCGGAGTGACCGACGAGATCGGAAGCGTCGATCAGGGCAGCACCCGGACGGACACGCTCGCGCTGGAACGGCAGCGCGGCATCACCATCAAGTCGGCGGTCGTCTCCTTCCCGCTCGACTCCGTGACCGTCAACCTCATCGACACCCCCGGTCACCCGGACTTCATCGCCGAGGTGGAACGGGTGCTCGGTGTGCTGGACGGCGCGGTCCTGGTCGTCTCGGCCGTCGAGGGCGTCCAGGCGCAGACCCGCGTCCTCATGCGCACCCTGCGCCGGCTGCGCATCCCCACCCTCGTCTTCGTCAACAAGATCGACCGGCGCGGGGCGCGCGGCGAGTCCGTGCCGGCCGAGATGACCCGCCGGCTGGCCGTACCGCTCGTCCCCATGGGGACGGCCGCCGCGCTCGGCACCCGCGACGCCCGCTTCGTCCCCGGGCTCGGCCCCTCAGCGCTGGACGCGCTCGTCGACCACGACGACGACCTGCTCACCGCCTACGTGGGCGGCGGTGTCCGCGACGACCGCCTCCACACCGCCCTGGCCGCCCAGACCCGGCAGGCCCTGGTCCACCCCGTCTACTTCGGGTCCGCCATCACGGGCGCCGGAGTGGACGAACTGATCACCGGCATCGAACGGCTGCTGCCTCCCGCCGGCGGCGACCCGGACGGCCCGCTGTCCGGCACGGTGTTCAAGGTGGAGCGGGGTCCGGCGGGGGAGAAGATCGCCTATGCGCGGATCTTCTCCGGCACCCTGCGCGTGCGCGACCGCATCCCGCTCGGTGACGGCCGCGAGGAGGCCCGCATCACCTCACTCGCCGTCTTCGACCAGGGCGGCGAGGCCCGGCAGGACGGCGTCGGCGCGGGCCGGATCACCAGGGTGTGGGGCCTCGGCGGCATCCGGGTCGGCGACGCGCTCGGCGCTCCGGGACGGGCGTACGAGCACCACTTCGCGCCGCCGACCCTGGAGACCGTCGTCGTCCCGGGCCCCGGCGCGGACCGGCGCTCCCTGCACCTCGCGCTCACCCAGCTGGCCGAGCAGGACCCGCTCATCGGCGTCCGCCACGACGAGCTGCGCAAGGAGACCTCCGTCTTTCTCTACGGCGAGGTGCAGAAGGAGGTCATCCAGGCCACCCTCGCCGACGAGTACGGCCTGGACGTCACCTTCCGGGAGACCACCACCGTGTGCATCGAACGTCCGGTGGCCGGCGGGGAGGCCGTGGAGTTCAACAAGAAGGACGCCAACCCCTTCCTCGCCACCGTCGGGCTGCGCGTCGACCCCGCCCCGCCCGGCTCGGGCGTGCGGTTCCGCCTCGAGGTGGAGCTGGGGTCGATGCCGTACGCCTTCTTCAAGGCCGTGGAGGACACCGTGCGCGAGACGCTCGGCCAGGGCCTGCACGGCTGGCAGGTCACGGACTGCACCGTCACCATGACCCACTGCGGCTACTCACCCCGGCAGAGCCACGCCCACCAGCGGTTCGACAAGAGCATGTCGAGCACCGGCTACGACTTCCGCGGCCTGACCCCGCTCGTGCTGATCGACGCCCTGCGCCGGGCGCGCACCCTGGTGTACGAGCCGATGCACCGCTTCCGCATCGAGGCTCCGGCGGACGCGCTGGGCGCCCTGCTGCCGGTGCTGGCGCGGCTGGGGGCGGTGCCGGAGAGTACCGGGGCGCACGAGCGGGCCGGTGTCCTGGAGGGTTTCGTGCCCGCCGCCCGGGTCCATGAACTGGGGCAGCGGCTGCCGGGGCTCACCCGGGGCGAGGGCGAGCTGGAGACCGCCTTCGACCACTACGCACCGGTCACCCGTGGTCCGCTGCCCGAGCGGGCGCGCACCGACCACAACCCGCTCAACCGGAAGGAGTACCTGCTGAACGTCATGCGCCGAACGGGCGATTGACTCCGCAGCGCTGACTGATAGTCAACTTACCTTCAAATCAGGTGGTATTGACGCCGCCAGGACGCCACCGGACTGTGGTGTACATGACGAATATCAGGGTGCGTCTGCTGCTTGTGCTGGTCGTCCTCTGCGGATTCCTGACGGTGGCGGGCGCCCCGCCCGCCACCGCCGTCACCCCCTCCGACTCCCTCTGGTTCGACGGAACCCCGCTCACCGTGCGCGGCGGCCGCTTCGTCGACGGCCAGGGCCGCGAGGTCGTGCTGCGCGGCTACAACGTCTCCGGCGAGACGAAGCTGGAGGAGAACCGCGGCCTGCCCTTCGCCTCGGTCGCCGACGCCCGCAGGTCGGCGACCGCGCTGCGCGCCCTCGGCGGCGGCAACGCGGTCCGCTTCCTGCTCTCCTGGGCCCGCGCCGAACCCGTGCGTGGCCAGGTGGACACCGCCTACCTGGCCGCGGTCACCGAGCAGATGCGCGCCTTCCTCGACGCGGGCATCCGGGTCTACCCCGACTTCCACCAGGACCTCTACTCCCGTCACCTGTTCAACACCGGCAGCTGGTACACCGGCGACGGTGCCCCCAAGTGGGCGGTGGATGCGGGGACTTATCCGAAGGAGTACTGCGGCGTCTGCCTCTTCTGGGGTCAGAACATCACCCAGAACGCGGCCGTTCAGCAGGCGCAGTACGACTTCTGGCACAACGCCCACGGCCTCCAGGACGCGTTCCTCGGCACGGCCCAGACGGCCATGGCCTATCTCCGACAGCACTTGGGCGACGGTGAGTTCGCGAACGTCGTCGGCTTCGACCCGTACAACGAGCCGTACGCGGGCAGCTACGACTCCGGGCAGACCTCCCGCACCTGGGAACGCGATCTGCTCTGGCCGTTCTACGTGAGGTTCCGCGCCCGTATGGACGCCGCCGGCTGGCAGGACAAGCCCGCCTTCGTCGAGCCCAACCTCTTCTGGAACGCGAACATCTCCACCCAGAAGCAGGAGGGCGGACTGCTGGACGCGGGCACGCTCGGCCCGGCCTATGTCCTCAACACCCACTTCTACGACCAGAAGGCGATCTCCGGCATCCTGATGTGGGGCAAGGCGGCCGACGGCCAGTACGCCTCCGACTTCGGCGCCGTCCGCGACCGGGCCTCGGCCGCCGGGACCGCCGCCGTGGTCAGCGAGTTCGGGCACCCGCTGTCCGGCACGGTCTCCGACAAGACGCCGACCGTCCTCAAGGCGATGTACCAGGCGCTGGACTCCCGTGTGCGCGGGGCGAGTTGGTGGACGAACCCGGCCGTGTCCGGCCCGGTGCTGTCCGGCTCGCAGTGGCAGTGGGACCTCTACAACGGCCGGCATCACGAGCTGATGAACGGCAACCCCGGCAAGGTCGTGAGCTCCGGGGACGGCTGGAACGACGAGGACCTCTCCGCCGTCCGGCTCGACGACTCGGGGAACGCGGCCCTGCGCCAGGACGCCCGGCTGCTGGACCGGATCTACCCGAGCGCCACCGCGGGCACGAGCCTCGCCTTCACCTACGAGGACCGGTCCCGGGACGGGGCGACCACCCTGACCTGGAACCCGGTGCCGAGCTCGCTGCCGAACGTGGCACGACTGGTGGGTGCGGGCCAGTACGGGCTGCTGGTGTGGCGCTCCGACAGCGGAGCCGCACCCACCGACCTGCATCTGCCGGCCTCCTTCCCCACCTCGGGGACCACCGTCGTCTCCGACCTGGGCGCGGCCTACGCGCCGCCCGCCTACACCCCCTCCTCCCCGGTCGCAGTGGCCCCCGAGCCGGGCGGCACCGGCAGCCGCCGGCTGCTGCTCACCGACATGGACTCCGGCGCCCTGCACTACGCCCTGGTGACCAACGGGGCCACGGCACCCTCGGCAGACCTGCTGAGCGCGGCGAACGCCGAGCTGGCCGCCTGGGCGGCGGCGCACTTCTGACGGGACAGGGCCTCCGGGTGCCTTCCCTCCGGAGGCCCTGTCCCGTCAACTCCCCGACGGACCGGCCCAGTCGGCCTGGACATGTCCCAGCCGCACGCGCTGCGGATGGTCGCCGACCGGGATCGACGTCACCTTCCGGCCGGTGGCGAAGTCGATCGCCGTGACCTGGTCGGCACCGCTCTCGGAGACGATGCAGTCCTTGCCGTCACCGCTGACCGTGGCCCAGTACGGCTTGGACGCGGTGACCAGGGGACCCTCCTGGAGGGTGGCGCGGTCGACCACCGTGGCGTAGTCGTCCATGGTGCCGGCGACACACAGCTTGGTGCCCTCGGGGTTCATCGAGATGCCGTGGTGGCGCGAGTCGTTGACCCAGGTGGTGCGGTCCTCGCTGGTCGCCGGGTTCTTCGGCAGCGTCTTCACCCGGGTGATCCTGTCGGCCGTGACGTCGTACTCCAGGAATCCGTTGAAGAAGGACACCTGGAAGTACAGCTTCGACTCGTCGGGGGAGAAGACGGCAGGGCGCACGGCGTCGGAGAAGTCCTTCAGCCCGATCGCGTCCAGCCGCTGGCGCATGTCGACGACCTTGACCTGCTTGTACGTGGTCGCGTCCACGACCGTGATGCGCCGGTCGCCCTTCGTCCAGTCCCAGGCCGGGTCGTCCAGGGCCGTGTTGACGTCCCCGATGGCCATGTTCCAGATGTACTTGCCGTCCCTGGTGAAGATGTTCTCGTGCGGCTTGTCACCGGTCGCGAACGACCCCAGCTGCTTTCCGGTGTCGATGTCCAGCACATGCACGGTGTTCGCGGTGGAGGCGGACACCGCCACCCGGGTGCCGTCCGGCGAGACCGCCATGTGGTCGGCGCGGTACCCGGCCACCGGGAAGCGCCAGTTGATCCTTCCGGTGGCCAGGTCGATCGAGACGACGTCGGCGAAACTCGGGCGGGAGACCACGACCGACGTCCCGTCCGGTGTGGAGTACATGTCGTCGGCGAACTGGTCGTGGCCCTCTCCGACGCTGTTGCGGATCGCCATGAAGTAGATCCACTTGACGGGGTCCGCAGTGATCTCGGCCATCCGCTGGTCCTTGTCCGGGATGACGTTGACGCGGCCGACCTTCGCGAAGTCGCCGGAGGACCTGATGACGTCGGCGGTGCCGTCCCAGTTGTTGCCGACGAACAGCACCTCGCGCAGGCCGGCGGCGTCGGACCCGGCGGTCGTGGCGGAGGCGGCGGTCGCAGGGCCTGTGACGGTCAGGACGAGGGCGGCGGCCACGGAGCAAAGGTGCCTGGTTCTGGAGGCAGGCATGACTGCTCTCTTTCCTCGGGGAAATCTGAACACGGGCGCTTTCACAGTGAACTTACTGAAAAGTAAGGAGGGGGTGGCCTTCTCGACAAGATGTGTGCACGACAAGATTGGGCCACCGGTGGGGTGACGGAGGGGGCAAGCGTGACGGGCAGGCTCAGGGCGCCGACGGGCCGCTACGGCGGCAGGTCCGCCGAGGAGCGGCAGGCCGAGCGGCGCCGCCGTTTCCTGGACGCGGCGCTGCGGCTGTTCGGCGACAGCCCGGGCTTCCGCCAGACGACGGTCGCCGCGCTGAGCCAGGCCGCGGGCCTGTCCACCCGCCAGTTCTACGAGGAGTTCCGCACCCTGGAGGAGGTGCTCGCCGTACTGCACCTGGAGGTCAACGGCTGGGCGGAACAGGCGGTGCTGGACGCGCTCGCGGCGGCGGAGGGGCTGCCGCTGGCGGAGCGGGTGGCGGTGCTGTTCCGCGCCTACGCCCGCGACGTCACCTCCGACCTGCGCCGTATCCGCATTGCCTTCGTGGAGATCATCGGCGTCAGCCCGGCGCTGGAGGAGCAGCGACTCACCCGCCGGGCCCGTTGGGTCGACCTGATCCGCTCCGAGGCCGACGCGGCGGTGGCCCGCGGGGAGGCCGCACCGCGCGACTACCGCCTCGCGGCCACGGCCTTCATCGGCAGCGTCAATGGCCTGCTGCACGACTGGAGCGCCGGCTGGGTGGACGCGAGCCTGGACGAGGTCGTCGACGAGCTCGTGCGTCAACTGCTCGGCATCCTGCGTCCGGAGGGCTGGCGTCCCGGGTCCGCCTGACCCGGACCCGCCGGGCCGCGTGGGCCCGGGTCGAGAGCCGGGCCGACGCCGGGCCCGTGCCGTTCGACGCGCGCGATCGGCCCGGAGCTGCTCTGCTGGGTGAGGGGCTTTCGTACCGTTCTCCGGAGACAGGCATGAGTACTTATCGAGTCGCGCAGGTGACCGCCCCGAACGGCACGTTCGAGCTGGTCGAGCGGGAGGTGCCGCAGCCGGGACCCGGGCAGGTGAGGATCGCCGTCGAGGCGTGCGGGATCTGCCACAGTGACGCGCTCTTCGTGAGCGGCGGACTACCGGGCGTGTCCTTCCCGGAGGTTCCGGGGCACGAGATCGCCGGGCGCGTCGAGGAACTGGGTCAGGGAACGCACGACCGCGGGTGGCGGGTCGGCGACCGGGTGGCCGTCGGCTGGTTCGGCGGCAGTTGCGGTCACTGCAGGCCCTGCCGCGAGGGCGACTTCATCGTGTGCCCGTACCTGAAGGTCCCGGGGTGGACGTACGACGGAGGCTTCGGCGAGAAGGTGGTCGCGCCCGTGGACGCCCTGGCCCGGATCCCCGAGGGGCTGGCGGCGAGCGATGCCGGGCCGATGGCCTGCGCGGGGGTGACCACGTACAACGGGCTGCGCCGCAGCTCCGCCCGGCCTGGCGACCTGGTCGCCGTGCTCGGTCTCGGCGGCCTGGGACACCTGGGAGTGCAGTACGCGGTCGCCATGGGCTTCGAGACCGTGGGGATTGCCCGGGGTGCCGAAAAGGCCGACTTCGCCAAGCAGCTGGGCGCCCACCACTACGTCGACAGCACCTCCGGAACTCCGGTCGCGGAGGCATTGCAGTCCCTCGGCGGTGCCAAGGTCGTGCTGGCCACCGCCGGGAACTCCGAGGCCATCACGGCCACCGTGGACGGCCTCACTCACCGCGGGGAGCTGGTGGTCATCGGAGCGGACACCGAGCCCCTGGGGATCAGCCCGGTCCAGCTGCTGATGAGCGGCCGCGTCGTCCGCGGCCACCCGTCCGGCACCTCGCAGGAGGTGGAGGACACCATGGCGTTCAGCGCCCTGCGCGGCATCCGCCCGATGACCGAGACCGTGCCGCTGGACCGCGCGGACGAGGCCTATCAGAAGATGCTCGGCGGCAAGGCCCGCTTCCGCATGGTGCTCGCCAACGACTGAGACCTCGACCGCCCAGGGCGTCCACCGCCTCCAGCACCGGCAGCACTCCGTCCTCGGCCCGGATCCGCTCGCCGAGCACCACGGCGAGAGCCGTACGACGACTCGCGCGTCGCCCGGAGCAGAGCCGTGGACGGGGCCTCGACGCCGAGTCGGCGCAGCGCTACGACGGCCGGGGCGACGCCGAGCGACACGAGCCGGGCGGACCAGAACCCCTCGTCGAACCGGATCGGCACCGGCACCGCGGGCACCCCTGCCCACAGCCCGAACCCAGAAGTGGAACGTGAACGCCGGCGGCACCATCACCAACGTCAACGCCGGCCTGCGCCTGGACGCGTACAACGGCGGCACCGGCAACGGCACGCCCCTGGTGCTCTGGGCGTGCAACGGCGGCGCCAACCAGAAGTGGTCCCGGACCTGACACCCTCAGGCGGCGGCGAGCATCAGCAGGCCCGTCGCCGCCAGCAGGGCACAGCCCAGCACACCCCAGGCCACCAGCCGCTGCCGCAGCGTCCGGTACCTGGTCTCGTAGGTGGTCCGCAGCTCTTCGGCGCGTTCGGCGGTGCGCCGCCACGAGGCGCGGGCCAGCGCCAGGTACTCCGTCTCGAAGTGCCGCTCCAGATCGTCCCGTTGGGTGTCGGTCAGCCAGCCGAGCCGGGAGGCGGCACGGGCCGCGGCCGCGCGGCCCTCCTCCTGCGCTGCGGCGAGCAGCAGATGGCCCTCGATCTCCCGGACCAGCGCCGGGCCTTCTCGCCTACGGTCGTCCTCACCGGCACTCACCGCGCGGTCAGCTCCCTTGCCCGGCCGTCCATGTCCGGATGGTGCAGGTCGAACGCGGGGGATTCGCTGCGGATCCGGGGGAGTGAGCGGAAGTTGTGCCGGGGCGGCGGGCAGGAGGTCGCCCACTCGAGCGAACGGCCGTAGCCCCACGGGTCGTCGCTCCCGACCTTCTCGCCGTACTTGGCCGTCTTCCAGACGTTGTAGAAGAACGGGAGCATGGAGGAGCCGAGCAGGAACGAGAAGACCGTCGAGACCGTGTTCAGCGTGGTGAGCCCCTCGGCCGCCAGATAGTCGGGGATCCGGCGCTGCATGCCGTTCGCGCCCAGCCAGTGCTGCACGAGGAACGTGCCGTGGAAGCCGATGAACAGCGTCCAGAAGGTGATCTTGCCGAGGTGCTCGTCCAGCATCCTGCCGGTGAACTTGGGCCACCAGAAGTGGAAGCCCGCGAACATCGCGAACACCACCGTGCCGAAGATGACGTAGTGGAAGTGGGCCACGACGAAATAGGTGTCGGAGGTCGGGAAGTCCAGCGGCGGCGACGCCAGCATCACCCCGGTCAGCCCGCCGAAGACGAACGTCACCAGGAAGCCCGCCGCCCACAGCATCGGGGTCTCGAAGGACAGGCTGCCGCGCCACATGGTGCCGATCCAGTTGAAGAACTTCACACCGGTCGGGACGGCGATCAGGAAGGTCATGAAGGAGAAGAACGGCAGCAGCACACCGCCGGTGACGAACATGTGGTGCGCCCACACCGTCACGGACAGACCGGCGATCGCGATGGTCGCCGCGATCAGACCCATGTAGCCGAACATCGGCTTACGGGAGAAGACCGGGATGACCTCGGAAATGATGCCGAAGAACGGCAGCGCGATGATGTACACCTCTGGATGGCCGAAGAACCAGAAGAGGTGTTGCCATAGGAGGGCGCCGCCGTTGGCCGCGTCGAAGACATGGGCGCCGAACTTGCGGTCCGCCTCCAGGGCGAACAGCGCGGCCGCGAGGACCGGGAAGGCCAGCAGGACCAGGACGGCGGTCAGCAGCACGTTCCACACGAAGATCGGCATGCGGAACATGGTCATGCCCGGGGCACGCATGCAGATGATCGTGGTGATGAAGTTGACGGCGCCGAGGATGGTGCCGAAGCCGGAGAAGGCCAGGCCCATGATCCACAGGTCGGAGCCGATGCCCGGGCTGCGGACCGCGTCCGACAGCGGGGAGTAGGCGAACCAGCCGAAGTCGGCCGCGCCCTGCGGGGTGAGGAAGCCACCGACCGCGATGGTCGAGCCGAACAGGTACAGCCAGTAGGCGAACATGTTCAGCCGCGGGAAGGCCACGTCCGGCGCGCCGATCTGCAGCGGCATGATCCAATTGGCGAAGCCGGCGAACAGCGGCGTCGCGAACATCAGCAGCATCACGGTGCCGTGCATCGTGAACGCCTGGTTGAACTGCTCGTTCGACATGATCTGCAGACCTGGACGGGCCAGCTCGGCGCGCATGAGCAGCGCCAGCACGCCACCGATCAGGAAGAACGCGAACGCGGTGACCAAGTAGAGCGTGCCAATCGTCTTGTGATCGGTGGTCGTCAGCCACCGTACGGCCCTGATGTCTCTGATCCTCTTCACGCCCCGCCTGTGTCCGCGCCCGCCCCGTCGGCCACACTCGGACGGCGCGACAAGCATCACGGAAGAAGGGTGTGACGATCCGGGCGGTGCCGGACACGAACGAAACATGAGCAACGACGAGTTCTTCGCCGCTGCCTATCGCGAGCACTACTGGGCGGTCAGCCGCTATGTCGCCAGGCGACTTCAGCGGCGGGCCGACGAGGTGGAGGAAGTGGTGGCGGAGGTGTTCACGGTCGCCTGGCGCCGCCGGGCCGACCTGCCCGAGGCACCGCTGCCCTGGCTGTACGGGGTGGCACGCAACTGCCTGGCGAACGCGGTACGCGGCTACGGACGCCGGCGCCGGCTGGTGGACCGTGTCGGAAACGACGAGGCCGCGCACGGCCGGCACATCGTGGACAGCCCCGACGCCGAGGCCCCCGGTGCCTGGGTGCACGAGGCGCTGGACCGGCTCTCCCCGGCGGACCAGGAGGTACTCCGCCTCGCGGCGTGGGAGGAACTCGGCGTGGACGAGATCGCGGTGGCCCTGGGCTGCGGCAGACGGGCGGCGGCCATGCGCCTGCACCGGGCACGGGGCCGCCTCAGAGCCGAGATCGACCGGATGCGTGCCCTGGCCCCGCACTCCCCGCCCACCACCGACGCGACCGTCTGCAAGGACCATCGACATGGCTGACGAACTCGAACTCCTCCGCCGTGCCAACCCCGTGCCCGCCGACGGCCCCCACTTCGGCGACGGGCCACTGGACCACGGTGCCGAGCGGCAGCTGGAACGGCTGCTGCACGAGGCCCGCCCCCCGCGGCGCGTCCGGCTTCTGCCGCCACTGCACGGTCGCACCTCGCGCGCCCGGCTGCTGTGGGGCCTCGCCGCCACCGCCGTCGTCCTGGCGACCGCCCTCACCGTGCTGCTCGGAGGTCCGAGCACCCCGTCGGCGGTCGCCGCGCCGCGCCCGCTGACCGTCCGCGCCCACTCCACGCCCGTACCCCTCAAGGAGATGGTGCCCCTGGCCGCCGCGGCCGCCGCGGATGACTCGGCGCGGCTGGTCAAGGGCACACACGTGCAGTCGTGGAGCCTCGGCATGAGCGACGACAAGCCCCCCGTCACGCTCCCCGAGGAGCGGGTCGTGCGCTGGAGGGCGGACGACAGCCACACCGAGGTGGTCGTGGCGACCGACCCGAGCCATCCCGGTCGGCCGGTCCTCACCGACGAGGGCGACGAGCCGCGCCTGGTCGAGGACGGCCATGCCCTCAGCAGGACCACGTACCCGCCGAGCTGGAGCGACGCACCGCCCGAGGCCCGCCCGCCGCACACCCCCGCAGCCCTGCGTGCCTACCTGGCCGAAACCGTCCGCACCGACTCCCTGCGCACCCCCGAACTCCTCGAGGGCGTCGTGGAGTTGCTGGACCACTGGACCCTCGGTGCGCGGGAGTCGGACGCGCTGGTGCGCCTTCTCGCGGACGCCGAGGGCCTGCGGCCGGTGGGACAGGTCACGGACCGCCTCGGGCGCCCGGGGCAGGCGTACGTGTACGCCGGGGACGGCGGGGGCGGCCGGCGCATGCTGATCCTCGACCCGCGCACCGGCGCCGTCCTCGGCCTGGAGACCACCTTCACCCGGGACGACCCGGAGTACGGGGTCAAGGCAGGGGACGTCATGCAGTACAGCGCCTGGATGCGCTGATCACACCCCGAGCTGCCGGGCGGCGGCGGTCACGGTCTGCTCCAGCAGCGTGGCGATCGTCATCGGGCCGGCACCACCCGGCACCGGCGTGATCAACGAGGCGACGGCCTGAAGTACTGGCAGTACAAAGTGCTGTTGATGCTGCGCAGGTCCGGGCCACCCTACGGGTCCAGCCCCTCGCCGCTCGCCGACCTGCTCGGGCTGACCCGGGGCGCGCAGTCGCGGCTGGGCCCCATCGAGGAGGCCGGGCTCATCACCCGGACCCACGAGACCGGCGATCGCCGGCGCGTACGCGTACGGCTCACCGAGGCCGGACACACGGCGTTCGTGGCGCACTCGGCGGCTGAGGACGCGGGCGAGGGCGCGCTGCTCGCAGCACTGACCGAGGAAGAACGGCGGACACTCGCAGACCTGCTGCGGAAACCGGTCCTGGCCGCCGAGGGCAGGGCGGACGCGCCCGCCCCAGCGCCGCCCGGGCCGAGAAGGTCCAGGTCAGCCAGGAGGCGACCTGGACCCTCGCGAGCTTCCTTCCTACTCGTCCCATGCCTGGATCAGGATCTGTTCGGCGATCTTCCCGTCACGCAACGTGATCATCGACTCGGCGAGCACACGGGTGCCGTCCCCGTACTGGCAGGACTCGGTGAACGCGGCGTGGTCGCCCTGCATGACGCACTGGTCCAGCTTGTGCGTCATGTCGCGGCTGTAGACGTCGTCCAGCAGCTCGGCTATCTCGCCCCGGCCGTGCAGGACCTTGGGATGGCTCGGCTGGGCGTTGCGGTCGATGATGTGGATCTCCGCGTCGTCCGCGTAGAGGGCCAGCAGGGAGTTCCCGGTGTTTCCTTCTATGGCGCGGCGCAGTGTCTCGGTGTCGAAGGCGGAGCCTGTCGCGGTGCCCATGATGACCTCCTTCAGGCGCCCGCGGCCCGGCGGGGAGCGGACCGCACGGGCCCCACCTCCGAGCCTCCTCCGCCTCGACGGCAACGGCAAGCGCAGGGGGCCTGCTCCGCCTGACGAGTGAGCGTCGCCCGGCGCCCGTGTCCGACCGGGGTCCGTCGCGTTGCTGAAGGCATGATCTCAACACGACGTATCGTGGCCGCCGTCGGTCTGGCCGTCGGGGTCGCGGGGCTCGCCGCCCCGCTGGCCAACGCGGCCGACACGAGCGCATCGCACACCGGGCAGATCAACCCGATGACCGCGCTGGACTCGCTCGCCGTCAGCGACATCCCCGCTCAGCAGCAGGCCCGGATCCCGCGGGTCTCGGACCAGCTGCGCCCGATGAACCAGGTCGGCGAACTGAACCGGCTGAACGAGCTGCACCAGGTCACCGACCTCGCCGCCCCTTTGACCGGCCTGCTGCCCGCCGTCGGGGGCTGATCCACCCGCTGACCCGAGGGGCCGCCTCCCGCCGGGGGCGGCCCTCGCCGCTGGCCGGCCGTCCAGGGAACCAGGTGCTGTCCGGCGCCGGAAGGCGCTCCCACCGGTCGAGCCGAAGGCGTTCCAGATCAAGCACGACGGCCACTTCCTCGACATGATGGAGGAGCAGACGGGCGAGTCGGCCCGGCGGTCACGCGTAGGGTCGGCTCCGCAGGCACATCGAGGAAAAGGGGCCAGGCCATGGCGCAGGAAGTACGCGGCGTGATCGCACCGGGGAAGGACGAGCCCGTACGGGTCGAGACGATCGTGGTCCCGGACCCGGGACCCGGCGAAGCCGTCGTACGCGTCCAGGCCTGCGGCGTCTGTCACACCGATTTGCACTACAAACAGGGCGCTATCTCCGACGACTTCCCCTTCCTGCTCGGCCACGAGGCCTCCGGCGTCGTGGAGTCGGTCGGCGAGGGCGTCACCGACGTCGCCCCCGGTGACTTCGTCATCCTCAACTGGCGTGCCGTGTGCGGCCGGTGCCGGGCCTGCCTGCGCGGCCGGCCCTGGTACTGCTTCAACACCCACAACGCCGAGCAGAAGATGACCCTCGCCGCCACCGGGGAGGAACTCTCCCCGGCGCTCGGCATCGGCGCCTTCGCCGAGAAGACGCTCGTCGCGGCCGGGCAGTGCACCAAGGTCGACCCGGCCGTCTCCCCGGCCGTCGCCGGGCTGCTCGGCTGCGGTGTGATGGCCGGCCTCGGCGCCGCCCTCAACACCGGGAACGTCGGTCGCGGAGACTCCGTCGCCGTCATCGGCTGCGGCGGCGTCGGTGACGCGGCCATCGCCGGTTCGTACCTCGCCGGCGCGGTGAGGATCATCGCGGTGGACATCGACGACCGCAAGCTGGACAAGGCACGCACGCTGGGCGCCACCCACACCGTCAACTCCAAGGAGACCGACCCGGTCGAGGCCGTCCGCGAGCTGACCGGCGGCTTCGGTGCCGACGTCGTCATCGATGCGGTCGGCCGCCCCGAGACCTACAAGCAGGCCTTCTACGCCCGCGACCTGGCCGGCACCCTCGTCCTCGTCGGCGTCCCCACCCCCGAGATGAAGCTCGAACTGCCGCTGCTGGACGTCTTCGGCCGCGGCGGTGCGCTCAAGTCCAGCTGGTACGGCGACTGTCTGCCCTCCCGGGACTTCCCCATGCTCATCGATCTGCACCTGCAGGGCCGCCTGCCGCTGGACGCGTTCGTCACCGAGACCATCCAACTGGACGAGGTGGAGAAGGCGTTCGAGCGGATGCACCAGGGCGACGTGCTGCGCTCGGTGGTGGTGCTCTGATGACCGTCCGCATCGAACGCCTTGTCACCTCTGGGCAGTTCACCCTCGACGGTGGCACCTGGGACGTCGAGAACAACGTGTGGATCGTAGGCGACGAGCGGGAGGTGATCGTCATCGACGCCGCCCACGACGCCGAGGCCATCGCCCGCGCCGTGGACGACCGGCGCCTGACCGCGATCGTGTGCACCCACGCCCACAACGACCACATCGACGCGGCCCCCGCCCTCGCCGACCTCACCGGCGCCACCATCTGGCTCCATCCCGACGACCTGCCGCTGTGGAAGCTCACCCACCCCGACCGCGACCCCGACCGGCATCTGGACGACGGCCAGGTCATCGAGGCGGCCGGGGCCGACCTGACCGTCCTGCACACGCCCGGCCACGCCCCCGGCGCCGTCTGCCTGTACGACCCCGGGCTCGGCACCGTCTTCACCGGCGACACCCTCTTCCAGGGCGGCCCCGGCGCCACCGGGCGCTCGTACTCCAGCTTCCCGGCGATCATCGACTCCATCCGCGACCGGCTCCTCACCCTCCCGCCGGAGACCAAGGTGCTCACCGGTCACGGCGATTCCACGACCATCGGTGCCGAGGCACCCCACCTGGAGGAATGGATCGAACGCGGGCACTGAACCCCCGGGCGCCGCTAGGGTCACGATCATGACCACGAACACGCTCGTGACCCTCCATGACGTACGTGTCCTGCGCTGCGCCCCCGACGGCCCGTCCCTGGACGGCGAGAGCGCGGCGCTGGACCTGATCGGCGATGCGCTGGGACAGGACGCCCAGCTGGTCGCGGTCCCCGTCGGGCGGGTCCCGGACGAGTTCTTCCGGCTGCGTTCCGGCGTCGCGGGCGCCGTCGTCCAGAAGTTCGTGACCTACCGGCTGCGGCTCGCCGTCGTCGGCGACATCTCCGCCCACGTCGAGGCGAGCGACGCCCTGCGGGACTTCGTGTACGAGGCCAACCAGGGGGGCCACCTCTGGTTCCTCGCGGACGCCGGGGAACTCGAGGAGCGGCTGATCGGGTAAAGCCGGCACGTCCGTGCCGCTCTGCGCCAACCCGGAACCCTCAGGCCGAGGTTGCCGCGAGCACGTCCAGGACCCGCCGCGTGTCGGCCTCGGTGGTGCGCCAGTTGCTGAACGCGGCCCGCAGCGCGGGTACCCCGTCGTACACCGTCGGTGTCGGATACGCCTCCCCGGACTCGGCGACCGCCCGGGCCAGCGCGTCCACCCGCTCCCGCGCGGGCTTGTCGTCGGCGAGCGTGAAGCAGACGACGTTGAGCCGGACCGGGGCCAGCAGGCGCAGGCCCGGCAGGGCGTCGACGCCCTGGCCCAGGAGGCGGGCGAGGGCCACGTTCCGTTCGACGATCTCGCGGTGTCCGGCCCGGCCGTAGGCCACCAGGGAGAACCAGGCCGGCAGGGCGCGCAGCCGCCGGGAGTTCTCCTGGGTGAGGTGCAGGAAGCCGGGCTCGCCGGTGGGCGGGTCCAGGTACGGCGAGGCGTTGTGGAACACCGCCACCTGGAGATCGCGGCGGCGGGTGACCTGTACGGCCGCGTCATAGGGCACGTTGCGCCACTTGTGCAGGTCCACGCAGACCGAGTCGGCTGCGTCGAGTCCGTCGACCAGGGCCGCGTACTCGGGGGAGAGGGCGGCGAAGCCGCCGAACGCGGCATCCGCGTGCAGCCAGAAGTCGTGGCGCTCCTTCAGCGCGGCGATCGCCCGCGGGTCGTCGAAGTCGACGGTGTTCACCGTGCCGGCGTTCGCGACGACGATCGCGGGCCGGCCGCCCAGCTCCGCGAGCGCCGACTCCAGGGCGGCCACGTCCACCGCCTCCCGGTTCTGGCGAGGGTGCCGCGAAGCTCCCCCTCGTCCTCGGCCGAGCGGTTCCGGCACCGGCCCTCCTGCACAGCCGGGCCTGGTGGCCAGGGCGCGGGCGAGCGCGACGCGCTGGTCCTGGCGCGCGCGGCGGCGAAGTTCACCGTTCAGTCACAGCCTGGCCGGAACCACAACCCTCGTGCCCGTGCGCAGGTCTAGTAGGCCGAAGCTGCGGGAATCGCGAAGAGGACACCCCGGGGGAGGCCCTGGGAAAAGGGGAAAAGGGGAATAGGTCGACATGGGGGACATACGTAGACGAGGTGTGGTCGCGCTGGGCGTCATCGGACTGGTGGCGCCGCTCACGCTCGCCTTCACCGCGGCACCGGCCCAGGCCGCGAGCTGTACCACGCAGGCGGGGCCGTACCAGAAGCAGGTGGAGAAGTTCCTCGGCCGCCCGGTCGACGGGAAGCAGTCCGCCACCGACTGCAAGGCCATCCAGGCCTTCCAGAACAAGCACGGCATCACGCCGGCCGTCGGTTACGCCGGTCCCGTCACCTGGGGCGTGATGGACCTGATGAACAAGCAGAAGGCCGTCGGGGACAACCCCAACAAGGACGGCAAGTGCCCGGTGAACAAGGGCCGCATCGCCTGCGTGAACCTCACCCTCCAGCTGAGCTGGATCCAGGACGGGAACAGGCTCGTCCACGGGCCCGTGCCGGTGCGCACCGGTCGTGACGGCTACGAGACGCGCACCGGCCTGAAAAAGATCTACTGGCGGGACATCGACCACGTCTCGAACATCTACAACGTGCCGATGCCCTACAGCCAGTTCTTCGACGGCGGCCAGGCCTTCCACTCGGTGAACCTCAGCATGTGGAACCCGCCGGGCTCGCACGGCTGCGTCAACATGACCACGACGGAGGCCAAGAAGTACTGGTCGCTGCTGAAGACGGGTGACGACGTCTTCGTCTACGGTCGCAAGCCGGGCACCTGAACCCGCACAGGCACCCGGACCCCGAGCGCCCGAGGCCTCAGCTCTCGGGCGCGTGCCCGTGGTCGGGGATCGCCAGCCGGACCCCGCCCTGCCGCGCGGACTCGTGCGCGACGATGCCCGGCAGGGTGTAGCGGGCGGCCACCCACGCGTTCACCGACGGCGGGGTGCGCGTGTTGACGGCGGTCACGAAGTCGTCCACCAGGAAGTGCCGGCTGCCCTCGTGCCCATTGTGGAGGTGGTCGGACTCCCGCGGCGGCCGCGACCGGCGCCGCCGCGGGCGAGCCGATGGCCTTCCGGGTGATTGACGAGGACGCCCGGGGCCTGGTCACCCTGGTCGCACAGATCGCGGCGATGCCGCAGAAGATCCTGCTCGTCGGCGAAGGCGTCGGCCTCATGGATGTGGCGGGGGACACGGTGCGGGAGACCATCCGCGCCCACCGCCACCCGCCGGCCGCGCCGGTCGACCTGGAGACCAAGGTCTCCGACTTCCACGACTGGGCAGGTGGGGCAGCGGTGCCGGCCATCCAGGTCCTGGCGCTCGGTGCGGCGCGGGGCTGAACCGCCGCTCCCGCTCGACACATTGACGTGATGAGTAACACGGTCCGAAATGTCCGTATCGGGGGTGCTTGCTCACCATGCCTTCACGTCGACCGGCATATGCTTCACAGCATGTCCACCACTGTTGCAGCCGCCTCCGAGCGATCGGCCGCGGAGGTCAACGAGGAGATCAGGGCCCTGTGGCGCCGGTCGGGCGGGACACTGACCAGCGAGCAGCGCGCGGAGTACCAGCGCCTCGTGCTGGAGTGGGCCGAAGCGGCCCCGCAGTCGCACCGGGCGGCCTGAACCGGCCGACGGGCCACCGCCCCGCACCCGTCCGGGCACCCGTGAACGCAGGGATGCCCCTCGCGTCACACCTCCACGCAGCCGAACGGCTCCGGTCCAGCCTCGTCAGCCCCACGTGGCCGAGTAGTGCCGCTGGTACGCCCTGCGGTCCTGCTCGGCCCGGATGAAACGGGTCGCGACGAGGGCGATCAGACTGCCCGCGATGACCAGCAGCCCCGGACCGACGTTCCGGGTGTCCGTGAGCCGCGCCAGCAGCGTCTGGCCCTGAGTGGTGCTCGTCGCCGGCGCCGAGGAGCCGGGCGAGGCCGCGCTCGGCGCGACCGCACCCTGGCCGGCCGACCCGGTCGGCGCGGGGGAGGGGGACGCGTTCTGGGCACCGCCGGCGTTCTGCGCCGACACGATGAGCCGGACGTTCAGCGCCGCCATCGCCTTGGTCACCGGCTGGAAGAACGTCGTTCCGCCCGTGGTGCAGTCGCCGCTGCCGCCCGAGGTGACGCCCAGCGCGACACCCTCGGAGAACAGGGGGCCGCCGCTGTCGCCCGGTTCGGCGCACACATTGGTCTCGACGAGGCCGGTGACGGTGCCCTCGGGGTAGTTCACGGTCGCGTTCAGCCCGGTCACCTGGCCGTCGTGCAGGCCGCTGGTGCTGCCGCTGCGGAACACCCGCTGCCCCACCGTCGGATCGGTGGCCCCGGTGATCCGCACACCCTTGCCGCCGCCGATCGCGACCACGTCGGCGCCGTCACCCGCCTTGCCGGAGTTGTACTGCACGAGTGAGAAGTCGTTGCCGGGGAAGGTGCTGCTGATCGTCTTGCCCAGCTGCTGGTTGCCCTGGTTGTCGGCGAACCAGATCGATCCGGACGGCCCGCAGTGACCGGCGGTGAGGATGAAGTCGCTCTGCCCGTTGGTGACGTTGAACCCCGCCGAGCAGCGGCCGCCCGTCGACAGGATCGGCTGCGCCCCGTTCAGCCGCGTCGTGAAGGTGCCCTTCGTGCGTTCCATCTGCACGAAACTGCCGATCCCCGAGGCGACCTGGGTCATCCGGGACCAGTCGGCCGCCGACACCGTGCGGTCGGCCTGCACCACGACCCGGTTGGTCCGGTAGTCCACCGACCACGCGGTCCCCGCCACCCGGGGCGCCGAACGCAGCGTGGCGGTGGCCGACTTGAGCTCGTTCATGCTGTGCGGCACGACCTTCGCCTCGGCCCCCGCCCGCCGCACCGTCCGCGCCGCCTCGGAGTCGGTCACCGCCACGACCGGACGCCCGTCCCGGCCGATCCAGCTGCCCGCCGTCCGTGCCGTGCCGAGCCGCGCCACCAGCGCGGCTCCGGTGTCACCGGCCGTCCCGGCCGAACCGAACGGCCTGGCGGACGCCGGGGGAGTCTCGCTCGCCATGGCCGCCTGCGCGACCATCGCGCCTCCCAGGAGGAGTCCGCCGACCGCGGCCAGCCGTGTCACTCGCCTCACGACCCGTCGTCGTGCGTGCCTCATGCATGGCTCCCGAACCCCGAACGCGCGGTGCCCGGCCGGCACCGCGGGGCCCTCCGGTCGTCGAGCGCCCGACCGTGAGTACGTGGCCCGGCCCGGTCGCGTTCACCGACTTCGGTGATCTTCTCGGCCCACGCGCGCCGTCAGTTCTTGCACGCCACCCCGCCGAACATGGCGACCTCCTCCGGCTCGGCCCCGTGGCCGTCCTCCGGGCGCCAGCGCGAGCAGGACACCACGCCCGGCTCCAGCAGCTCCAGTCCGTCGAAGAACCGGGCGACGTCCTCGGGGCTGCGCTGGGTCAGCTTCGGAGTGCCGTGCTCGTTCCAGAACTTGACCGCCTCGTCCACGTCCGGCATCGACGGACTGGTGATGGTGTGCGACAGCACCAGATGACTGCCGGACGGCAGCCGGTCCGTCCACTGCCGTACCAACCCGTACGGGTCCTCGTCGTCACCGACGAAGATGACCACGCCGAGCAGCATCAGCGCCACCGGCTCGCTGAAGTCCAGTGTCTTCGCCGCGTGCTCGAGGATCGCGTCGACGTTGCGCAGGTCCGCGTCCAGGTAGTCGGTACGGCCCTCGGGCGTGCTGGTGAGCAGGGCGCGTGCGTGCGCGAGGACCAGCGGGTCGTTGTCGACGTACACGATCCGCGCCTCCGGCGCGATGCGCTGGGCGACCTCGTGCGTGTTGTCGGCGGTGGGCAGCCCGGTGCCGATGTCCAGGAACTGCCGGATGCCGACCTCGCCGACCAGATGACGCACGGCCCGCCCCAGGAACAGCCGGTCGGCGCGCGCGTACTCCCCGATGCCCGGGTGCAGTTGACGGATCTGATCGCCGGCCGCGCGGTCGACCTCGTAGTTGTCCTTGCCGCCGAGCCAGTAGTTCCATATCCGGGCCGTGTGCGGCTGGCTGGTGTTGATACGGGCGCGCAGCGACACGGCCACGTCGTTGGTGGCTGCCGGATTGTCGGTCACTTGGGTCAGCTCCTCGATGCCTGAGAGAGGTGCGCCATTCAACAGGCAATCTAGATGCCCGAGTTGATCTGTGCCGCTCGTCCGGGGTTTTCCACGGCCCGACCGATCCGCGACAGCCGTGCTCGCCCCACACGGGCGACCGGACCCTGCGCCGGATCCACGCGGCCGCACTCCTCGGCCCCGTCCACCGGCAGCGCCACGCCCGCGTGCGCGAGAAGGTCCGTGGTTCCGCCGGTGAGGTGCTCCCCGTCCGAGACCGACTCGCCACAGGCGGCCCCCGGGATGCCGCCCCGCCCCACCCGTCCGGCTCGCCCCGTTTCCGGTCGCACCGCAGCCGCCTATCTTGAGCCCATGACCAGCATCCCGCGCGACACACCCGGCGAACCGAACCCGCTGCGCGCCCTCTCCCTCGAGAGCCTGCGATGTCGTACGAGCATGAAGTGGCGCACCTACCCCGCGGACGTGCTCCCGCTGTGGGTGGCCGAGATGGACGTACCGCTGGCCGAGGCGGTCGTCCGCGCCGTCACCGACGCGCTCGCCCTGGGAGACACCGGCTACCCGGCGGGCACCGCCTACGCCGAGGCACTGGCCGGCTTCGCCGCCAAGCGGTGGAACTGGCACGGGATCGCGGTGGAGCGCACCGCGATCGTTCCCGACGTGATGCTCGGTGTGGTCGAAATGATCAAACTGGTCACCGGGCCCGGAGATCCGGTGATCGTGAACCCCCCGGTGTACCCGCCGTTCTACCAGTTCGTCACCCACATGGACCGCCGCGTGGTGGAGGCCCCGCTCGGCGCCGGCCTGCGCATCGACCTCGACCTGCTGGCGGACACGTTCCGGACGGCGACCGCCGGCGGCAGCCGTGCCGCCTTCCTGCTGTGCAGCCCCCACAACCCCACCGGCACCGTGCACACAGCCGCCGAACTGGCTGCCGTCGCGGACCTGGCCGAACGGTACGGCGTCCGGGTCGTCGCGGACGAGATCCACGCCCCTCTCGTCGCCCCCGGTGTCACCTTCGTGCCGTACCTGAGCGTGCCCGGCGCCGAACGGGGCCTGTCGCTGATGTCCGCGTCCAAGGGCTGGAACCTGGCCGGACTCAAGGCCGCGCTCGCCCTGGCCGGACCGGGAGCCGCCGCCGACCTCGCCCGGCTGCCCGAGGAGGTGAGCCACGGCCCCAGCCACATCGGCGTCATCGCCCACACGGCCGCCCTGAACGACGGTACCGACTGGCTGGACGCCCTGCTCGCGGGTGTCGACGCCAACCGGCGCCTGCTCACCGCCCTGCTCGCCGAGCACCTGCCGGCGATCCGCCCCTGTCCTGCCCAGGCCACCTACCTGGCCTGGCTCGACTGCCGTGCCCTCGATCTCGGCGACGACCCCGCGGAGGCGTTCCTGGAACGTGGCCGGGTCGCCCTCAGCTCCGGCCTCCCCTTCGGCACCGGCGGCGCCGGACACGCGCGCCTGAACCTGGCGACCTCTCCGGAAAACCTCACGGAGGCGGTACGGCGCATGGCGGCGGCGCCCGCCTGAGCCGCGGCCCCCGACCGGGCCGCCCGGAACGGCACCTGGACGTCGACGACAGGACCTAGACTTCCGGACATGGACCACACACGGCAGGACCGGCTCGGCTCCGGCAAATACCTGCTGGTCACCAGCTACCGCAAGGACGGCACCCCCGTCGCCACGCCGGTGTGGGTGGTGCGGGACGGGGATGCCCTCGGAGTGTGGACGGCCGCCGACAGCTGGAAGGTCAAGCGGATCCGTCGTCGGGCCGACGTCCTCGTCGGCCCCTGCGACCTGCGCGGCCATCCCACCGGTGACCAGCTCCCGGCCACCGCCGAGATCGCCGACGCGGCCACCACCGCTCGCTACCGCACCCTCATCGCCCGCAAGTACGGCATCCTCGGCCGTCTCACGCTGCTGGGCAGCCGGCTGCGACGCGGCCTGGACGGCACGGTCGGGATCCGGGTGACCCTGGGGCCCTGATCCGGGTGCGGTGAGGCCCTGAGGAAGCCGCCGCTCCCGCAGGGCCCCGGCCGGCTACGGCGCGTCGAGCACCGTGCCGTTCAACTCCATCCCGCCGGACCGCGGTTCGCCGGTCTGCTCGTCCGTCTGCTGGAACCGCACCGACTCGGCCGGCTCCGTCACCCGGTCCTTGACCGTGGGAATGGTGACGTCCGTGCTGGTGCTGCCCGCCGGGACGTCCACCCACAGGTAGAGACCGCCCTCCAGCTTGGACAGGGGCCGCTCGGGGTCCGGCGACGCGCCGGTGGTGTCCCGCAGCCAGCGCGCGGACACGTCCTTCGTGGACAACTCCGGGCCGGTGACCGGCGCGACTGCCATGAAGGCCGTGCCCAGGTTCACGTCGACCGGCTCGGACAGCGACACCCGCCACTTCAGGGCCTGCCCCTCCGCCACCCGGTCGGCGAGCGGAGTGACGGTCACCTTGGGCGCCGGGTCGTCGTCGTGCACGGTGATCCCGCCCCGGTACGAGCCGACGACCGCGCCCCGGACCGCCTTGACCAGGATGTCGTACGACAGGTCCATGCCGTAGCGCGTGTTGCCCTTCACCTCGACCGGCACGTCGATGTCGTGGCCGCCCGGGTGCACGGTGACCAGCCGGTCCTTGCCCCGGCCGGTGGCCGGGTCCAGGACGTACACCCTGACCTGGCCGCTGCCGTGCCCCGACACCTCGACCGGCACCCGGTAGGTGCGCACGCCGGAGTCGCCCTCGGCCACGGTCGTCCGGCCGACGTCCACCCGCGGCAGATCCGCGGCCCGCACCGCAGGCAGACCGGGACGCCAGCCCCACGCGTCCATCAGCCAGGCCCGGCCCGAGGCCGAACGCGGTGTCAGTCCGAAGGACTTGACCTTGTGCAGGTCGAGCCCGGCACGGGTGGCCGCCGTCAGCGGCACCCGGATCTCGCGCGCCCAGTAGGAGGCGGTGCGCTCGCTGCCGGGCAGACCGTCGACCCGGACGTTGCCGAGGACCGCCTTGCGGCCGGAGGCGTCGGTGAGGGACACGTCGAGGCGCGTGCCCCGGGAGTTCGGCGGTACGAACAGCCGCAGTGCCAGCGCCTTGTCACCGGCCAGCGACACCGCGTCCTTCATCCGCACCCGCGCAGGTGTGCCGGCATGGGTCCAGTGCAGCGCGATCGCGTGCCGGCCCGCCTCGCGGTCCGTCTCCCACTGGGCGAAGTGCGGCGAGATTCCCTTGGCACCCTGGCCCAGGCAGGCCTTGGCCGGTGCGGGATCGACCGCCGAGCACAGTCGGCCGCCGGTCACGGACACGCCACCGTCCGGCAGGAACCCGGCGTCACGGCGCCCGCCCACGGCGTGGGTGAGGACCCGGGCCGGGTCCGCCGACGGCGCCCGCTTCCCGGAGCCGTCCAGCAGCGGCCGTACCCGGTCGTCACCGGCGAGGAACAGCCGCGCGGCGGCCGCGATGTAGGTCGAACCGGCCCGGTGCTGCTGGTCGGCGGTCAGCCGGGTGGCAGCGTGCTTGGAGCACACCGGGTCGTGGTGCTCCGGGTCGTCCGAGAAGTCGTCCTCGGCGGGCGCGGCGGCCTGCCCCGGCGTCCACTCGGAGTTGAAGAAGTTGTGGTTGGCGCCGATGACGTACACGGCACTGTGCAGGGCGCCGCCGCGGCTGACGGCGCGCGTGCCGTCGACGTACACCTCGCCCTGGAGGTCGGAGACGTCACCGTCGCAGCCCGGCAGGACCGTCGCCGAGGGCACGTCGGGCACCGGGTTCTGGCCGAAGACCGTGGGGCCGATGAGGACCAGCCCGCGGATGGTCCAGCGCACCGGTCCGTGGTAGCCGTCCTGGTCGGCCGGCGGCGGGTAGAGGCTGTCCAGCGCCGCCCGGTTCACGCCCTCGCCGCCTCGCGAGTGCCCGATCAGCAGGACGCGGGACAGGTCGGCGCGCGGTGCGTCCCGCACGACCGGCGGGGCCGTGTCGGGGTGCTCGGCCCAGTCGGCCCACTTCGCCAGGTGCAGCCGCACCAGGGAGGAACGCGCCTGCGCGCCGCCGTCCTCGGCCGCCCAGTCCTGGCCGTTGATGCCGTTCGCGGAGATCGAGACGGTCACATAGCCCTGGGAGGCCAGCAGTTTCTGGTCGCGCAGATAGCCGCGGTGGCTCGGCACCGGCTTCGTCCCGGCCGGGCAGGGCCAGTCACCCGTGATGTCGTGCCCCTTGTAGCACGTGTAGTGGCGGCCGTGCAGGAACAGCACGAGCGGGCGCGGGCCACGGGCGCCGGTGGGAGCGACGACCGCCGCGCGCATCTCCACCGGGGCGGAGAAGCCCGGCAGGCGGACCGACGTGAGCCGGTACTCACCCGTCTTGGTGCGGTACGAACCCGGCTTGCCCGGATCCACGGAGTTGGCCGGCAGCGGCGCCGGCATCCGGCCCGCCGACGTGGTCGGGGCGGCGTCCTTGCCGTCCAACCGGCGCCCGCCGGACCAGACTTGCAGCCCCCGCAGCTCGCCGGGGCGCTGCCCGTCGAGCCGCAACCGGAAGGTGCGTCCGTCCTCGGCCGGCTGCGGAACGCCCAACAGCCGCCCGTCCGAACGGAATTCGACGCGCGCGTCACCCATGGGCACCCTCCGGTCCGACCGCCACACCAGCTGTGGCGCCGACCGGCCGCCGGTGATCCCCCACCCGGGCGGCAGTGTCCGTTCGGCCTTGGCAGTTAACGACCCCGCTGGTGACGGTGGTTGGGCAATCGCCGACCCTGGGGACGCTCCCGCCACCGCGAGCAGCGCGGCGGCGGTGACCCATATGCGCCGGGCACGGACCACAGTTCCTCCTCTGACCCCGACCTCGGGCGTCCCGGCCGTCCCGGGCGCCCCGGGCGCCCCTCGCCCCCGGAGGACGGGAAGGAGAGTCTGTGGGTTGCCTGTGAAGGCCAAGTGTTCGATCACATCGCACGGTCAGCGGTCCGGCGGACGAGGTCCTGGAGTCCTTGCGCAGACACCCGCCGCGAAGCAGGGGTGATCACGTTCTCGCCGACGCGGCGGCCTGCTCGTCGTGCTCGCGCCGCATCCGCATGACGGTGGAGGGTTGCGAACTGCCCGGCTCACGCAGGCACGGAGTCGTCCGACGGCCTACGGGCACGGGGTCGATCAGGCGTCGTGCCCCGCCGCCGGGGTGCACCGAGGAACCGAGAACGGACATCGACCTGTCCTCTCGGCCCGCGCCTGCCGGTGGTCCGGCTACTCGGTGCCGGGTGGGACCGGGGTGGCCTGGTGGTAGTACATCCGCCAGCCCGACTCCTCGTCCTGCCGGCGCCACAGCGAACTGCGGCGCGCGCGACGGCCCTCGAGCACCGTCTCGTACGTCAGATGCACCAGACCCGGGGCGAGGAGGACGCCCTTGATCCCCGAGGGCTCGTATCGGGGGCCGTCCTCCGCGCTGCCCGCCATGTCCGGCAGTTCGGCGAGGATGTCCTCCAGGGTCCAGCGCCTGCCCGACGCGCCGACTTCGAGGTACTCCGGGTCGAGCCACCGCCGGGCCAGGTCCCGCGAGGCGCGCACCCGGGGGTCCATGAGCCGAAGCTCACCCGCGATGGCCGCGCTCACCTGCTCCGATTCCCATGCCGTGGTCATGGAGGCATCTTCGCCCAGGCCGCAGGGCCGCGGTCAACGGGTCCTCAGGTCCACGCCCGGTACGGCTCGTCGAGCAGCTGGAAGACCGGTTCGCCGCGTACCGGGTCCTTGGCCGTGGACAGCCGTACCCGGTCCCCGCTGTGGATGCCGACGGGCGGACCCATGACCCGGCCCCGTACGACGAACCCCTCGGCCATCTCGATCAGCGACACATTCCGCGCCGCGGGCGTGTTGCGGTGCACCACGGTGGAGTGGCGCACCGTCCCGACGCCCTCGCTGCGCTCCGTGCGCAGCTCGCTGCCCTGGCACACCGGACACAGCAGCCGGTGGTACATCGCGGTGCCGCACCAGGTGCAGCGCTGGAAGTGGATGGCGTCCCTGGAGTCCGCGGCAACGGGGTCGAGGACACCCGCCGCGGATCCGGCCGCCGAATGCGAGGTACTTGCTGAGTGGTGGTACACGCTGGTCAACTCCCTGCGCTCGGCCGGAAACCCGCGCGCCCGGCGTGAACCGCGCACGCGTGTGCGCGGTCGCGGTGCCACCGTGCACGCCGACAGAGTATGGCACTCAGTGTCACTCGTAAAGGCACTCCGTACCCCGAATCTGCGGAGTCTTTGTGCGGGCGCTCCCGGCCCGTGTCGGGGTCAGGGCCGGCCGAGCGCCGACTCGAACTCCTGCACCACCCGCCACAGTGGTGCGTCCCGGCGGGCGACCAGGACGACCACGTCGTCAGGGCGCTCGCCGCCGGGGTCCTCGACGTCGGGGTGCCCGGCCCGGTCGGTGTCGTACCCGGAGGCGGCGGGCCTGGAGTGGGCCGGGGCGGGGTGCCCGGTTGCCGAGCGGTCGAACGCGGCCTGGACGTGCCCCAGGGCATGGTCCACCGCCGCGCCCGCGTCACCCTTGCCGTCCGAACGCAGCCAGGAGCGCAGGGCGTTGTTGTGCGCGGCGACGACCGCGGCCGCGATCACTTCGGCGCGCAGCGTCCCGTCCGGCCGGCCCGCGAACCGCTCGCGCAGATACTCGGCGAGCGCGCGCTCGTAGCGCCACACCACCGACAGCTCATAGGCGCGCAGCCCCGGCACCTTCTTGGTGAGCCGGTAGCGCTGCACGGAGAAGGTCGGGTTCTCGGCGTACATCCGCAGCACCAGCCGGGCCGCGTCGCACGCCCGCCGCACCGGCTCGTCCGCCTCGTCGCTCGCGGCGAGGAAGGCGGTCATGTCCGCCAGGCAGCGCTCGTGGTCGGGGAAGACCACGTCCTCCTTCGAGGGGAAGTAGCGGAAGAACGAGCGCCGGCCGACCCCGGCCAGCGCCACGATGTCGTCCACGGTGGTCTGCTCGTACCCGCGTTCAAGGAAGAGCCGGAAGGCCGCCGCCACCAGGGCGTCCCGCATCGGCGGCTTCGCGGCCGATGCCGCGCTGCTGGAGCTCATGAACGGGAACGTAGCACCCGGCCCGGTTTCATGACACTCAGTGCAGCAGCCGATGCCCGCTCGGGGAACTGAGTGCTTTCCCACCCTCGACCCGAACACCGGAACGATCGAATGGGCCTGTGGGCGGCGGACCGCAGGGCCCGGACACCTGACGGGCAGGGCCGCCGGAAGTCGCCCGCACGCTGGGACGTAACCTTTCTCCACCAGTGCCGCCACCGGCCCCCGCGCCGCCGTCGGCCCGCCCGAGGAGAACCCGCATGCCCACCGTCCGCCCCCGCGTCCTCTACGTCACCGACCTGGCGTACCCGGCCCGCGGGCGCCGCTACTGCGACGAGGACATCTTCCTCACCTCCCGGCTGCGCGAGCACTTCGACCTCGCCCTGTGCCATCCGCTGGACGCGGCGGCGCTGATGGACGCGCACGACGCCGTCGTCGTCCGCAACAGCGGCCCCGTCCTCGGCTACCAGAAGGAGTACGACGCCTTCCGCGCGCGTGCGCTCGACAGCGGGATGCGGGTGTACAACCCGCTCACCGGCAAGGCGGACATGGCCGGCAAGCAGTACCTGGTCGACCTCAGCGCCGCCGGCTTCCCGGTCATTCCCACCGTCGATCGCCTCGAGGACCTGCACCTGCTGCCGACGGCCGAGCGGTACGTCGTCAAGCCCAAGCTCGGCGCCGACTCCCTCGGCCTGCGGATCCTGCCCGCCGGCCGGCTCACCGGACCCGCCGACGGCTCCGTCCTCATCCAGCCGTGCGTCGACTTCGCCCACGAGGTGTCCTTCTACTTCGTGGACGACGACTTCCAGTACGCCCTGTACGCCCCCGACCCGGAGCGCCGCTGGGAGCTGAAGCCGTACGCGGCCACCGCCGCCGATCTCGAGTTCGCCCGCCGCTTCATCGACTGGAACGGCCTCGGCCACGGCATCCAGCGCGTCGACGCCTGCCGCGCCCTGGACGGTGAGTTGCTGCTGGTCGAGCTGGAGGACCTCAACCCCTACCTCTCCCTTGACGCCCTGCCCGAGGAGGCCCGGGTCTCCTTCGTCACGGCGCTGACGGCGTCCCTGAGCCGGTTCGTCCACGGGGCGCCGGAGGCGCTCGTCCCGGCCTGACGCCGATCCGCTGCGCCGCACGCGCCGTCCGAGTTGAACGTTTCGAGCGTTTGCAGTCGGTGGGTGGGGGTGAACGGCACCGCCGTGCGCGCCGTATCTCAGCCCGGGGACCGCGGACGCCCATCCGCATGGGACGGAAGGAGAGCAGCGTGCCGACACCGCCCGACCCGGAACAGCCGCACCCGGGACCGGTCCTCGAACCTGTCCGCGTCCTGCGACTACGCCGCTTCGACGCCCTCGCGGAGCTGATGCGCGAGATGTATCCGGAACCGGAGACCTACGAATCCTTGGGCGGCCCACCCCGACCGGGCGCCGCCACCACCCGGTCGCCCCACGCCGCCGAGGACGAGACCCAGGAGCTGCCCCCGTTCCCCACGCCCCCGCGCACGGCACCGGCCGGCCCCGGCCACTCCGCCCCCGGTGCCTTCGGCTTCGGACCCGGACTGCGCCGCGCCGCCGTCGCCGTGGCCGTCGGCGCTGCCGCACTCGTCGGCTTCGCCTGCGCCCTGCTGCTCCCGGGCCGCCAGGAGGCCAGTGCGACCGTGCGGCCCTCCCACCCCGCCACCACGGCGCCGGCCACCACGGCGCCGGCCACCCCCGCCCCGGCCACCCCCGCCCCGGCAACTCCCACCGCCGCCGCCGACCCGGACGGCGCCGGCACCCTCCGCCAGGGCGACACCGGCCCCGAGGTCACCGAACTGCAGCAGCGCCTGCTGCGCATCCCCGACGTCTACCGTGACGGCTCGGCCGACGGCACATACGACGCCGTCCTCACTGCGGCCGTGGCCCGCTTCCAGCTCTGGTACGGCATCAGCGGCGACGAGACCGGCGTCTACGGCGACGACACCCGCCGCGCGCTGGAATCCCGCACCAGCCTCGACAGTGGCGGCTGATCGCCGGCCCGGTGCATCGGCTCCGCCTCCCGGGGCACTCTGAGGGTGCGGTGACGGTGCGGACGGGAGCTGAGCGGCATGACGGACCTGGACGACTTCTTCCATCGACTCGATCCTGAGATGTGCGTGGTCACGGCCGTGGCGGGCGGTGAGCGGGCCGGCTGTCTGGTGGGTTTCGCCTCGCAGTGCTCCATCCGGCCGCTGAGGTTCGCGGTGTGGCTGTCCAAGGCCAACCGCACCTACCGGGTCGCCCGGGCCGCGCACTGCCTCGCCGTCCACCTCCTCACCCGCGACCAGCGGGACCTCGCGGTGGTCTTCGGCGGCGAGACGGGCGACGAGGTCGACAAGTTCACTCAGGTGGACTGGCGGGAGGCACACGGCGCGGCCGTTCTGACGGGCGCGGCGGCCTGGTTCGTCGGCGGCATCCTGCACCGCACCGACGGCGGCGACCACGTCGGCTTCGTCCTCGACCCGGTGCAGTGGGGCGAAGGGCCCGGCGGCCCGCTGCTGCGGCTGTCCGACGCGCTCCCGATCGATCCCGGTCACCCGGTGGACTGACCCGTGCTCGAACACCGGGCAACACCTCGGAAAAGCTCCACGAACGTCCGGCCACCGGGCCGCACCATGGGCAGTCGCCCCGCCGGGCGCACCTCGCACCACGACCGAAGGCCACGCCGATGACCGGCTCCCGCATCCCGGGCCTGCTAGTGCCCGCCGTCTTCCTGCTGGCCCTGACCATCGGCGTCTGCTGGTACTGGCGACATCGCGACGAGGACTGACGACGGGCGGGATCCCGACTGACGACGGGCGGGATCCGGCTACTCCCCTTCCAGCGGCATCCGAATGTCCAGCACCCACACGTCGTCCCGCCGCTCCTCCGACAGCATCGCGCCGAGCAGCGCCTCCAGGGACCCCGGCCGGCCGCAGCCGTGGGCGCGGACCGCGTCGGCCAAGCGGGCGAAGCCCGCGTCGAGGCCCTCACCGGGGCGCTCCACCAGGCCGTCGGTGTACAGCACCAGACGGTCGCCCGGTTCCAGGCGGATCTCGGCCGACTCGAAGACCGGGCTCGCGCTCGCGCCGAGCAGCATGCCGCCCGGTCGCTGGAGGTAACGCGCCTCGCCGCGGCGCACCAGCAGCGGCGGCGGATGGCCGGCCTGGGCCCAGGTCAGCACATGGGTGCTGGGGTCGTAGCGGGCGAGGATCAGGGTGGCCGTGGCCCGGCTGTCCCGGGAGTGCAGCAGCAGCTGGTTCAGCCGTGCGAGGGCTCCGGTCAGCGAGGAGCCCGTACTCACCATGCCCTTGGCGGTGAACCGGAGCTGGGCCATCGTGGCCACGGCGCCGATGCCGTGTCCCGCCACGTCGCCGACCACGAACAGCGCCGCATCGTCGGGCAGTTCGATGGCGCTGAACCAGTCGCCGCCGACGTGGATGCCCGACTGGGCGGGCAGGTAGGCGACTTCGATCCGCAGCCCGGCCAGCCGCACCGGCTTGCTGGGCAGTGGCAGCAGTGCGTGCTGCAGCCGGGCGGCCAGGGCCCGCTCGGCCTGCAGGACCCCGCGCTGCAGCAGCATGGCGCGCTCGCTCTCCACCAGGGCGAGTTCGGCACTGCGCTGCGCGGTCAGGTCCTGCATGAAGCCGTGCACGTCGGCGGGGGTGCCGTCCGGTTCCGTCACGGCCTCCGCGACGATCCTCAGGTGCCGTACGCCGTCGGACGCCTGGACGCGGAACGGCACGTCGAACGGCCGAGCGTGCCGGACGAGTTCGGCGATCGCGTGGGCCAGGGGGCCGGCGTCCTGGGGCAGCACCAGGTCCGGCAGCCGCTCCAGCCGGACCGGTCCGTGCGCGGGGTCGCGGCCGAGGACGGCGTAGGCCTGCGGGGACCAGGTGATCTCCTGGGTGACCAGGTTCCAGTTGGCCCAGCCGAGGTTGCCGAGCCGCTGGACGTCGGACAGGCGTTGCTCCTGGCGCTCCGCGGGGTCGTGCCGCAGCCAGGTCACCAGCAGCCCCTCGCCCAGCGGCGCCGCTCGCACCGAGTAGGTGGCGGTCACCAGCGTTCCGTCGGCCACGTCCTGGTAGGCGAACGGCTCGCTCTCGAACGGCACACCTGTGTCGAGCGCGTCCAGATAGCCGAGCCACAGGGGCTCGCCCGCAACGGAGGGATAGCTCTCCAGGATGTGCTTGCCGACCATGTCCCGCCCGGCCCGACCGAACACGTCGACCGCGTCGGCGGTGGCGGCGTCGATGCGGTAGTCCTCCACCACGCCGGAGGCGGCGCGCAGCGGGGTCAGCAGGACCGTCGCTCCCGGCAGGGCGTCGAAGACGGCCTGCACGGTCTGGGCGATGCCCTCGTCGGTGCCTTCCTGGGGGGCGTCGAAGGCCCGCAACCGGCCCGCGCACAGCCGGGCCACGGCCCGCAGCAGTTCCCGCTCGCGCGGTGCGAACGGCCCGTCCCGCCGGCGCAGCACGCCGAGGGCCACCCCCGCGCTGTCCCCGGCGGGCATGGGCAGCCAGGCCCGCGACAGCCACCGCTCGGGCGGGTCCCCGATGAGCAGGTAGCGCTGCCGGTCCGTGGCGATGTCCTCCAGCCAGCGCGGCTCGCCGGTGGTCAGGGCGTCGAGCGTGGTGACCCTCAGGGGCGGCACATGGTGCCACTGGGTGGCGAGCGTGGCGTTCACCCCGGCGTGCCCGATCAGTTCGAGCCCGCCCCCGGGCAGCCGCTCGTACAGCAGCACGGCGTTCGCGCCCACCTCGGGCGCCAGGTGTGCCAGCAGGCATCCGGCCAGCTCCTGCGGGGAGCCGACCCCGACCAGGTCCCGGCCGACATGGCCGAGTACGTCCGCCAGGTCGCGGGTGCCGGCGGGCCCGGGCTCCCAGGCGGCGGCCGTGGAGCGTATCGCGTCCTCGGGTTCGGGAGCCGCCCCCTTCGGTGGCACCAGGCCGCCCAGTGTGAGCCAGCACTCCTCCAGGAGCGTGCGGTTGCCGGCCTTGGCGCGCTGCATCAGCTCCTCGTGCGCGGCGTCGGGGGAGCAGCCGGTCGTCGCCATCAGCGCACCCTTGGCCCGCTCCAGCACGGCCGAGGTCGCCGCCAGGTCCCGCAGCCGCTCCATCTCGGCGCGCTGCCGGGCCACGACCTTGGCCAGTGCCACCAGATCGGCACCGGCGCCGGGGTCCGCAGAGGGCGCTGGCTCGCTCGTCACGCGATGAGCATTGCACATGTCGGGCCGTCCGATCACTCGTCTGCCACGTCCGGCTTCACCAGGGAGACAGGAGGGCTCGGACGCGAGGCCGTGACGGGCCGCGGCGGTGCCCCGAGCAGGCCGGGGGAGGCGCCGTGGGCCTGCCCTCAGCGGCCGGTGCCGCGTCCGGCCAGCGCCTCGCTGACCGCGCGGACACTGCGCGCGATGTGCTGAAGCTGCAGCACCTCGGCCGCGTACAGCTTGATCGTGTGCTCGATGACCGCTTCGGGCAGACCGAGCACGGGCAGCTCGGCCCGGGCGGTCTGCAGCGCCGTCCGCGCCACCCGGATCTCCTGCTGGACCTGGAGCTGGGCGTGCCGGGCGAGCAGGACGGGGTGCCGGATCAGAGCGGGGTAGCTGGCGTAGCGGGCGGGGATCAGTTCGCGCAGCCACTTGGCCGCCGAGCGTTCCCAGTCGTAGCTGCCCGGCGTCTTGACCTGGCAGGGCCAGTCCGGGCTGAGGCGCGTGGTGGTCAGGGGCATGATCATCGCTTCCGGTGTGCGGCGTCGTGAGGGTGGTCCGACGGTTGGGGCGGCCCCGGCCCAGGGGATGGCCGGGGCCGCCACGGGCGTATCGCCTGGGCGATGCGCCACCGAACATCCCGGGCGCCGACGTGGGTAGGGAACGGCGGCTTGGGATGTCCGTGCGGGAGCCCCGGGCACAGCGGACCGGCGCGGCAGGAGTGCTTGCGTGCGCATGGGCGGTCCATCGGCTTTCTCGGGGCGGTGTGCGAGCGGTGAATCGGCGGGTGCGGAAGGTGCCCGGAGTGGGCCGGGCGCGATCCGTGAGCAGTATTTATATATGCCGACCGCTTTGCAAGACGTATGAAAACATTCATGCGAGATATGCGGTGAATGATCCCCGTGGACCGAATGATCCTCGCGCGGGCGGCCTGCGGCAGGAGGATCTGCGGCAAGGTCTCCCGAATGCGAAAAGTTCAGTCCCTGAGGAAGAACTGCTGCTGATCCGCCACCTGTTCGTACTTCTCCAGCCGGGCCTGCGTGCGCTCCGGATCGGCGTCGGTCATGGCCTGCAGCAGGGCAGAGGCCAGCAGTCCGGGCGCGGCGTAGGAGTCGAAGACCAGGCGGGAGCCGGCGCCGGTGGTGAAGGTGACGTCGGCCTCGTCGGCCAGCGGGCCGAGGGCCAGGTCGGTGATCAGCGCGACCTTCAGGCCCGCCTCGCGCGCGACCCGGAGCGCGGTGAGCGTCTCCTGCGCGTGCCGGGGCATGGCGAACGCCAGCACCCAGGTGCCGCCGGCCTCGCGGGACTGCAGCAGTGCGTCGTAGGCCACGCTGCCGCCGCGCGTGACCAGCCGCACATCGGGATGGATGCGGCGGGCCGCGTAGCCGAAGTACTCGGCCAGCGACACGGAGATGCGCAGGCCCAGCACGGTCAGCGGGGTGGAGCGGGACAGCGCGCGGCCGACCCGGATCACCCGGTCGGGGTCGGCGAAGTCGCGGCGCAGGTTCTCCAGGTTCTGGATCTCGGCGTCGACGGCCGCCTGGAGTTCGTTGGCGCGGTCCTCCTCGCTCGGTCCGCCGGCCAGCGTGCTCAGTGCGATCGACTGGAGCTTCTCGCGCAGCGCCGGGTAGCCGCTGAAGCCCACGGCGGCGGCGAAGCGGGTGACAGAGGGCTGGCTGACGCCGACGCGGTCCGCCAGCTCGGTGATCGACAGGAACGCAGCCTCGGTGATGTGCTCGATCAGGTACTGGGCGACGCGGCGCTGCCCCGGGGACAGCCGGGGGCCGTCGAAGAGCTCCCTGAGCTGGGAGGTCGGTGCGGCACCGGCCTCCGGCGCGATCTTGCCCGAGGTGATCGCTGATGCCTGGGCGCGTGCCTGCTGCGGCGAGGGCACCGGCTCGCCTCCTTTGTCTGCCACGAATACTCAACATAGCTCACCGACCCTGGTCACCAGGGGTGTGACGGCCCGACAGGCTCACCGGCGGTACAGGGTGATCGAATGGCCCACCTGATCGACCGCACGGCTGGAGGCGATCAGTTCGGCCAGTTCGCCGCGCGCCTTGGCCGCCGCGGAGTCCGACACGACGAGCAGCCCGTGCACCCGGTCCGGCGGCACCTTGCGTGGATCGGAAGCGTCGATCCCGTAGTACGGCGGCACACCGCTGCCCTTGTAGACCAGCCACACCCGCTCGCCGGGATACCGCTGCCGCAGGCGGTCGGCGAGCCGGCCCAGGTCCTGACCCCAGTCCACGTTGGAGTCGTGCAGCAGCCGGTGGGTGTGCGCCGGGCCGCCGAACGCCTCGTTGGCGTACGGCAGGTAGTACGGGAACGTACGCAGCGAACTCACCGCCACGAACAGCACCAGCAGCCCCGTCAGCAGCGGCGCCCACCGCCACCGCAACGCGAGCACACCGGCTCCCGTCACCGCGAGGAACACCGGCACGAACAGCGCGTACCGCGTCCCGAAGTCCCGCGAACCCGTCATGGCCACCGCCAGCAGCACCGCGGGCGGCAGCAGCAGATACGGCGCGGCGGCCCGCAGCCGGCTTACCGCCACGGTGGCGACGGCACCGGCCGGGCCCAGCGCGAGCAGCCCGAGCGGTGTCTTCACCAGCAGAGCGGCCGGCAGGTAGTACCAGTGCGAGCCGGTGTACAGGTGCCCGAACAGGTACCCCTGCCAGGGGTAGTCCTCCAGAGCGAACTGCACCCGCATCCCGTCCCGGTAGGCGCGCGGCAGCGGCAGCAGGTCGGTCAGCCGCCCGCGCAGCCCGTGCACGGCCGGCACCGGCTCGGCGGCCGTGAACCGCAGCCGGGGGTCGACCGCGAGGTACGTGACCCAGACGACGGCGACGGCCACCAGCGCCACGACCGCTGCCCCCGCCAGCCCCAGGAGCACCTTCCGGCGCCGGTCGGCATCGTGCCGGGGCGTCCACACCGACACCACCGCGAGGAGCATCACCAGAGGGACCGCGGGCAGCGCGCTCATCTTGGTCGCCACGGCCGCCCCGAGGGCCGCCCCGGCGAGCGGCAGCCACAGCCGGGGCGCGTGCCGCGCCCGCCACAGCGACCAGGCGGACGTCAGCACGAACCCGGCCGCCGGCATGTCCAGGGTGGCCAGCGAGCCGTGCGCGATCACATCGGGGGAGAAGGCGTACAGCGCGAGCGCCACAAGACCGCCCGCCGGGCCCACCACCTCACGGGCGAACGCGAACACGACAAGACCGAACAGCAGGGTCAGTGTGATCACCGGCAGCCGGGCCCACAGCATCAGCCGCCAGGGATCGTTGCCCGACTCGTACAGCAGATGCCGGCCCACCTCGCCCTGGGTGCCGGCGTACGACGGGTCGTAGTGCGGGTCGGCCGCTGCCACCCCGGCCGCGATCAGCAGCTTGCCGAGCGGCGGGTGCTCGGGGTTGTAGCGCAGCCGGTGCTCGCGCAGATAGTCGGTGGCCGTGGCCACGTACACGGGTTCGTCGATGGTGGGCGTCTGCTGCACGGCCGTGGTGACCATCGCGACGGCCATCTGGGCCAGCAGCAGCGCCACCAGGAGCGGCACGAGCCACCGCCGCCGGCCGCGCGGGCCGGCGTACGGGCGGGACCGGGCCGACGTCCGCGTGGGCCCGTCGCCGCCGGGCGGCCCGGGTGCGAGGTCCGCCTGGTCCGCCCGGTCCGCCCGGTCCGTGGGGACCGTCTGCTGTTCGCGCGCCATCATCCGCCCCGCGGTGGTACCGGCCGTGCGGTGGCGGGGGCGAGCCGGGGCCGGATCATGGCCCTACTGTCGCACCCGCTCCCGCCACCGAGGGGTCACCGCTTCACGAGTCGTACCGACAGACCTTCTGCCGTGTACACCGGTACGGCCCGCAGCCCGTCGGAGTTCACCTCGACCCGGTCGAACTGCCCGCGCAGCCGCGGCACGTCGAGCACCGGCAGCGTGCTGCCCGCGGCCTGCGGCCGCTCGGTGTCGAAGCGCATCGACGGCACGGCCGAGCGGCCCAGCACCGCGAGGCGCTGGACGGTCAGCGGCGCCTTGCGGCCCGCACGCAGGGTGCGCCGGCGTGCCGGACTCCTGGGCGTAGCTCCCGTGCACCCGCAGCCGCTGTCCGACCCGCAGGGCGCCGCCCGTGAGACGCACGTCCCCGTGGCCCGGGGCGTCCCGCGAGCCCGCGACCAGCGCGCCGGCCTCCAGCACGGTGCCACCCGTGTACCGGTTGCGGCCGGTCGGCGTCAGCGTGCCGGTGCCCCGCTCGGTGAGTCCGCCGTGGCCGTCGATGCCGTTGCGCCAGCGGTAGGCCGCCGAGAGGCCGCCGGTGGCCGGGTACAGGGTGACGGTGACGTCGGAGTCGAAGGCGCCGTAGCCGTCGGCCGCGGCGATCAGGTCCAGCCGTCCCCCCTGCTCGCACGTCCGGGCTGCCGTACGCCGCCGACGACGGCGACCGGGTGCGTCGTACCGCCGAGGGTGAGGTCGCCTCAGCGGGTGGGCTGCGCCTCACGCATCCGGCGGACCCGCGCCCGGACCACTTCGACGCCCGCGCCGAACTCACCCAGCAACAGGCGGCGTTCGCGCTCGCGACCGACCCGCGTGGCTACGGTAATCCCGACGAGGGCCGGCGCCACCTGGTCGGCCTCCACCGCGCTGGAGGCCGACCCGGCGCCCGGCGCCCCGGAGGGACTGCACGTGTTCGCCGTACGGTACGGGCCCGGGCGGCCCCTTCGCGCCCGGCTTCGACGGCGACGAGCGGGGGCTGACGGTGCGCACCGAGGCGTTCACCGCCCTGCTCGGGCATCCCGGGGCGACGCGGACGGCGAACCCGAGCTGACGCTGGGCGGGTGAGCACCGGCTGTTCACCGGCGCAGGCCGGCGCCCTCACCCGATGCCGGGACCCCCTACGGCGAGGGCAGCGCGCCGGGCGGCACGACCAGGTCCGCCCGGTCCCGCGTCGTCGCGATCAGGTCGGCGTTGCACTGGTCCGTCCCCAGCACCCAGGCCGCGGCCGCCTCATGGTCCTTGCCGAACTCCTCGTGCCGGGCGACCAGGCGCCGGATCCGCTCCTGCTCGTCGATCTCGCAGAACCACACCTCGTCCAGGCACGCCCGCACCCGGGCCCACGAACCCTCCTGCAGCAGAAGGTAGTTGCCCTCGGTGACGACCAGCCGGGCGGCCGGCGGCACCGGGATCGCGCCCGCGAGCGGCTGTTCCAGCACCCGCTCGAAGCAAGGCGCGTACACCACCTCGCCGGTCTCCTCGCGCAGCCGCCGCAGCAGGGCGGCGTACCCCGCCGCGTCAAAGGTGTCCGGCGCGCCCTTGCGGTCCCGGCGGCCCAGCCGGTCCAGTTCGGCGTCGGCCAGATGGAAACCGTCCATGGGCACGTGCGCCACCCAGGGCGGGCCGTCCCCGTTGAGCGCGCGCACCAGGTGCTCGGCCAGGGTCGTCTTGCCCGCGCCCGGGCCGCCCGCGATCCCGAGGATCGCGCGCCGGCCGCCTGCGGTGAGGGCGCGGGCACGGATGAGGAGGTCGTCGAAGGTCAGCGGCACACAGCAGAGTGTGTCACCAGCGGCCCGTGTGGTGAGAGCGCGGTGTGGAGATGCGAAAGTATGGCCCATGTGGCGTGCGCCACCCACTGGACGGCGCCCCATGGGGAACAGTGCTGGGTATGACTCAGCTCGGTCTGCCCGACACCATCCAGGCCTGTCTCTTCGACCTCGACGGGGTCGTCACCAGGACGGCCGTCGTGCACGCGGCCGCCTGGAAGGAGACGTTCGACGCGTTCCTGCGCGAGTACGAGGGCCCCGGGGCGCGGCCGTTCGACGAGATCGCCGACTACGACGAGTACGTCGACGGACGCCCGCGCGCCGACGGGGTCCGCTCCTTCCTCGCCTCGCGCGGCATCCACCTGCCCGAGGGCGGCCCCGACGACCCACCGGACGCCCGTACCGTGCACGGCCTCGGCAACCGCAAGAACGACCTGCTGCTGGAGCGGATCCGCACCGGCGGTGTGGAGGCCTACGAGGGCACGCTGCGCTATCTGGAGGCCGTCCGCGCGCAGGGACTTGGCACCGCGATCGTCTCCTCCAGCGCCAACTGCCGTGACGTGCTGCGCGCCGTCGGTGCCGAGCACTTCTTCGACGTACGGATCGACGGTGTGGTCGCCGCCGAGCGGCACCTGCCGGGCAAACCGCACCCCGACACCTTCCTGGCCGCCGCTCGGGACCTGGGTGTGGAACCTGAACGGGCGGCCGTCTTCGAGGACGCGCTGGCCGGCATGGACGCGGGCCGCGCGGGCGGCTTCGGATACGTCGTCGGTGTCGACCGCGTCGGACAGACCGAGGCACTGTACGCGCACGGCGCGAGCGTCGTCGTCAAGGACCTCGCCGAGCTGGGAGGCAAGCAGTGATCACCCACCGGTCGTACACGGTCGAGCCGTGGGCCGTGCGCGAGACGGACCTGAATCTCGACGTGCTCGCGCAGAGCGAGTCGGTGTTCGCGCTGTCCAACGGTCATGTCGGCTGGCGTGGCAATCTGGACGAGGGCGAGCCGCACGGTCTGCCGGGCAGTTACCTCAACGGGGTGCACGAGGTGCACCCGTTGCCGTACGCGGAGGCCGGCTACGGCTATCCGGAGTCGGGGCAGACGGTCATCAACGTCACCAACGGCAAGGTGCTGCGGCTGTTGGTGGACGACGAGCCGTTCGATCTGCGCTACGGCCGGCTCGTCACTCACGAGCGGGTCCTGGACCTGCGTCGCGGGGTGCTGGAGCGGACGTGCGAGTGGACGTCGCCCGCGGGGTCGACGGTGCGGGTGCGTTCGACGCGACTGGTGTCACTGACCCAGCGGGCGGTGGCCGCGGTGGCGTACGAGGTGGAGGCCGTCGGCAGCCGCAGCCGGGTGGTGATCCAGTCGGAGCTGGTCGCCAACGAGCAGCTGCCCGGGTCGAACGGTGACCCGCGCGCGGCGATCGCCCTGCAGTCGCCGCTGGAGCAGGAGGACCACTTCGCCTCCGGCAACCGGCTGCGGCTGGTGCACCGTACCCGGCGCAGCGGCCTGCGGGTGGCGGTCGCCGCCGATCACGTGGTCGCCGGACCGGAGCGCACCACGACCCACAGCGAGAGCGGCACCGACGTCGCCCGGCTCACCGTCACCTCGGTGCTGGAGCCCGGTCAGACGCTGCGGGTGGAGAAGCTGGTCGCCCATGGCTGGTCCGGTGCCCGCTCGCTGCCGGCGATGGCCGATCAGGTGGACGCGGCTCTCGCGGCTGCCGCGCACGACGGCTGGCAGGGCCTGCTGGAGGACCAGCGGGCCCATCTGGAGGACTTCTGGGCCCGTGCGGACGTCGAGGTGGACGGCGACGAGGAGATCCAGCAGGCCGTACGGTTCGCCCTCTTCCATGTGCTGCAGGCCGGGGCGCGCGCCGAACAGCGGGCGATACCCGCCAAAGGGCTGACCGGCTCCGGTTATGACGGGCACGCCTTCTGGGACACCGAGACGTTCGTGCTGCCGGTGCTCACCCACACCGCTCCGCAGGCGGTCGCCGAGGCGCTGCGCTGGCGGTACAACACTCTGGACGAGGCACGCGAGCGCGCGGCCCAACTGGGCCTCGGCGGGGCCGCGTTCCCCTGGCGGACCATCCAGGGCGCGGAGGGCTCGGCGTACTGGCCGGCGGGCACCGCGGCCTTCCATGTGAACGCCGACATAGCCGACGCGGTCGTCCGTTACGTCGAGGCCACCGCCGACACCGCGTTCGAGCGGGAGGTGGGGGTGGAACTGCTGGTGGAGACGGCCCGCCTGTGGCGCTCGCTGGGCCACCACGACCACCGCGGCGTCTTCCACATCGACGGCGTGACCGGACCCGACGAGTACAGCGCGGTCGCCGACGACAACACCTACACCAACCTGATGGCCCGCCAGAACCTGCTCGCCGCCGCCGACGCCGTCCAGCGCCATCCGCGCGAGGCGGAGCGCCTGGGGGTGGACGAGGAGGAGAGCGCGGCCTGGCGGGACGCCGCCGAGGCCGTGCACATCCCCTACAACAAGGAACTCGGCGTGCACGAGCAACACGCCGGTTTCACCCGCTACCAGCGCTGGGACTTCGCCGGCACCCGCCCCGACCAGTACCCGCTGCTGCTGAACTTCCCCTACTTCGACCTCTACCGCAAACAGGTCGTCAAACAGGCCGACCTGGTCCTGGCCATGTACACGTGCGGCTCCTTCTTCGACGACGAGCAGATCGCCCGCAACTTCGCCTACTACGAGCCGCTGACCGTACGCGACTCCTCGCTGTCCGCCTGCTGCCAGGCCGTCATCGCCGCCCAGGCCGGCCATCTGCACCTCGCCTACGCCTACACGGCCGAGGCGGCCCTGATGGACCTGCAGGACCTGGAGCACAACACCCGCGACGGACTGCACATCGCCTCCCTCGCCGGGACCTGGATGGCCCTGGTCGCCGGCTTCGGCGGGCTGCGCCGCGACGGCGCCGGACTGCGCTTCGCACCCCGCCTCCCCGAGCGGCTGCGCCGCCTGGCCTTCAACCTCCAGTTCCGCGGCCGCCGCCTCAAGGTGGAGATCGGCGCGGACAAGGCGACGTACACGCTCCTCGACGGGCCGCCGCTCACGCTGCACCACCACGGGGAGCCCCTCATGGTGAGCACCGACGAGCCCGCCGCACGCGCGGTGCCACCGGTCGCCCCACGCCCCGCGCCCGAGCAGCCCCCGCACCGGGCACCGAACACCGGCTGAGGTCAGGTCAGCACGCCGGACAGCAGACCGAGCAGATCGTCCGTCGCGTCGGCGGCGAGCAGGGCCGGGAGCGCGCCCAGGGCGAGGACGGCCGCCGCGGCCGGCCACAGGCGTGGCGGCGGGCTCGTCTGGAGCGCCGCGATGCGGCGGGTGACGGCGCGCTCGGTGAAGTTCAGGGGGCACGCCGGGCGGGCCCGGCCCGCGCTCAGCGCGGCCCGGGCCAGCGCGCGGGCGGCGGTCCGCCGGTCCCCGACGACTGCCGCCGCCTGCTCGTCGGCCCAGCGCTCCACCAGGAAGACGACAGCCGAACGGACCGGGGTGAGCAGCGGGTTGGCCGCGGCCGCGAGCGTGGCCGCCGTCACCAGCGGCCCGTGCCGGTGGGCCAGGTGCGCGCGCTCATGGGCCAGCAGCACCCGCCGCTCGGGCGGCTCCAGCGCGCTCAGCATCGCGGAGGTGACCAGGATCCGGCCCGGCCGACCGGGAATCGCGAACGCCTGGGGCACCTTGGAGGCGGCGACGATCAGCTCCGTGTCGGCGGGCTGGCCGGCGCACAGCCGCTGCAGCGCCCGGCGGGTGCACCGCTCGGCGCGCACCGCCCGGCACACCCGCCGGGCCACCACGGCCAGCGCCACACCGGCGGCGATCCCGATCACCACCGGCACCGGATCCGCCAGCCGATGCCCGTCCTCCCGCGCCTCGCGCACCACCGGCGGCGCGTCCCCGAGCAGCGCGGTCACCAGCAGCACCAAGGACCAGGTCGTGGCCGCCGCCGTGAGCACGGCCGCCGATGTCAGCACGCGTGCCGCGAGCGCCGGGGCGACCCGGCCGCCGATCACCGGGGCGACGACGGACAGCAGCAGCGACAGCACCAGCGGGGTGTACACGTCGAACCTCATGCGCCGCCTCCGGCGAGCAACTCGCGCAGTGCCCGCTCCTCCTCGGGGCTCAGGCCGGTCACGAACTGCTGGAGCACGGCGATCGGATCCGGCCCCCGGTCCAGGGCCTCGTGCATCGCCTCGGCGGTCAGCTCGGCCGCGTTCTTCGCCGGCCGGTACGCGCCGCGCCGGCCGTCGGCGTCCCGCAGCACCAGCCCCTTGTCGTACAGGCGTTTGAGGATGGTGTGCACGGTGTTGTAGGCCAGCCCGCCACCGATCTCGGCCTGGATCTCCGCCGGGGTCAGCGGCCGATCGGTGGCCCAGAGGGCGGCCAGCACCTCGCTCTCCAGCGCCCCGGCGCTGCGCCGCTCCGCCCTGCCACGGGCCCCTGTGCCAGCCATGCCCCAACCTTACAGCGCGTAGGGCCGCGGGCCCGGTGGGCCTGTTCGCCCTGCCGGGGCCCGGAATCCGCGTTAGTTTGACCGTGTTTTCCCGACTCTCGCCCCCTGCCCTACAGGCTGTAGGGTGACAGCGCCCCTACCAGCCGCAGGAACAGAAGGAACAGAGGAGTGATCATGGCCGGCAGCGCGCACGCCGCGGTCGACGCGGCCCGGCGCGAGCGCGCGCGCCGCGCGTCCGCAGGCACCGTACCCAATCGCGCCATGCGGCCGCTCGCGGCCGTCGCGGCCGCCTTCACCCTGGCCCAACTGCTCCTCGTCCGGCCCGGCATGGGCCTCGGCTGGGACGAGACGGTGTACGTCAGCCAGGTCAGCGGACACATTCCCGCGGCCTTCTTCAGCGCACCCCGCGCGCGAGGTGTCTCCCTGCTGGTCGCACCCGTCGCCGCCTGGTCCTCCTCGACGGCGCTGCTGCGGGTCTACCTCGCCGTCCTGTCCGGCCTCGCGCTGTTCCTGGCCCTGCGCGCCTGGCGGGGCCTGTTCCCGGTCCGCGTGCTCGCCCTCGCCGGCGCCCTGTTCGCCTCCCTGTGGGTGACCCTGTTCTACGGCCCCCAGGCCATGCCCAACTACTGGGTGGCCGTGGGCGCCCTGACGGCCGTGGCCTGCTTCCTGCGCGCCAGGGCCGACCGTGCCGACCGGGCCGCGCTGTGGGGTCTGGCCGCGAGCGGGGCGCTGATGGCGTGGATGCGGCCCGTGGACGCCGTCTGGGTCACTGTGCCGCTCCTCGTCCTCGGCCTGCTGCGCCGCCCCTGGCGGCCCCCGCTCGTCCTGCTCGCCGGGCTCGCCGCCGGGGCGGCCGAGTGGGTGATCGAGGCGTACGTCGACTACGGCGGTCTCGCCCGCCGCCTGTCCGACGCCTCGGCGATCCAGGGCGGGCTCGGCTTCCACTTCGCCGTCGTCGACCAGGTGCGCAGTCTGGGCGGGCGGGCGCTGTGCCGCCCGTGCACGGGAGCGCTGCCCCACCCGGCGGTCACCGCCTGGTGGTTCGTCCTGCCGGTGTTCGCCGTGCTCGGCCTGGTGGTCGCGGTCCGGGCCCGGCGCACGGCGCCCACACTGCTCCCGCTCGCCTGCGCGGCGACGGCCGCCATCCCCTACCTGTTCATGATCGGTTACGCGGCGCCCCGCTTCCTGCTCCCCGCCTACGCCCTGTCGGCGATCCCCGTCGCCGGTGCGCTCGTCCACCTGGTGACCGCGCCGGCCCGGGCCCGCCGGCCGGTGGCCCTGACGCTGGTGGCGCTCGGACTCGCGGCCCACCTCGCCGTACAACTCGCCGTCCTGGTGCCCACCGTGGCCCGCACCACCGCCGCCCACCGCGACTGGTCCCGCACCGCGGCCACCCTCCACGGGCTCGGCGTCCGCCCGCCCTGTCTGCTCACCGGGCATGAGGCCATCCCGGTGGCGTTCTACGCCGGCTGTTCCTCGGCCGCCACCAACGGGCACAACGCCAACAGCACGGCACAGGACATCGCCCGCACCGCGCGTCACACCCCGGTCGCCACCCTGGTGCCCGCGGGCTCCCGGCCACCCGGGTACGCCCGGCGCTGGCCGTCCGTGCCGCTCGACGGACTGCGCCTCTATTACGCCGTACCGGAGGCCGGTTCATGACCTGGTGCCGAGGCAGACGCGGGGGAGACGGCCGATGACCCAGCACGCCGTACCGGAGGCCGCCCATGACGTGCCCGCACCGGCCCTCGTGACGTCCCCGGTGGGCCTCGCCGCCACCATCGGCCGCCGCCGGGCCTACTGGCCCAGCCTGGTCTGCCTCGCCGTCCTGCCGGGCGCGGCCTACCTGGCCCGGCGGCACTGGCCGGCGGTGGAGACCGGGGCGCTGCGGCTGGCCGTGGCCGACCAGGGGTGGCTGCTCGTCGGCGCGGCGGCGGCCGTGAGCACCTGGGCGGCCTCGGCGCTCGCCCAGCAGGGCGCGGTCGCCCGGCGCCTGCCCGGATCGCGGCTGGTCGCCGCCCAGTTCGCCGCCTCCGCCGCCAACCACCTGCTCCCCGCCGGGCTCGGCGCCGGCGCGGTGAACCTGCGCTTCCTGATGCGCTGCGGGCTGCCGGCGGGCCGCTCGGCCGGCGCGCTCGCCGTCAAGGCCACCGCCGGCGCCGTGGTCCGCCTCGCCCTGATCGCGGTGCTCGCGCCGCTCTGCCCGGGCCTGCTGCGCGTCCCGCACGTCTCGCCCTCCGCGCTCGCCGCCGTCCTCGGCGCCGCCGCCCTGCTCGCCGTGCTCCTGACCGGTCCGCTGCGCCCGCGCTGCCGCCGGGCGCTGGCGGCCGTCCTGCCCGACATCCGCGCCGTGCACGCCTGCCCCGCCCGCGCGGCCGCCCTCTGGGGCGGCTCGCTCACCTTCGCGGCCCTGCACTGCCTGGTCCTCATCGCCGTCGGACAGGCCGTCGAACTGCCTCTGGCCCCGCTCCAGGTGGCCCTGCTGTATCTCGCCGCCAGCGGTGCGGCCGCCCTGCTGCCCACTCCGGGCGGGCTCGGCTCCCTGGACGCCGCCCTCGCCCTCGGACTGACGGTCTCCGGCGCACCCGCGGCGACGGCCGCCTCCGCCGTCCTCGGCTACCGGCTGCTGACCGTATGGCTGCCGCTGCTCCCGGGCCTGCTGGTGCTGGCCCTGCTGGTGCGGCGCAAGGCCCTGTGAGACGGCGCGAGGCTCCCCGCGCAAGGCCCTGTGAGACGGCGCGAGGTTCCCCGCGCAAGGCCCTGTGAGACGGCGCGAGGTTCCCCGCGCAAGGCCCTGTGAGACGGCGCGAGGTTCCCCGCGCAAGGCCCTGTGAGACGGCG